>NZ_JBITXP010000009.1:0-86274 GCF_044544765.1 Streptomyces sp. NPDC053513
GCCGCCAGCAGCAACTCAGCCGCGGGCGCGCTCTGGGACTGCGCGGCGAAATGCAGCGGCGTCATGCCTGCCTTGTCTGCCAGGTCCGGATCCGCACCGCCCGCCAGCGCCTCCCGCAGGCCAGCAACGTCTCCCTGCACGGCGCAGTAATGCACCGCCGAGCGACCCATCAAGTCCAGCCCCTGACCCACATCCACCATGACGCCCATCCTCTCCGAGCTTGACGAAGGAGATAGGGGCACCCCCCCGTACCCGGCGCCGCCCTCGCGCCTGTGCGGAGGCGCCCGGCGCAGGCGCGACGCCCTCCGTCCCGATGCCGGGGACGGCCGTCCTGATGTCGGGGACGGCCGTCCCCGTCGTGGCGTCCGGGGTGCGGCCTTCGGCCTCGCTTCGTCGGTTCCCGGCCGATCCATGCCTCTTTGTGAAAACCCGTATCCGCTGTGTGAAGGTCAGGCGTAAGCTCCGGCATATGCGGATTGCGGTTTCCCGGAGATCCTCAGCGACACCCGGACCGGCGGAGGGAGAAGCCTGATGACCGACAGCGGCCCCGTCCTTCCCTGGCTCGTCATACGGCAGGACGACAACGGCAACCGCTACCGGGTGGGGCGGTACGCCACCAAGGACGAAGCCCAGAAGATCGCGGACAGTCTCGACGACCGCGGCCACAAGCAGCTCTACTGGGTCGAGCGCATCGGCAGCCCCGCCCTCTGACCCCGGCGGGCGCCGACCGGGCCGGGCTACGCTCGCGCCCATGACGGAACGCACCACCGAACCCGCCACGCCCCACGAGCAGCACCGCGACGCCGGCCCCGGCCAGGGAGCCGGCGTCGTGGTCGTCGTCGCGGGCGCCCTGTACGACCGGGGGCGGCTGCTCGCCGCGCGCCGCAGCGCCCCCGTCGAGCTCGCCGGCCGCTGGGAACTGCCCGGCGGCAAGCTCGAACCGGGCGAGAGCCCGGAAGAGGCCCTGGTCCGCGAACTCCGCGAGGAGCTCGGTGTCGAGGTCGAGCCGGGCGAACGGCTCCCCGGCGAGTGGCCGCTGAAGCCCGGATACGTCCTGCGGGTGTGGACCGCCCGGCTGCTCTCCGGTGAACCGCGCCCCCTGGAGGACCACGACGAGCTGCGCTGGCTCGCGCGGGCCGAGCTGGACTCGGTCGACTGGCTCGACCAGGACCGCCCCGCCGTCGCCGAGGCCGCGCGGAGACTGCCGGCGGCCCCCGTCGACGGAGCGCGCGACTGAGTCCCTACGCCGTTCGTGCCACCGTGCGCCTGCTGGCGCCCCCGGCGGGATATCCCGTCCCAAATAGCGGGTATGTCCAGAATGACCCCTTGGGAGGGGGTAGGGACCTTCCCGCTGACGCACGGCTGGGGAAGTGATCGGGTGTGATCGACACCGACGGCGACCGCGCGGAGTGGAACTTCCCGGCGGAGGCGAACGCCGTGCGTACGGCCCGCCACGCGGTGCGCGAGACCCTGCGTGCCTGGGAGCTCGACAAGACCCTCGGTGATCTGACCGTCCTGCTGGTCAGCGAGCTGGTGACCAACTCGCTGCGGTACGCCTCCGGCCCCATCGGCGTCCGGCTCGTCCGTCCCCACGACGGCGGCGCCGACCCGGCGCAGTCGCCGGCGCTCCTGGTGGAGGTCTCCGATCCGCTTCCGGATCCGCCGACCGAGCGGATCCCGGGGCCCGACGACGAGGGGGGCCGGGGCCTCGCGCTCGTTGCCTGTTCCGCTCGCCGCTGGGGAACCCGTAGAGGAAGGGCGGGCAAAACCGTATGGTTCGAGCTGGCTCTCCCTGGTGAGTAAACAGGGTGGGACAACGATCACCGGTACTCGACCAGGGATGAACGAGACCACCCTGTGATCGTGAACGTCGTGCCGTCGGGGCCTGCCGTATTGAATACTGCGGGCATGGCCGGTCCGGTGCGGTGAGCTGGAGGGGACGGTCGCGTGAGCGAGATACCTGAGACGGCGAGCGGCGTCGTGTGGCAGAGCAGCCCGCCCGGCTCCATCTATGACTACATCCGGGTGGCGTCCTTCTCGATCGGGCCCGACGGCCTCGTCGAGCAGTGGAGCCGGAGGGCCGTGGACCTCTTCGGGGTCACCGCGGAGGAGGCCAGGGGCAAGGACCCCGTCGAGGCCTTCATGCCCGCCGACCTGCGGGAGCGCGGCCACCGCCGGGTCAAGGAGATCCTCGACGGCAAGGAGTGGACGGGCCTCGTCCCCTTCCGCATGCCCGGCGAGGACCGGCCCCGGGGCATCGCCGAGATGTACGTCATGCCGAGCGAGACCCAGACCGGGGAACGGGCCGCGCTGTGCATCGTCGTCGACGTGCGCGCCCTGCGCCGCATCGAGACCGACCTCGCCGCCTCCCAGGCGATATTCGGCCAATCCCCCTTCGGCTTCCTCCTCTTCGGTACGGACCTCACCGTGAAGCGGGCCAACCGGCGCTTCGCCACCGTCTTCGGCGGCGAGGCCGACGACCACCGGGGCCGGACCGTCCACGACTACCTGGGCCGCGCCGAGGCCGACCGGATGACCGCCGCCCTCCGGAAGGTCCTGGAGACCGGCGAGTCCGTCACCGACTTCCAGATCGTCGGCGCCGCCCCCGGCGCCAGGGACCGCCGGCACTGGTCCATTAACCTCTACCGCGTGCACAGCGGCTCCGGCCGCCCGATCGGGGTCGCCGGACTCGGCATCGACGTCACCCGCCGGCACAACGCCGCCAGGGAGGCCGCCAGCGCCCGCCGCAACCTCGCCCTGCTCAACGAGGCCGGCTCCCGCATCGGCAACTCCCTCGACCTGGAGGCCACCGCCCGCGAGCTCCTCGACGTCGCCGTCCCCGGCTTCTGCGACTTCGCCTCCGTCGACCTCTACCAGGGCCTCCTCACCGGAGACGAGGCACCGCCCGGCCGCTGGGGGAACTCCCACGACGTCGGCTACGGCGCGGGCAGCGCCGAACTCCGCAGGGTCGCCTTCGCCAGCGCCGTCTCCGACACCCCCCTCAGGACCGACGAGGGACACGGGCAGGACGGCGGCTGTTGCGGACCCGTACCCATCGAGGTCGGCGCCGTCCACCGCTACCCCTTCAACTCGCCCTGTGCCGGAGCCCTGCGCACCGGACGCATCCGGACGGTCCCGGGCTCCGACGGGGACTTCGTCCAGTCCACCCTGGTCGTCCCGATGACCGCCCACGACACCGTCGTCGGCCTCGTCCAGTTCTCCCGCGCCAAGGGCAGCGAGCCCTTCGGGGAGCGCGACCGGGCCCTCGCCGTCGAACTCGCCGCCCGCGCCGCCGTCTGCATCGACAACGCGCGCCTCTACCGCCGCGAGCACGAGCGGGCCCTCATCCTCCAGCGCAGCCTGCTCCCGCCCGGCGACCCCGAGGCCGCGGGGCTCGACATCGCCTGCCGCTACCTCCCCGGCACCACCGCCACCGAGGTCGGCGGCGACTGGTTCGACGTCATCGAACTCCCCGGCCACCGCACCGCCCTCGTCATCGGCGACGTCATGGGCCGCGGCCTGCGCGCCGCCGTCGCCATGGGCGAGCTCCGCACCGCCGTCCGCACCCTCGCCCAGCTCGACCTGGAGCCCGCCGAAGTCCTCTCCCACCTCGACGAGATCGCCCGCGGTCTGGGCGCCCCCATCGGCGCCCAGCAGTCCCGCGCCCACAAGAACCGGGGACCCGAGCTCTCCGAGGTCTACCTGGCCACCTGCGTCTACGCCGTCTACGACCCGGTCACCCGCCGCTGCACCTTCGCCAACGCCGGGCACCTCCCGCCGGTCCTCGTCGAACCCGGCGAGGAGGCCATGCTCCTCGACGTACCCCCCGGCATGCCGCTCGGCGTCGGCGGGGAGCCCTTCGAGGAGGTCGAGGTCGAACTGCCCGAGGGCGCCCTCCTTGCCCTCTACACCGACGGACTCGTCGAGTCCCGCGAGCACCCCCTCGACGAGGGCCTCCAGGCCTTCCGGCGCGCCCTCACCGACCCGGCCCGCCCCCTGGAGGACGTCTGCGACCGGGTCCTCACCAGCCTGGACACCGGTCACGGCGAGGACGACATCGCCCTCCTCATGGCCAGGATCCAGGGGCTGCCCAGCGAGGCGGTCGGCGACTGGCGGCTGCCCAGGGAACCCCGTTCGGTCGGCCGGGCCCGCGAACTCGCCCGCGCCCAGCTCGCGGCCTGGGACCTCGAACCGCTCGTCGACACCGTCGAGCTCCTCGTCAGCGAACTCGTCACCAACGCCCTGCGCTACGGCGAGGGCGAGATCCGGCTGCGCCTGCTGCGCGACCGTACCCTCGTCTGCGAGGTCTGGGACTCCGGCCTGGTCCAGCCGCGCCGCCGCAGGGCCCGGGACACCGACGAGGGCGGCCGCGGCCTCCAGCTCGTCGGGCTGCTCTCCGCCTCCTGGGGCTCCCGCCGCACCCCGCGGGGCAAGACCGTCTGGTTCGAACTGGCCCTGCCGGACGGCGAGGGAGCGGCGGAGCCCACGGTGGAGCAGCTCCTCAGCATGTTCTGAGCGTTCTGAGACGTTCCCGCGTACGGGATCAGGCCTGAGCGGATACGGGATCAGGCTTGAGCGGATACGGGATCAGGCCCGAGCACGTCCGGGATCAGACTTGAGCGGATACGGGATCACGCCATGAGCGCGTACGGGATCAGGCCTTGAGCGCGGCCAGCCGGGCCTCGATCTCGGCACTGTCGCCGAGCGCGTCCAACTGCTCGAACTGGGCGTCCAGCGAGGAGGCGGCGAGCTCCTGCTCGCCCAGGACCCGGGCCTCCTCGCGGCGCACCTTGTCCTCGAAGCGGCTCAGCTCGCTCGTCGGGTCGAGCACGTCGACGCTCCGCACGGCGTCCGTCATGCGGCTCTGCGCCCGGGCCGACTTCGCGCGGGCGACCAGCTCGTCGCGCCTGGCCCCCAGCTCGCCGAGTCTGACCTTCATCCGGTCCAGGCCGGACTTGAGCTTCGCCACCACCTCGGTCTGCGCCGCGATCGTCGGCTCGGCGGTCTTCGCCTCCTTCTCCGACTGCAGCTGGCGGCCGAGGGCCACCTTCGCCAGGTTGTCGAAGCGGTCCGCCTCCGCCGTCTGCCCGCCGGCCCGCAGTTCGTCCGCCTTGCGGCTCGCGGCGAGCGCCTTGTCGCCCCACTCCTTCGCCGCGGCCACGTCCTCCTGGTGGTCCTGCTCCATCAGCCGGAGGTCGCCGATGGTCGCGGCCACCGCCTCCTCCGCCTCCGCGATGTTGTCCGCGTAGTCGCGGATCAGCTGGTCCAGCATCTTCTGCGGGTCCTCCGCCTGGTCGAGGAGGGCGTTGATGTTGGCCTTCGCCAGCTGGGTGACCCGGCCGAGAACGGTCTGCTTGCTGCCCATGGCGCTGCTCCTTGGGGATCCGGTGGAACTCAGAAACGGCCTCCGCCGCCCAGTCGGCCGCGCGTGCCGCTGCCGCCGAAGCTGCCGGGCCCGCCGCCGAAACCTCCGCCCCCGAAGCCCCCGCCGCTCCCGCCGCTCCCGCCACCCCTTCCCCTGCCGGACCCGCCGCCGAGCAGCCCGCCGAGGACGATGCCGCCGAGCACCGCGCCGCCGAGGCCGCCGCCACCGCTTCCGTCCACCCCCGTCGCACCGCCCAGGCCGTTCGGATTCCCGTACGTGCGGACGTCCTGCTCGGCGAGGTCCTGGGCGCGCCGGGCCAGATCGTCCGCCTGCTGCGCCTCCACGAGGGCCGTCTGCGGCTCGTCGGCGTCGGCGAGCGACCGCGCCTTCTCCCAGCGGCGCCGTGCCTCGGCCAGGCGCGTACGGGCCTCGCTGCCCACCGCGCCCCGGTGCGTGGTGATGTAGTCGGACGCCGCCCCGATCGCCGAACGGGCCGTCAGCATCACCTGGTCGAGGAGCACGCGCGCGCGTCGCGCCCCCGACTCCCGCTCCCGCGCGCCCTCCAGCGCCTCGTCGAGCGCCGCGTCGGCCTCCTCGACCCGCCGCAGGGCGTCGATCGGGTCGTACCGCCCGGCGTCCACCCCGCGCCGCACCTCGGCGGCCACCGTCTCGGCACGGGCGATCCGGCCCTGGAGGCCGGCCGTGGGCACCTCCTCGGCGGTCCCCTTCAACAGCCCGCGGGCCTCCGCGAGGTCCGCGTCCGTCTCCGCGAGCGCGCGCGTCAGCCTCCCCGCGGCCTCGTCCAGGTCCCGCGCCCGCCGGTCCACCGCCTCGATCAGCCGGGCCGCCTGGTCCACGGCGCCCTCGGCGGCCCGGATGTGCACGGCGGCCCCGCCGTTGTCACCGGCGTCGATCCGCTGGCGGGCCTGGTTGACGTGGGTCGTCGCGAACACGAGCCGGTCCTTCGCCTGCTCGACGCCGCCGGCGACGGGCGCGGCCGCCGTCCCGGCGTACCGCTCGCGCATCGCGGTCAGCGCCGCCTCGGCCGCCCCGATCCGCCCGGTCTGCTCGCGGAAGGCCGCCTCCACCGCGGCCAGCGCCTCGGGGGCCGTGCGCTCCAGGGCCCGGAGCCGGTCGAAGTCCTCCGTCTCGGCGTCGAGGCGCGCGTTCGCCTCGGCGCAGCGGCGGAGGATCTCGTCCAGCATGGCCCGGCGGGTCGGGTCGTCCTCGGGGAAGGAGTCGTCGAGCTTCTGCCGCAGCCGGAACGAGGCCGTCAGCTGCTCCTCGGCGAAGTCGACGGCCTCGGTGAAGGGGCGCACCGCCTCCTCGCCGAACTGGGCGGAGGCGAAGCCGAGTTCCTCCTGGCTGGTGCGGACGGCGTCGTCGGTGGCGACCAGCGTCCGGCGGGCCTCCCCGTCCAGCTCGTCCAGGGACGGCGGCGCGGGCGCCTTCGGAGGCCCCCAGCCCTGCCCGCCCTGCGGCGTGGTGCGGGTCTCGGCGCGCCGCCGCCGCTTGGCGTACGCGTAGGCCGCCACGGCTCCGGCGCCGCCGACGAGGACCACGGGCAGGACGAGGTCGGTCGCCGAGGTGCCGTCGTCGGTCGCGGCGCCGGGGTCGGCGGGGCCGGGCGTGAGCGTCGGAGCGGGGACGGGCCGGCCGGCGAGGACGGCGGCGTAGCCGTTCGCCGCGCCGACGGCGGCGCCGGCCCAGTCGTTCCGCCGCAGGGCCGGTTCGATCGCGGTCCGCGCGACCTCGTCGAGCTGGGCCTGGGTGAAGCGGGAGCCGGGGTCGGCCGAGTAGCCGTACCGCCGGTCGTGGGTGGCGACGGCGAGCAGGACGTCGTCGAGGCCGAGCGCGTTGCGCTCCGCGGTGGCGTCGGCCCAGTCCTGGCCCGAGCGGCCGGAGAAGTCCCGTACGTAGACGACGAAGAGCTGGACGCGCCGGGCGTCGTAGAGCCGGTCGAGGGCCTGGACCACGGAGGCGCGACGGTCGCCGAGGGCGCCGACCCGGTCGGTGATCTGCCCGTCCCGGGACAGGGTGACGGGGTCGTCGGCGTGGGCGGCGCCTACGGCGGGCACGAGGAGCCACCACGCCGCCACCAGCACCGCGACAAGGGCTCGGGTGGCCATTCGTGTCACAAGGGGGAGGTTATGTCCGTGTATGTCAGCTCGCGACCGGGGCGGCGTCCTCACTGTCAGTAGCCGCCGCTACGGTGGTTCCAGTGACGCGACGGCTCTCGGGGGGCTCGGATGGACGGACGGCTGAGGCGTGTGTGGAGGCGGGGGCGGTGGTTCGTCCTCGGTCTCGTCCTGCTGCTCGTGGTGCCCCCGCTCTTCGGGGCCCTGGCCCTGCGCGTCAGCTACACGGGCGACCTCGGGGAGGGCACGAGGACCCGCGGCAAGGACGCCTTCTGGATCGGGCACGCCTGGGTCGACGGACGGAAGAAGGACGCCGACCTCGCGGCCCTCGCCGCGCGGCTGAAGGACAGCGGGATCCGCGACCTGTACGTGCACGCCGGGCCCCTGGAGCACGACGGCACCCTGCGGGCGGCGAAGTACCCCCGCGCCGCCTGGCTGGTCGACGGGCTGCACCGCGCGATGCCCGGGATACGGGTGCAGGCCTGGCTGGGCGACGTCCTGGCCACCGAAGGGCCCGTGGGGCTGCGCCTGGAGGACGCCGGCGCGCGCCGCGCCGTGGTGGGCTCGGCCCGGCAGATCCTCGACGCGGGCTTCGACGGGGTCCACTTCGACCTGGAGCCGCTGCACTCCGACGACCGCCACTACCTCTCCCTCCTCGACGACCTCGGAAGACTGACCGGGTCCCGCAAGGTCCCGCTCTCGGTCGCCGCCCACCAGATCGACCCGCTGCCGGGCCTGCACTCGGTGAACGGCGCGCTCAGCGGGAGCGAGAAGTGGTGGTCGCAGGAGTTCTTCGGCGAGGTCGCCCGGCGCGTCGACCAGATCGCCGTCATGTCGTACGACACCTGGATGCCGCTGGAGAGCCTCTACGGCGGGTACGTCGCCCAGCAGACGGCCCTCGCCCTGGAGGCGACCCCCGAGACGACCGACCTGCTGATGGGCCTCCCCTTCTTCCACGAGGACGACCTCGGCCACCACGAGAACGCGGAGACGGTCGCCGCGGCCGTCAAGGGCGCGAGACTCGGCCTCGCCCGCACCGACCCCGGCCGCGAGCGGTTCGGCCTCGCCCTGTACGTCGACTTCGCGGCGCGGGAGGGGGACTGGGCGGCCTACCGCGCGGGCTGGCTCTGAGCGGGACCCCGCGTGCCGGGGCCGGGCCGGGCGGAGGAGGATGGTGCCGTGCGGCCCCGGGGGCGGGCCGCCGGGCGAGGGGGAGTACGCCATGACCAGCCGTCTGCTGATGCCGGTCCGCACCCGTGACGAGCGCACACCGGTGCGGGAGGTGCCCGGGTCCGCCCGGCCCACCCCGATCCTGGACCTGGAGCATCCGCTCGTGACCGCGCTCGTGGCCCGGGTGCTGCGGGAGGCCGAGGCGCGGGGAGCGGTCACCGACCGCGCCCGGCTCCAGGTGGCCCACGGCATCCTCGTCACCGCCGTGCGACCGGTGTACTCCGTGGAGGACCGGCGCCGGGTGTCGCGCACGCTGCGGCTCGGGCGCGGCTCGTGCAGCCAGCGGATGGCGGTCCTGGAGGCGGTGGCCCGGTCCCTCGGCGTGGAGACCCGGGTGCGCGGCCTGCTCGTGGACGGCACCTTCTGGTACCCGAGGTTCCCGAGGCTGCGCGCCTTCGTGCCCGAGGAGGTCCTCCTCGCCTGGCCGGAGTTCCGCCTCGACGACACCTGGGTGCCGATCGCCGAGCTGTTCACCGGTCTCGCGCCGGACGGGCACGGCGGCGGGTTCACCAACGCCGGGGCGGAGACGCTCTTCGAGGCCGTCGCCCGGACCACCGTCGACTGGGACGCGCCGGCCGCCTGCGCCGGCTCCGCCCCCTGCGACCTCTCCGCCCACCTCCGGACGGACCTCGGCCGCTTCTCCTCGCGCGACGAGCTCTTCGACCTCCACGGGCAGACCCTGTGCCGCCCCGCCCGCACCCTCGCCGAGCCGGTCCTCGGCCGCTGGAGCGCGGGCGCGGGCACGGCCGCCTAGGCCCCCGGTTTCCGCCGCCCGATCGTCTTCCCGAGCCAGACCAGCGGGTCGTACTTCCGGTCCACGACCCGCTCCTTCAGCGGGATCAGGGCGTTGTCGGTGATCCGGATGGACTCCGGGCAGACCTCGGTGCAGCACTTGGTGATGTTGCAGTAGCCGAGGCCGTGCTCCTCCTGCGCGGTGCGCCGCCGGTCGAGCCCGGCCTCCGCCGCCGCGTCCAGGGGGTGCATGTCGAGCTCCGCGACCCGCATGAGGAAGCGGGGCCCGGCGAAGGCCTCCTTGTTCTCCTCGTGGTCCCGCACCACATGACAGGTGTCCTGGCACAGGAAGCACTCGATGCACTTCCGGAACTCCTGCGAGCGCTCGACGTCCTCCTGCTTCATCCGGTACTCGCCGGGGCCGAGCCCGGCGGGCGGGACGAACGCCGGGACCTCCCGGGCCTTCGCGTAGTTGAAGGAGACGTCGGTGACCAGGTCGCGGACGACGGGGAAGGCCCGCATCGGGGTGACGGTGACCACCTCGTCCCGCGTGAAGACCGACATCCGGGTCATGCACATCAGCCGGGGCCGGCCGTTGATCTCGGCCGAGCACGACCCGCACTTGCCCGCCTTGCAGTTCCAGCGGACGGCCAGGTCGGGGGTCTGGGTGGCCTGGAGCCGGTGCACGATGTCGAGGACCACCTCGCCGTCGTGCACCTCGACGGTGTAGTCGGTGAGTTCCCCGCCGTCGGCGTCGCCGCGCCAGATCCGGAAGCGGGCCTGATACGTGCTCATGCGTCCAGCTCCTCCTCCGCCAGGTACTTCGCCAGCTCCTCCTTCTCGAAGAGGGCCAGCAGATCGGGCCGGATGGGCTCGGTGCGCACCCGCTCCAGCTCGATCCCGCCCCCTCCGGAAGCCCGGCAGAGCAGGTTCACCGGGCGCCAGGACCGCTCCATCACGGGCCGGTCCTCGCGGGTGTGCCCGCCCCGGGACTCGGTGCGCTCCAGGGCGGCCCGGGCGACGCACTCGCCGACCAGCAGCATGTTCCGCAGGTCGAGGGCGAGGTGCCAGCCGGGGTTGAACTGCCGGTGCCCCTCGACCGCGATCCGCCCGGCCCGCTCCCGCAGCGCGGCGATCCGCTCCAGGGCCTCGGCCATCTCGCCCTCCCGCCGGATGATCCCGACGAGGTCGTTCATCGTCTGCTGGAGCTCCTGGTGGAGCGTGTACGGGTTCTCGGAGGGCCCGTCGCGGAACGGGGCCAGCGCCTCCGCCCGCGCGGCGGCCACGTCGTCCTCGACGACTCCGCCGCCGGCCCCCGACATCGCGTACTCCGCCGCGTGCAGCCCGGCCCGGCGGCCGAAGACCAGCAGGTCGGAGAGGGAGTTCCCGCCGAGCCGGTTGGAGCCGTGCATCCCGCCCGCGACCTCGCCGGCCGCGAAGAGCCCGGGCACCCCGGGGGCGGCGGCCGTCTCGGAGTCGACGGCGACGCCGCCCATCACGTAGTGGCAGGTCGGCCCGACCTCCATCGCCTCGGCCGTGATGTCGACGTCCGCCAGCTCCTTGAACTGGTGGTACATCGAGGGCAGCCGGCGCCGGATCGTCTCCGCCGGCATCCGGGTCGACACGTCCAGGAAGACCCCGCCGTGCGGGGAGCCCCGGCCCGCCTTCACCTCGGCGTTGATGGCCCGCGCCACCTCGTCGCGCGGCAGCAGCTCGGGCGGGCGCCGGTTGTGGTCGGGGTCGTCGTACCAGCGGTCGCCCTCCTCCTCCGACTCGGCGTACTTCTCCTTGAAGACGTCGGGGACGTAGTCGAACATGAAGCGCCGGCCCTCGGAGTTCCGCAGCACCCCGCCGTCGCCGCGCACGGACTCGGTGACCAGGATCCCCTTCACCGACGGCGGCCAGACCATGCCGGTCGGATGGAACTGCACGAACTCCATGTTCACCAGGGGCGCCCCCGCGAGCAGGGCCAGCGCGTGGCCGTCGCCCGTGTACTCCCAGGAGTTCGAGGTCACCTTGAAGGACTTGCCGATGCCGCCGGTCGCGAGGACGACCGCGGGCGCCTCCAGGACGAGGAAGCGCCCGCTCTCCCGCTCGTAGCAGAAGACCCCGGCGACGTTGCCCGAGCCGTCCTTGAGGATCCGGGTGACGGTGAACTCCTGGAAGACCTTCAGGCGCGCCTCGTGGTCACCGGTCTCCCGGTGGTCCTCCTGCTGGAGTGCGACCACCTTCTGCTGGAGGGTCCGCAGCAGTTCGAGACCGGTGCGGTCGCCGACGTGCGCGAGCCGGGGGTACTCGTGGCCGCCGAAGTTGCGCTGCGAGATCCGGCCGTCCGGGGTCCGGTCGAAGAGCGCGCCCCAGGTCTCCAGCTCCCAGACCCGCTCGGGGGCCTCCTGGGCGTGCAGCTCGGCCATCCGCCACTGGTTGAGGAACTTCCCGCCGCGCATGGTGTCCCGGAAGTGCGTCTTCCAGTCGTCGTGCTCGTTGGCGTTCGCCATGGAGGCGGCGATGCCGCCCTCGGCCATCACCGTGTGCGCCTTGCCGAAGAGGGACTTGCAGATGACGGCGGTGCGCGCGCCGGCCCGGCGCGCCTCGATCGCGGCCCGCAGTCCGGCGCCGCCCGCGCCGACCACGACCACGTCCCACCGCTGCCGTTCCACGGAGCTCACAGGACTCATGTCAGAAGAACCTCGGGTCGTCGAAGGCGCCAGTGGCGAGCAGGTACACGTACAGGTCGCAGACGGCGACGCTGATCAGCGACGCCCAGGCGAGTTGCATGTGACGCCGGTTCAGGCGCCCCACCCAGGTCCACAGCCGGTAGCGGACGGGGTGCTTCGAGAAGTGCTTCAGACGGCCGCCGACGATGTGCCGGCAGGAGTGGCAGGAGAGGGTGTACGCCCAGATGAGGACGATGTTGACGAGGAAGACCAGCGTTCCGAGCCCGGCGTGGCCCCATGCGTAGTCGGTGTCCCGGAAGGTCAGCGCGGTGTCGTACGTGAGGATTCCGGCCACCGGCAGCGCCGCGTAGAAGAAGTACCGGTGGAGGTTCTGCAGGAGCAGCGGGAAGCGGGTCTCGCCGGTGTACGCGCGGTGGGGTTCGGCGACCGCGCAGGCCGGGGGAGCCGCCCAGAACCCCCGGTAGTACGCCTTGCGGTAGTAGTAGCAGGTCAGCCGGAAGCCCAGCGGGAAGACGAGGATCAGCAGGGCGGGGGAGAGCCCCCACCAGCTGCCGAAGACCTCCCAGTTCGGCCCGCCGCGCATGGGGACGCAGTTCTCCGCGAGGCAGGGCGAGTAGAACGGGGAGACGTAGGGGGCGGAGTAGTAGTCGGCGTTCGCGAACGCCCGCCACGTCGAGTACGCGACGAAGGCGAGCAGGCCGACCGCGGTGGCGGCGGGGGAGAGCCACCAGCGGTCGGTGCGCAGATGGCGGGCCGCGATGGCGGCGCGCCCCGGGGAGCGCACCCCCGTCGCGGCTCCGTGGCTCCTCGGGGGTTCCGTACCTGTGGCCAACAGGGCCTCCTCGGCTCTACGGCGCGTGGCGGTCGCGTGCTCCCAGGCCCTCGTCGTCGACGTCGGTCCACTGCCCGGCGTCGTACGGGGCGTCGGGGATGGTCACCATGCTCGCGGCGCGGCCGGAGGCGGGCGCGGGAGGCGCGGTCTGCCCCGTCCCGACGCGGCGTTCCAGCTCTTCGACCGTGTGTTCCAGGTCCTGCAGGCGGCGCCTGACGGCCGCCAGATCGTCCTGAACGGACATGGTTGCCCTCACCTTCGTGAGTGTCGCGCGTCACATCCCGCTTGGGAAGCCGTGTGCGCGGGTGGTTGGGCCGCACGAGTGGGGTTTGCCGGTCGGACCGCCGTGTCGCCGTGGCCGAATCCGGTCCGTCCTTTTCAGTGTATGAGCAATAGGTCTGATCATCTCCAAATGGAATAAATCTGGACGAAGGGGTACAAGTCATGTCCCAGATCGGCGCCCCACGCGGGAGGACATGCTCCAGGAGCCCCCGCTCCCGCACGCTCCGCTCCGTCGCGACCCTGACCAGCGCGGTCCTCGCCGTCACCGTCCTCGCCGGCTGCAGCTCCGGCGACGAGGCCGACGAGGCGCCCGTCGCGGCCCAGGACAACGCGCCCGCGGCACGCGACCGGGTCGCCGACGGCGGCACCCTCCGCTGGGCCGTCGACGCCCTGCCCACCACGCTCAACGCCTTCCAGGCCGACGCCGACGGCACCACCTCGCGCATCGCCGGAGCCGTGCTCCCCTCCCTCTACACGCTCGACGAGCGCGGCCGCCCGCGGATCGACCCCGACTACCTGGAGTCCGCGCAGGTCATCGAGACCGAGCCCAAGCAGGTCGTCCTCTACAAGCTCAACCAGCAGGCGGTGTGGAGCGACGGCCGCGAGATCGGCGCCCCGGACTTCGTGGCCCAGTGGCGCGCGCTGAGCGGCCGCGACACCGCGTACTGGACCGCCCGCAACTCCGGCTACGAGCGGATCGAGAAGATCGAGCGGGGCAAGAACGACCTGGAGGTGCGGGTCACCTTCGCCAAGCCCTACGCCGACTGGCAGTCCCTCTTCACGCCCCTCTACCCCAAGCAGGTGATGGGCTCCCCGAACTCCTTCAACGACGGGGCGCGCACCACCCTCAAGGCCACCGCAGGACCGTTCCTGCTCAAGGGGATCGACCGGAAGAGCGGCGACGTCACCCTCACCCGCAACCCCCGCTGGTGGGGGCAGCAGTCCAAGCTCGACACCCTCGTCCTCAAGGCCGTCCCCCGCGCCGAACGGGCCGACGCGCTCGCCGCGGGCAGCCTCGACCTGGCCGAGATCGACCGGTCCACCGCCGATCGGATCGCCCTCGCCCTCCGGGACGCCCGCGCCGGCCGGAACGGCGCCCAGGCCGCCCTCGCCCACGGCCCCGGCGCCGCGATCACCCCCGCCAAGGCCCTGCGGTCCTGGGCCCTCGCCCACGGCTCCGACGACGAGAAGGCGGCGGAGGTCAAGGCCGCCCGCAAGAAGAACCAGGAGGCGGTCGACCGGTACGCGCGCGCCCAGGACGCCCTGGCGAAGTACGTGGTCCGCAAGTCCCTGGAGCCCGCCTACACCCAGCTCTCGCTCAACGGCGAGTCCGGCCCGCTGGCCGACGAGCGGGTCCGGCGCGCGGTGGCCCGCGCCATCAACCGCCAGGAACTGGCCGAATCCGTACTGAAGCCCCTCGGCCTCCCCGCCAAGCCCCCCGGCAGCCACCTCGCCCTCGCGGGCCAGGCGGCGTACGCGGACAGCAGCGACGCGCTCGGCGAGCAGGACACCAAGGAGGCCCAGGCGCTCCTCGCCGACGCCGGCTGGGTCCCGGGCGGCGCGCTCCGGAAGCCCGCCGGCACCAAGGCGGGCAGCGAGTCGGAGAAGGAGGAGTCCGGGAAGAAGGAGAAGAAGGAGGCCGGGAAGAAGGACGAGGGCTCCACCGACGCCAAGAAGAGGAACGACGACGCCGCCTCCGACGAGGGCCTCTACATCGTCGGCGACGACAAGCCCGGCGACCGCCCCGCCGCCCCCGCCGTCGGCGCGAACGGCCCCGGGAACGGCACCCCCGCCCCGACCGCCGACGCCGCCCACCGGAGCGCCGCGCTCCTCGCCCGCGCCGAGGCCCTCGACACCGGGACCGGCGCCGGCGCGCGCGCCGCCGGGCCGGACCACGGGATGGCCGGCGCCTACGCCCCGCGCGGCACCGCCGCCCCCGTGACCGTCCCCGACGCCGCCAAGGCCCTCGGCAAGGACGGCAAGGCCCTCAGCCTCCGCTTCGTCCTGCCGTCCGGGCCCGGCTCCGAGGCGCTGCGGGCGGTCGGGGACCGCATCGTCCGGATGCTCGACGCGGTCGGGATCCGCACCGAGGTCGTCAAGGTCTCCGACGAGAGCTTCTTCAAGGACCACGTGGCCTCGGGCGACTACGACCTGGCCCTCTACTCCTGGCCGGCCTCCGCCTTCCCGGCGACCGACGCCCGCCCGATCTTCGCCAAGCCCGAGCCGGCCTCGGACGGCTCGCTCCTCGTCGAGCAGAACTACTCCCGGGTCGGCACCGACCGCATCGACCAGCTGTTCGACCAGGCGGCGGGGACGCTCGACGAGGAGGAGGCCCGCGAGCTGGTGCGCCAGGCCGACGCCCGGATCTGGGCCGCGGCCGGATCCATCCCCCTCTACCAGCGCCCGCAGCTCGTCGCCGCCAGGGCCGATCTCGTGAACGCCGGTGCCTGGGGCCTCGCCACCCCCCGCTACCAGGACATCGGCTTCAAGAAGCCCGCGTCCTCCGGCGGCGCCGAACGAAACCGCTGAAACCTCCGAAACCGCTGGTCACAATCTCAGAAGCTGCTCAAGTTCCTTGCCCGCCGGTGATCCCGGCGGGCAGGATCGCGTCGACCCCTTGACCCGGTCGCACCACCCCCGCACGACCCCCCACACCCTTGAAAACCCTCAGGACTACCACTCGGATCTTGGCCGGGGAAGCCCCTTGCACGGCAGCCCCGTACCATAGGACATAGCCGTGGCGCGTCCGCCCGGCGGGCGTACGAGGAACTGACGCCGCATCCCACGATCCGAGAGAAGCGCAAGCACCCATGCCCACGCGCCACGACATCCGTAACGTCGCCATCGTCGCCCACGTCGACCATGGCAAGACGACCATCGTCGACGCCATGCTCAAGCAGGCCGGTGCCTTCGCCGCCCACCAGCAGCTCGACGACCGCATGATGGACTCGAACGACCTGGAGCGTGAGAAGGGCATCACGATCCTCGCCAAGAACACGGCGGTGAAGTACCACCCCAAGGACGGCGGGGCCCCGATCACGATCAACATCATCGACACCCCCGGCCACGCCGACTTCGGTGGCGAGGTCGAGCGCGGTCTGTCGATGGTCGACGCCGTCGTCCTCCTGGTGGACGCCTCCGAGGGTCCGCTCCCGCAGACCCGCTTCGTGCTGCGCAAGGCCCTCCAGCAGCGCAAGCCCGTCATCCTCTGCATCAACAAGACGGACCGCCCGGACTCCCGGATCGACGAGGTCGTCAACGAGACCTACGACCTCTTCCTCGACCTGGACGCGGACGAGGACCAGATCGAGTTCCCGATCGTCTACGCCTGCGGCCGCGACGGCATCGCCTCGCTGACCAAGCCGGCGGACGGCACGGTCCCGCAGGACTCCGACAACCTGGAGCCCTTCTTCTCCACCATCCTGGAGCACGTCCCGGCCCCGTCGTACGACGAGGAGGCGCCGCTCCAGGCCCACGTCACCAACCTCGACGCCGACAACTTCCTCGGCCGCATCGCGCTGCTCCGCGTCGAGCAGGGCGAGCTGCGCAAGGGCCAGACGGTCGCGTGGATCAAGCGGGACGGCACGATCTCCAACGTCCGCATCACCGAGCTGATGATGACCGAGGCGCTCACCCGCAAGCCGGCCGAGGTCGCCGGCCCCGGTGACATCTGCGCCGTCGCCGGCATCCCGGACATCATGATCGGCGAGACCCTGGCCGACCCGGAGAACCCGATCGCGCTGCCGCTGATCACGGTCGACCAGCCCGCCATCTCCATGGTCATCGGCACCAACACCTCGCCGCTCGTCGGCCGTGGCGGCACCGGCAAGGGCGCGGACGCCAAGGCCGCGGTCAAGGACCGCAAGGTCACCGCCCGCCAGGTGAAGGACCGCCTGGACCGCGAGCTCGTCGGCAACGTCTCGCTCCGCGTCCTCGACACCGAGCGTCCCGACGCCTGGGAGGTCCAGGGCCGTGGTGAGCTCGCGCTCGCCATCCTGGTCGAGCAGATGCGCCGCGAGGGCTTCGAGCTCACCATCGGCAAGCCGCAGGTCGTCACCAAGGAGGTCGACGGCAAGATCCACGAGCCCGTCGAGCGCCTCACGGTCGACGTCCCCGAGGAGCACATGGGCGCGGTCACGCAGCTCATGGGCGTCCGCAAGGGCCGCATGGACAACATGTCGAACCACGGCTCCGGCTGGGTCCGCATGGAGTTCGTCGTTCCGTCCCGTGGCCTCATCGGCTTCCGTACGGAGTTCCTCACCAACACCCGCGGCACGGGCATCGCCCACTCGATCCACGAGGGCCACGAGCCGTGGTTCGGCCCGCTGCAGACCCGTAACAACGGCTCCCTGGTCGCCGACCGCGCCGGTGCGGTCACCGCCTTCGCGATGACCAACCTCCAGGAGCGCGGCGTCCTCTTCGTGGACCCGGGCACCGAGGTCTACGAGGGCATGATCGTCGGTGAGAACTCCCGCTCCGACGACATGGACGTGAACATCACCAAGGAGAAGAAGCTCACCAACATGCGCTCCTCCTCCGCCGACTCCTTCGAGGCGATCGTCCCGCCGCGCAAGCTCTCGCTGGAGCAGTCGCTGGAGTTCTGCCGCGACGACGAGTGCGTCGAGGTCACCCCGGAGGCCGTGCGCATCCGCAAGGTCGTCCTGGACCAGAAGGAGCGCGGTCGTACCGCCTCCCGCGCCAAGAACGGCTGAGCCTGCCGAACGCACCGCACGCCCGACCGGGGTCTCCCGGCCGGGCGTGCGGCGTTGTGGACGGTGCGCGTCCCCGGGGTCGGCCGGGTCAGCAGTACCGCTTGGCGTACGAGGCGAGGCTGCCGGCCGGGACGGAGGTGCCGCAGCGCAGACCGCCCTCGGTGGTGACGGTGAAGCTGACGGCCTTGCCGTAGTTGCCGGTGTTCACCCAGCGGGTGCCGCGGTCGCAGCGGAACTGGGTGTAGTAGCCCTGGGTCTTGGTCGTGCCCGCGTACAGGACGTACTTGCCGCGCTGGGTCAGACGGTGGGTGATGGACTCGGTCCGGGTGTTGGTCCGCGAGCCCTCGGCCTTGAGCTCCAGGCCCACCTTCCCGCCGAGGCTGACGAGGGCGACGTTGCCGCTGACCTCGGCGCCCGCGGTGGCGGTGACGGAGGCCGTGAGGGTGGTGACGACCTGCGCGCTGACGGTCTTGGTGATCGTGCCGCCGGTGTAGTGCTCGATGGCCCTGCGGTGAGTGATGGTCGGGGTCTTGCTCACCGTGGACCAGGTGTACTTCACGGACCCCGGGTTGCACATCATCTCCGCGGCCTGGGCGTTGCCGGCGGGCAGCAGCGCCAGAGTGGCCGCCGAGAGGCAGGTGGTCATGAGTCCCGCCGTGATCTTGTTGCGCATGGGTTCCCCTCCGTGGTGCCACATGGTCGGTGTGGCGAACGTGACCCGCGGTCAACGGGTCGACCGGGAGTCTTGCCGAGCCCGGCTGCGGGGGAGAAGGGATTTGAGTAACTTCTGAGCATGGCGGGGGAGTTGAGGGGGAGGCTCCGCTTCCCGGGGCCGTCCGGGCTGGCTGTACCGCGGATCCGGCCGAGTCAAGCTCTTATCTCTGCGAGATGTCCGATTTCCGGACGTCGCTCTCCGGAGTGTGCGTTAACGGTCCGTTTCGGGGGTGTCTGTCTGGGATCGCTTTGTCCGGATTTCGGTCGCGGCGGCCCTCTTGATGTTGTCAAAACGAGACCACTTAACTGTGGTTTACAGCTCGTACGTACTTAATAGTTGGCTCCATTGAGCTCGGGTCAATGGGTCACGCACTGTGGGGAGTGTCGACTCACGAGCACACTCGGGGTACGTGAGTCATCGCCGGCAGGGGTGCCGGTGAACCTCTTGAAGTGCCCCTCTTGTAGTGACAAGTGGACTCATGAGGAGGAACCCATGCGCGGTGCCAAGAGCGCCAAGTGGGTAGTGGGCGCGATCGTCGTCGCCCTGGCAGCGACCGCCTGTGGCGGGGGCAACGACAACAAGGGCAGCGATGCCAAGGGCGGCGGCGTGTTCCGCATGGGCATCACCGAGCCCACCGCCATCGACCCGGTGAACGCCCAGGAGTCCGAGGGCATGGTCATCGCCCGCGCCCTGTTCACCCAGCTCTACGACGTCTCCGTCGACGGCAAGCTCATCCCGAAGCTCGCCGAGTCCGGCACGTCCACGGACGGCAAGACCTGGATCTTCAAGATCAAGGCCGGCACCAAGTTCACCAACGGTGAGGTCGTCGACGCCGAGGCGTTCATCCGCGGCTGGACCCGTGTCGCCGCCAAGGCCTCCGCCTCCGACGTCTCGTACCACATGGCCGGCATCAAGGGCTACGACGCCCTGAAGGGCGGCAAGTCCGACAAGTTCGCCGGTCTGTCGGCCCCGGACGCCAACACCCTCAAGGTCGAGCTGGACAAGGCCGACTTCGAGTTCGACAAGAAGACCGCCCACGCGGCCTTCAGCCCGGTCCCGAAGGTCGCCGGCGCCGGTGACAACAAGAAGTTCAACGACGCCCCGATCGGCAACGGCGCCTTCAAGATGAAGGGCAGCTGGAACCACAACCAGTCGATCAGCCTCGTCCGCAACGACGACTACGGCCTGGAGAAGGCCAAGCTGGACGGCGTCGAGTTCAAGATCCTGAACCCGGCCAACGGTTCCCAGCTGGAGTACACCGGCTTCCAGTCGGGCGAGTTCGACTACGCCCGTATGCCCACGCCGCAGCTGCCGGTGGCCAAGGCCAAGTTCGAGCCGCAGGGCGAGTGGTACTCGGCCGACTTCTCCGGCATCAACTACCTGGTCGTCTTCAACCAGAACGCGCCGTTCAACAACCCGGACGCGCGCAAGGCGATCTCCTACGCGATCGACCGCGAGGCCATCGCCAAGTCCGTCTTCCAGGGCATGCAGAAGCCGGCCACGGCCTTCCTGCCGCCGTCCTTCTCCGCCGAGTACCAGGCGGGCGTCTGCTCCACCTGTGTCAAGCAGGACAAGGCCAAGGCCAAGGAGTTCGCGGCCAAGGGCGGCCTGAAGCCGGGCACCGTCGTCAACTTCGGCTACAACACCGGTGCGGGCCACGAGGAGTGGGTCCAGGCCGTCGCGCAGCAGCTGAAGGACGTCCTGGGCGTCGAGGTCAAGCTGGACGGCAAGCCGTTCAAGGAGGCCCTGGCCACCCAGCAGGAGAAGAAGACCTCCGGTCTGTGGCGTTCGGCGTGGACCGCCGACTACCCGACCGCGGACAACTTCCTCGCCCCGCTGCTGAGCACCGCGGGCATCGGTGAGGACCCGGCGACCGGCAAGGCGCAGGGCGACAACCGCAGCCGCTACTCGAACCCGAAGTTCGACGAGCTGCTCGACCAGGCCCGCCAGGAGAAGGACGCCGCCAAGCGCGCCGAGCTCTACAAGCAGGCCGAGAAGCTGGCGATCGACACCGACCAGGCCGTCGTCCCGCTGTGGCAGCGCACGCAGTACCGCCTGGTGAACACCAAGAAGTTCGACGGCATCAAGATGGACTTCTTCGAGGACCCGACCCTCGCGGAGATCTCGCTCAAGAAGTAAGAGCCTCCTCTTGGCAGGTAGGCGAAGGCCGTGGGGGCGGAGTCACTTCTTCTCCCCCCACGGCCTTCGCCGAGTCCCGGGCGCGCCCCTGTCTTCGTTTTCTCCGGCGCCCGGATGCGGCCGCTCTCCCGATCGGATGACGCGGCCGCCCACCCCCACGCTCAGTATGTGAAGGAGGCATCGTGGGCAGATATGTGATCCGCCGACTCGGGCAGATGATCGTCGTCCTCTTCGGTGCGACCATCGTTCTCTTCGCTACCCTGTTCATCCTGCCCGGCGACCCTGTGGGTTCCCTCGGTGGCGACAAGGCCCGCGACCCGGCCGTGGTGGCAGAGCTCAGAGAGCGCTACGGCCTGAACGACCCGCTCCCGGTCCAGTACGGGAACTTCGTCAAGAACCTGGCACAGGGCGACCTCGGTGAGGACTTCACCCAGCGCCGTCCGGTGACGGAGATCCTCCAGCCGAAGCTGGCGAACACCGCCAAGCTCGCCATCGCCGCCATCCTCATCGACATCGTGATCGGTGTGCTGGCCGGCCTGATCGCGGCGCTGTTCCGCTACTCGTTCTGGGACGTGTTGATCACACTGCTCACCACGTTCGCGGTCGGCTTCCCGTCGTTCGTCATCGGCATGGTGCTGCAGAAGTTCTTCGTCGTGGACCTGGGCCTGTTCCCGCTGATCTCCGACGGCACGCTCAACTCCATGATCCTGCCCGCCTTCACGCTGGCCATCCTCGACGCGGCCCTGGTCGCCAGGCTCATGCGCGGCACCATGCTCGAAGTGCTGCGGGCCGACTACGTCAAGACGGCGGTCGCCAAGGGGCTGCCCCGCCGGACCGTGCTCCTCAAGCACGTCATGCGCAACTCGATCATCCCTGTGGTCACGTACCTGGGTATCTCCTTCGGCACGCTCCTGGGCGGCGCCCTGATCACCGAGGCGATCTTCAACTGGGACGGCATCGGCCTCGCCCTTGTCCAGGCGGTCCAGCAGCAGAACAACCCGATCATCATCGGCGTGGTGACCTTCGGCGTCGCCGTGTTCGTGCTGCTCAACCTGATCGTCGACCTGTTGTACGCGGTTCTCGACCCGCGTATCCGTCTCGCCTGATCCCAGGCAGCCCCTTCTAGGAGTCACACCCATGACCGAGCTCACCAAGAGCGACGCGGGGGCGGGGACCGCTCAAACGGCGGCCGTGCCTGCCGAGGCCGAGCCCGCGATCAAGCGGATCACGCAGTGGGGCGAGATCCGCCACCGCTTCATGGCCAACAGGCTGGCGGTCGTCGGCCTGATCATCGTCGGCCTGCTCCTCTTCGCGGCCGCGTTCGCGCCGCTGCTCGCTCCGTACGACCCGCTCCACCAGGACCTCGCGAACACGCTCGCCGCCCCGGGCGGGGACCACCTGCTGGGCACCGACGCGCTCGGGCGCGACCAGCTGTCCCGCATCATCTTCGGCGCCCGCATCGCCGTCATCATCGGTCTCGCCTCGATCTTCCTGGCGTGCCTGATCGGTGTCGTCATCGGCGCCCTGGCCGGTTACTTCGGCAAGGCCATCGACTCGGTGCTGATGCGCGTCGCCGACGTGTTCTTCGCCTTCCCGCTGCTGATCGGTGCCATCGTCATCATCATCGTGATGGGCCGAGGCGTCGCCCCGGTGGTCATCTCGCTGGCGGTCTTCTCCTGGCCGACGGTCTCCCGGCTGCTGCGCAGCTCGATCCTGTCGGTCCGTGAGGCGGACTACGTGCTGGCGGCCCGTGCCCTCGGCGCCGGCACCACCCGGATCATCGTCCGGCACATCATCCCCAACTCGATCGCCGCCGTCATGGCCTACGCCGCCTTCAGCGTCGGCAGCGCGATCGTGGCCGAGGCCGCCCTGTCCTTCCTGGGCGTCGGCGTCAGCCCGGAGGTCGCCGAGTGGGGCAACATGCTCTCCGCCGGCCGCGACTTCCTCGGGGTCAAGGACTACCTGTGGGTCTACCCGTCCATCGCGATCGTCCTGACGGTCCTTGGTTTCGTTTTCGTCGGTGACGGGCTGCGCGACGCCCTTGACCCGAAGCTGCGCTGAGAGGGCGGCACCACACCATGACTACTTCCCACGTCACCGCCGACGTGCCCGCACAGCGCGGCGCGGACGACGAGACGCCCGTGCTCGAAGTGCGTGACCTGCACGTCGAGTTCAAGACCCGCGAAGGCATCGTCAAGGCGGTCAACGGCGTCAACTACAGCGTCAAGGCCGGCGAGACCCTCGCCGTCCTCGGCGAGTCCGGCTCCGGCAAGTCCGTGACCGCCCAGGCGATCATGGGCATCCTCGACTCGCCCCCCGGGCGGGTCGCCAAGGGCGAGATCCTCTTCAAGGGGCAGGACATCCTCCAGCTCCCGGAGGCCGAGCGGCGCAAGCTGCGCGGCCCCAAGATGGCGATGATCTTCCAGGACGCGCTCTCCGCGCTGAACCCGGTCTTCTCCGTCGGCAACCAGCTCGGCGAGATGTTCCGCGTCCACCAGGGCATGTCCAAGAAGGACGCCAAGGCCAAGGCCATCGAGCTGATGGACCGGGTGAAGATCCCGGCCGCCAAGAGCAGGGTCGGCGACTACCCGCACCAGTTCTCCGGCGGTATGCGCCAGCGCATCATGATCGCGATGGCGCTGGCCCTGGAGCCGGACCTGATCATCGCGGACGAGCCCACCACCGCCCTCGACGTGACCGTCCAGGCGCAGGTCATGGACCTGCTGGCGGAGCTTCAGGCCGAGTACCACATGGGCCTGATCCTGATCACCCACGACCTCGGCGTGGTCGCCGACGTCGCGGACAAGATCGCGGTCATGTACGCGGGCCGGATCGTCGAGCAGGCCCCGGTCCACGAGCTGTACAAGCGCCCGGCGCACCCGTACACCCGCGGTCTGCTGGACTCGATCCCGCGCCTGGACCAGAAGGGCCAGGAGCTCTACGCGATCAAGGGTCTGCCGCCCAACCTGCTGAAGCCGCCGACGGGCTGCGCCTTCAGCCCGCGCTGCCCCAAGGCGCAGGACATCTGCCGTACCGAGCTGCCGCCCCTCGTGCCGGTGAGCGAGCAGGACGGCACCGAGCTGGTCGGCCGTGTCAGCGCCTGCCATTTCTGGAAGGAGCAGATCCATGGCTGAGCCCATCAAGAAGGACGAGGCCGCCGTGGACGGCGCCGGGGACGTGGCCGCGGTCGAGGCCGCCATCGACCGGAAGGTCGACAAGGGGGAGCCGATCCTCCAGGTCCGCAACCTGGTCAAGCACTTCCCGCTGACCCAGGGCATCCTCTTCAAGAAGCAGGTCGGCGCGGTCAAGGCCGTCGACGGCGTCTCCTTCGACCTGCACCAGGGCGAGACCCTGGGCATCGTCGGCGAGTCCGGCTGTGGCAAGTCCACCGTCGCCAAGCTGCTGATGCTGCTGGAGACCGCCACCGCGGGCGAGGTCTTCTACAAGGGCCAGGACATCACCAAGCTGTCCGGGCGCGCGCTGAAGGCCGTCCGCCGCAACATCCAGATGGTCTTCCAGGACCCGTACACCTCGCTGAACCCGCGCATGACGGTCGGCGACATCATCGGCGAGCCCTTCGACATCCACCCCGAGGTGGCCCCGAAGGGCGACCGGCGCCGCAAGGTGCAGGAGCTGCTCGACGTCGTCGGCCTGAACCCGGAGTACATCAACCGGTACCCGCACCAGTTCTCCGGCGGTCAGCGCCAGCGCATCGGCATCGCCCGCGGCCTCGCGCTCAACCCGGAGATCATCATCTGCGACGAGCCGGTCTCGGCCCTGGACGTCTCCGTCCAGGCGCAGGTCATCAACCTGATGGGGAAGCTGCAGGACGAGTTCAACCTCTCCTACATCTTCATCGCGCACGACCTGTCGATCGTCCGGCACATCTCCGACCGCGTCGGCGTCATGTACCTCGGCAAGATGGCCGAGATCGGTACGGACGAGCAGATCTACGAGCACCCGACGCACCCGTACACCCAGGCGCTGCTCTCCGCGGTGCCGGTGCCGGACCCGGCGGCCCGCGAGAACCGCGAGCGGATCATCCTCACCGGTGACGTCCCCTCGCCGGCCAACCCGCCGTCGGGCTGCAGCTTCCGCACCCGCTGCTGGAAGGCGCAGGAGAAGTGCTCGCAGGAGGCCCCGATCCTCGCGGTCCCGGAGCGCTTCAAGGGCCAGGACACCCCGGCCGCCCACTTCTCGGCGTGCCACTTCGCCGAGGAGAAGCAGATCGTCCCGGTGCACTGACGCACCGGCACGCCGTCTGATCCGCACCGGAGTCCGAAAGGCCCCCGGCACCCGCAAGGGCGCCGGGGGCCTTTCCGTCGCCCCGGGGCGTCCCGCGGGAGCGGCCGCCGGAACGCGGCCTTCCCCGGCCGATCCGCCGCCCGGAGCGCGGCCTTCCCCGGCCGATCCCCCGGCCGCAACCCGGACAGGCGTCGCCGAGATGCGACCCTGTCCGGGTTGCGGTGGTATGGGGGCCTAAGTCTCGGCAAGACAACGGGAGGCACTCCATGCGCGGAGCCACGCACGCCAAGTGGGCCGCACTGGCCACCGCCGTCGCCCTCGCGGCGACGGCCTGTGGTGGTGGCGGCGACAGCGGCGGCGGTGGCGGAGGGGCCGACGGCATCGTGAGTTCCTCGTGGGGCGACCCGCAGAACCCGCTGGAGCCCGCCAACACCAACGAGGTCCAGGGCGGCAAGGTCCTGTCCATGATCTTCCGCGGGCTCAAGCAGTACGACCCGAAGACCGGCGAGGCCAAGGACATGCTCGCCGAGAAGATCGAGACCACCGACTCGACGAACTTCACCATCACGGTCAAGGACGGCTGGACCTTCTCCAACGGCGAGAAGGTCACCGCGAAGTCCTTCGTCGACGCCTGGAACTACGGCGCGAACCTGAAGAACAACCAGAAGGGCGCCTACTTCTTCGGCTACATCGAGGGGTACGACAAGGTCCACCCCGACAAGGGCGCGCCGACGGCCACGACCCTGTCCGGGCTCAAGGTCACCGGGGAGCGGACCTTCACGGTCAAGCTGACCCAGAAGTTCTCGACCTTCCCCGACACCCTCGGCTACGCGGCCTTCGCCCCGCTGCCCCAGGCCTTCTTCACCGATCACACCGGTTGGCTCAGCAAGCCGATCGGCAACGGCCCGTACACGGTCGACTCCTACTCCAAGGGCTCCCAGATGGCCCTCAAGAAGTGGGACGCCTACCCCGGTCCCGACAAGGCCCAGAACGGCGGCATCACCCTCAAGGTCTACACCGACAACAACACCGCCTACACGGACCTGACGGCCGGCAACCTCGACCTCGTCGACGACGTCCCCGCCGCGCAGCTCAAGAACGTCTCCGCCGACCTCGGCGACCGGTACATCAACACCCCCGCCGGCATCATCCAGACGCTCTCCTTCCCGTTCTACGACCCGGCCTGGAACAAGCCCGGTCAGGAGAAGCTCCGCACGGGCCTCTCCATGGCGATCGACCGGGACCAGATCACCCAGACGATCTTCCAGAAGACCCGCACCCCCGCCAAGGACTGGACCTCCCCGGTCCTCGGCGAGGCCGGCGGCTTCAAGGACATCTGCGGCGACGCCTGCAAGTACAACCCCACCGAGGCCAAGAAGCTGGTCGCCGAGGGCGGCGGCATCCCCGGCGGCACGATGACGATCTCGTACAACGCCGACACCGGCTCCCACAAGGAGTGGGTGGACGCGGTCTGCAACTCCATCAACAACGCGCTCGGCAACAACAAGGCCTGCGTCGGCAACCCGATCGGCACCTTCGCCGACTTCCGCAGCCAGGTCAGCACCCAGAAGATGAAGGGCCCGTTCCGCGCCGGCTGGCAGATGGACTACCCGCTCATCCAGAACTTCCTCCAGCCGCTGTACTACACCAACGCCTCCTCCAATGACGGCAAGTACTCGAACCCCCAGTTCGACAAGCTGGTCAACCAGGCCAACGCCGAGACCGACGCCTCCAAGGCCGTCGGGATCTTCCAGCAGGCGGAAGGGGTCCTGAAGAACGACATGGGGGCCATCCCGCTCTGGTACCAGAACGGCAGCGCCGGCTACTCGGACCGCGTCGAGAACGTGTCCCTGAACCCCTTCAGCGTCCCGGTCTACGACCAGATCAAGGTCAAGTGACGCCGTAGCAGTCAGACGGCGTACGGCCCGGACCGCGGACCTCCGCACCGGGCCGTACGCCGTCCCGCAACCCGCCCTTCCTGGAGGCCTCCGTGGGTCGATACGTGATCCGGCGGCTGCTGCAGATGATCCCGGTCTTCTTCGGCGCCACGCTGCTGATCTTCCTGATGGTGAACGTGATGGGCGACCCCGTCGCCGGGCTGTGCGGCGACCGCGCCTGCGACCCGGCCACCGCCGCCCAGCTGGAGAAGGAGTTCGGCCTCGACAAGCCGGTCTGGCAGCAATACCTGACCTACATGGGCAACGTCTTCACCGGGGACTTCGGCACCGCCTTCAACGGCCAGGAGGTCACCGAGCTGATGGCCAACGCCTTCCCGGTCACCATCCGGCTCACCATCGTCGCGATCCTCTTCGAGATCGTCATCGGCATTACCCTCGGCGTCGTCACCGGACTCAAGCGCGGCCACCCCGTCGACACCTCGGTGCTGCTGCTGACCCTGGTCGTCCTCTCCGTCCCGACCTTCGTCACCGGTCTGCTGCTCCAGCTGCTCCTCGGCGTCGAATGGGGCTGGATCAAACCCGCCGTCTCACCCGAGGCGCCCTTCAACGAGCTGATCGTCCCCGGCCTCGTCCTCGCGTCCGTCTCGCTCGCGTACGTCACGCGTCTCACCCGGACCTCCATCGCCGAGAACAAGCGCGCCGACTACGTCCGCACGGCCGTCGCCAAGGGCCTTCCGCGCCGCCGGGTCGTCACCCGGCACCTGCTGCGCAACAGCCTCATCCCCGTGGTGACCTTCATCGGCGCCGACATCGGCGCCCTCATGGGCGGCGCCATCGTCACCGAACGGATCTTCAACATCCACGGCGTCGGCTACCAGCTCTACCAGGGCATCGTCCGCCAGAACACCCAGACGGTCGTCGGCTTCGTGACCATCCTCGTCCTGGTGTTCCTGCTGGCCAACCTCCTGGTCGACCTCCTGTACGCCGTCCTTGACCCGAGGATCCGCTATGCCTGAGCCGCTCGAACCCCTTGAGTCCTACGACGAAGGGCGTGCCATCGCCTCCACCGGCGCCGGCGGCGCCTCCGACCTCGGCACGGCGGAGGCGGAGACGCTGGAGAGGACACCGGGCGGCCCCGAGGGCACCGGTGCCGACAAGAAGCCCCGCTCCCTCTGGTCCGACGCCTGGCACGACCTGCGCCGCAACCCCATCTTCATCATCTCCGCGCTCGTCATCCTCTTCCTGGTCGTCATCTCCATCTGGCCCTCGCTGATCGCCTCCGGGGACCCCCTCGACTGCGACCTGTCCAAGGCCCAGGAGGGCTCCCAGCCCGGCCACCCCTTCGGCTTCAACGGCCAGGGCTGCGACGTCTACACCCGGGTCGTCTACGGCGCCCGCACCTCCGTCACCGTCGGCGTCTGCGCCACCCTCGGCGTCGCGATCCTCGGCGGCATCCTCGGCGGCCTCGCCGGCTTCTTCGGCGGCGCCTGGGACGGCTTCCTCTCCCGGATCACCGACGTCTTCTTCGCCATCCCCGTCGTCCTCGGCGGCCTGGTGCTCCTCTCGGTCGTGACCAGCTCCACCGTCTGGCCCGTCATCGGCTTCATGGTGCTGCTCGGCTGGCCGCAGATCTCCCGCATCGCACGCGGCTCCGTCATCACCGCCAAACAGAACGACTACGTCCAGGCCGCCCGCGCGCTCGGAGCCTCCAACTCCCGGATGATGCTCCGGCACATCACACCGAACGCCATCGCCCCCGTGATCGTCGTCGCCACCATCGCCCTCGGCACGTACATCGCGCTCGAGGCGACCCTGTCGTACCTCGGCGTCGGCCTGAAGCCGCCGACCGTCTCCTGGGGCATCGACATCTCCTCGGCGTCGCAGTACATCCGCAACGCGCCCCACATGCTGCTCTGGCCCGCCGGCGCGCTCGCCATCACCGTGCTCGCGTTCATCATGCTCGGCGACGCGGTGCGCGACGCCCTCGACCCGAAGCTGAGGTAGGGACCCATGCTGCTCGAAGTGCGCGACCTGCACGTGGAGTTCCACACCCGGGACGGGGTGGCGAAGGCGGTCAACGGCGTCAACTACTCGGTCGACGCGGGGGAGACCCTCGCCGTCCTCGGCGAGTCCGGCTCCGGCAAGTCCGTCACCGCCCAGGCCGTCATGGGCATCCTCGACATCCCGCCGGGGAAGATCAGCGGCGGCGAGATCCTCTTCCAGGGCCAGGACCTGCTGAAGCTCAAGGAGGAGGAGCGGCGCAAGGTCCGCGGCGCCAAGATGGCGATGATCTTCCAGGACGCGCTGTCCTCCCTCAACCCCGTCATCAGCGTCGGCGACCAGCTCGGCGAGATGTTCCGGGTCCACCGGGGGATGTCCCGCAAGGACTCCCGGGCCAAGGCCGTCGAGCTGATGGACCGGGTCCGCATCCCCGCCGCCAAGGAACGCGTCGGCCAGTACCCCCACCAGTTCTCCGGCGGCATGCGTCAGCGCATCATGATCGCGATGGCGCTCGCCCTCGAACCCGAACTGATCATCGCCGACGAGCCCACCACCGCCCTCGACGTCACCGTCCAGGCCCAGGTCATGGACCTCCTCGCCGAGCTCCAGCGCGAGCTCAACATGGGCCTCATCCTCATCACCCACGACCTCGGCGTCGTCGCCGACGTCGCCGACAAGATCGCCGTCATGTACGCGGGGAAGATCGTCGAACAGGCACCCGTCCACGAGATCTACAAGGCCCCCGCCCACCCCTACACCCGGGGCCTCCTCGACTCCATCCCGCGCCTCGACCAGAAGGGCCAGCAGCTCTACGCGATCAAGGGCCTCCCGCCCAACCTCCTCGCCATCCCGCCCGGCTGCTCCTTCAACCCGCGCTGCCCGCTCGCCCGGGACCGCTGCCGCACCGACGTGCCCCCGCTGTACGACGTGACCGAGTCCCCGGTGCCGCGCTCCAGCGCCTGCCACTTCTGGAAGGAGTGCCTCCATGGCTGAGGCGATTCTCGAAGTCCGGGACCTCCACAAGCACTACCCGCTGACCCGGGGCGTCCTCTTCAAGAAGCAGGTCGGCGCCGTCAAGGCCGTCGACGGGGTCGACTTCGACCTCGTCGCCGGCGAGACCCTCGGCATCGTCGGCGAATCCGGCTGCGGCAAGTCCACCGTCGCGAAGATGCTGGTCAACCTGGAGAAACCGACCTCGGGAACCATCCGCTACAAGGGCGAGGACATCACCAAGCTCTCCCCGCGCGCCCTGAAGGCCGTCCGCCGCAACATCCAGATGGTCTTCCAGGACCCGTACACCTCGCTCAACCCGCGCATGACCGTCGGCGACATCATCGGCGAGCCGTACGAGATCCACCCCGAGGTCGCCCCCAAGGGCGACCGGCGCCGCAAGGTCCAGGACCTCCTGGACGTCGTCGGCCTCAACCCCGAGTACATCAACCGCTATCCGCACCAGTTCTCCGGCGGCCAGCGCCAGCGCATCGGCATCGCCCGCGGCCTCGCCCTCCAGCCCGAGATCATCGTCGCGGACGAGCCCGTCTCCGCGCTCGACGTCTCCGTCCAGGCGCAGGTCGTCAACCTCCTCGACAACCTGCAGACCGAGTTCTCCCTGTCGTACGTCTTCATCGCCCACGACCTCTCGATCGTCCGGCACATCTCCGACCGCGTCGGCGTGATGTACCTCGGCCGGATCGTCGAGATCGGCACCGACGCCGAGATCTACGACCACCCCACCCACCCCTACACCCAGGCGCTGCTCTCCGCCGTGCCCGTGCCGGACCCGGAGGCGCGCGAGCACCGTGAGCGCATCCTCCTCACCGGCGACGTGCCCTCCCCGGCCAACATCCCCTCCGGCTGCCGCTTCCGCACCCGCTGCTGGAAGGCCCAGGAGCGCTGCGCCCTGGAGGTCCCGCTCCTCGCCGTCCCGGCCGCCTTCCGCCTCACGGACAGCCCCGCGCGACACGACTCCGCCTGCCACTTCGCCGAGGAGAAGCAGGTCGTCCCGCCGGAGACGCCGGAGACGCCGGGGCCGCCCGAAATGCCTTGACCGGCAGGCAACTCCACGGAAACGGATCCGATATACGGACAGGGCAGGGTCGTCTGCGTACGGCCCGTGCGGGTGCCGTGAGCCGGCCGGGGCGCACCATGCCGCCCCGGCCGGCCGCCATCCACGGTCCACGCCGGCCCGCCCGTCCCAGTCGCGCCCCCCTTTCACGCCGGTCCACGCCGGCCCGCCCGTCCCGGCCAGCGCCCGCGGTCCACGCCCGCCCGCCCGGCCGCCATCCGCCGTTCATGCCGAACCGCTTGTCCCGGTCGGTCGCGACGGTGAGTATCGGGACCGTGACTGTGACACGACCGGCACGTCTCACCGGCGCCGCGCTCTGCGCCGCGCTCGCCCTCACCGTCGCCGTGTGGATCCTCCAGGACCTCGCCGTGCTCGGCTCGCCCGTCGACCTCGCCCGGTACTGGGCCGGGGACCACCGCTTCCCGACCCGGGGACGGTCCGCCACCTCCCCGCTCGACCCCGTGCTCCTCGCCGCCTACGCCGCCACCGCCGTCGCCGCGCTCCGCTCCCCGCACGCGGCCTCCGCCCTCGCCGCCGCCGGGACGGCCACCCTCGCCCTGCGCCTCCCCGGCCTCTGGGCGGCCGGGAACGGCACCCTCGTCACCGCCCTCCTCGAACTGGCCCTCGCCGCCGGACTCCTCCTCACCGCCGCCGTCGGCCGCCCGGCGGACGCCCCGCACGAGCCGCGGCCCGCCCGGCCCCGGACCGGCCCCGCCGTCACCGCCGGGATCCTCCTCGCGGCCGCCGCGCTCCTCCTCGCTCTGGGGGAGCTGTACCGGGCCGGCGCCCTGCCCCTCGAAGCCACCGTCGACCGGTTCACCGGCGGCCGCTCCGTCGTCGCCCCCGCCCTCGCGCCCCCGCCCGGCTGGCTGTCGGCGATCGCCGCCGGGCTGTACGGCACGGCCGCCGTCTCCTGCCTCTTACGGGCCCGCCACGCCCGGGCCTTCGGGCTCCTCGCCGCCGCGCTCCTGACGGCGGACGGCCTCGGCGGGGTCGCCCGCGCCGTCCGGTACGAGACCCTCACCCGCCTCGGCGACCTCGCCGCCCCGGACGCGGCGGACGTCCTCACCTCCGTCTTCGAGCTCCTCGCCGGCCTCGCGGTGCTCCTCCTCCTGGCCGGGCGCGACGCCCCCGCCGTCGCGCCCGGACCGCACCCGGCGGCCGGGGCGCGGCCCCCGGCCCCGCCCCACCCGACGCCGCCCGGCTGGTGACTCAGCCCGTGATGCCCAGCGACCGCTTCAGGAAGTCGACCTGGAGCAGCAGCAGGTTCTCCGCCACCTGCTCCTGCGGCGTCATGTGCGTCACCCCGGACAGCGGCAGCACCTCGTGCGGCCGGCCCGCCGCGAGCAGCGCCGACGACAGCCGCAGCGCGTGCCCCACCACCACGTTGTCGTCGGCGAGACCGTGCACGACCATCATCGGCCGGGCCGGCTCCTCCGGCGCCGTCAGACCGTCGTCGGTCAGCAGCGACTGCGCCGCGTACACCTCCGGATCGTCCTGCGGGGTGCCGAGGTACCGCTCCGTGTAGTGCGTGTCGTACAGCCGCCAGTCCGTCACCGGCGCCCCGACCACGGCCGCGTGGAAGACGTCGGGCCTCTGCAGCACCGCCCGGGCCGCCAGATAGCCGCCGTACGACCAGCCGCGGATCGCCACCCGGTCCAGATCGAGCGGGAGGCTCCCGGCCAGCGCCCGCAGCGCCTCCACCTGGTCGTCGAGCGTCGCCCCGAAGTCCCGCACGATCGACTTCTCCCAGGCCGGGGAGCGGCCCGGCACGCCCCGCCCGTCCGCCACGACCACCGCGAAGCCCTGGTCGGCGAACCACTGCGAGGTCAGGTGCGGATTGTGCGCCGCGAGCACCCGCTGCCCGTGCGGACCGCCGTACGGGTCCATCAGGACCGGCAGCGGCCCGTCCCCCTCCGCGTACCCCGAGGGCAGCAGCACCGCGCACGGGATCCGCCGCGCCCCCGCCTCCGTCAGCCGCACCCGGGCGGAGATCACCGGCCGCTGGGCGTACGAGGCCACCACCGCGACCTGCTCGCCGTCCCGCAGCACCCGGGCCGTGCTCCCCGGCTCCTCCGGCCGCGCCGACACCAGGACGGTCACGGCCCCCGAACGCACCGCCCCGTGCACGCCGGTGCCCTCCGACAGTCGCGTCAGGCACTCCGCACCCCGCCCGGTCACCCGGTACACATGGATCTCGCCGGTCTCCGGCTCCGCCGCCGCCTCACCCGCGGAGGCCGACACGAGGACGTCGTCCGCCCCCACGTCGAGCACCGCCCGGACGTGCAGCCCCGCGTCCGTCCACGTCTCCTCCCCGACGGCCAGGGCCCTCGCCCCGCCCTCGTCGGTGACCCGGACGAGCCCTCCGCCCGGACCCCACGCCGGCACCCCGTGGTGCAGCTCCAGCCACGCCGGGTCCGTCTCCGTCCGCACGGTCGCCGTCCTGCCCGACTCCGGGCCCACCGTCAGGAACAGCTGCTCCCGCTGGTCCCGCGTCTGCACGAGCAGCAGCGGCGCCCCGGCCGCCGACCAGTGCACCCGCGCCAGGTACGGATACCGCTCCCGGTCCCACACCACCTCCGTACGGGACCCGTCGAGGCCGATCAGGAACAGCCGCACCTCCGCGTTGGCCGTCCCCGCCGCCGGGTACCCCACCCGCTGCGGCTCCCGCTCCGGGTGCGCCGGGTCCGCGATCCACCAGCGGCGCACCGCCCGGTCGTCCGCCCGCGCCACGAGCAGCCGGTCCGAGGCGGGCGACCACCAGTGGCCGCGCTCCCGCCCCATCTCCTCCGAGGCGATGAATTCGGCCAATCCGTAGGAGGCGTGCTCGCCCTCCGGGACGGCCAGCGCCCGGTCGCCCGCACCGTCCGCGCCCACCACCCGCAGCGCGCCCTCCGCCACGTACGCCACGAACCGCCCGTCCGGCGAGGGACGGGGGTCGATCACCGGCCCCGGCACCGGCAGCTCCCGCGCCGTCCCCGCCCGCAGCTCCGCCGTGAACAGCCGCCCCGACAGCGCGAACGCCGCCAACTCCACGGCCGCGTCCACCGCGTACGCCACGATCCCCGCCGAGCCCTCCCGGCTCCGCTCCCGGCGCGCCCGCTCCTGCGGCGACAACTCCTCCTCCGCGCCCGCGAGCAGCGTCACCGGGTCGGCGGCGACCCGCTCCCCGGGCGCGCCGTCCCGGGGCAGGTCCAGCACCCAGAGCCGGTGCGAACGGTCCGTCCCGGAACCGGATCTGACGAACACCACGCGCTCCCCGTCCGGGGAGACCGAGAAGCCGCGCGGGACCCCCAGGGTGAACCGCTGGGTCCGGGCGTGCTGGCGGGGGAAGGAGAGACCGGCCGAGGGTGTGGCCGGCTGCTGCGAAGACAAGGTCATGCGGCTGAAACTAGCGCCGTGCGCCCCCCTCGTGCCTCCGTCCGCCGATCGATGCGGCCGCACGGATAGTTATGATCCGTAGCGCTAGGTGGGTATGCATCGGACCGGCATGCCCTCTGGCACATGCTGATCGACCGAACCGCTCGAATATCCGACCGAAGGTGGAGGTGAACCGCCGTGGCACTCTCGATCTCCGTGGTGGTGCTGCTGGCGATCGTCGTCTTCCTGCTGATCCGGAAATCCGGGCTGAAGGCTGGACATGCGGCGGTCTGCGCGCTCCTGGGCTTCTACCTGGCGAGCTCCTCCATCGCCCCGTCCATCAGCACCCTCACCACCAACGTGGCGGGCATGATCGGCGGCCTCAAGTTCTGACCTGGTGACCTGCCCGACCTCGTAGGGTGGGGGCATGTCCGATCTCCCCGCCCGCCGTCTGCTGCTCGTGCACGCGCACCCGGACGACGAGTCGATCAACAACGGCGCCACCATGGCCAGGTACGCGGCCGAGGGCGCCCTCGTCACCCTCGTCACCTGCACGCTCGGAGAGGAGGGCGAGGTCATCCCGCCCGACCTCGCCCACCTGGCCCCCGACCGGGAGGACCGGCTCGGCCCGCACCGCGTGGGCGAACTCGCCGCCGCGATGACCGAGCTGGGCGTCACCGACCACCGCTTCCTCGGCGGTCCCGGCCGCTTCCGCGACTCCGGGATGATGGGCGCCGAGCAGAACAAGCGTGCCAACGCCTTCTGGAACACCGACGTCGACACCGCCGCGCCCCACCTCGTCGAGGTGATCCGCGAGACCCGCCCGCAGGTCCTCGTCACCTACGACCCCGACGGCGGCTACGGCCACCCCGACCACATCCAGGCCCACCGGGTCGCCACCCGCGCCGCCGAACTCGCCGCCGACCCGGACTACCGCCCCGAACTCGGACCGGCCCACACGATCGCCAAGATCTACTGGAACCGCGTCCCGCGCCCCGTCGCCGAGGCCGCCTTCGCCCGGCTCCGCGCCGAGGGCTCCGTCTTCCCGGCCGTCGCCGCCGTCGACGACGTCCCCGGCGTCGTCGACGAGGACCGGATCACCGCCGAGATCGCCGCCGACCCCGCGTACACCGCCCGCAAGACCGCCGCGATGGCCGCCCACGCCACCCAAGTCGCCGTCGACGGCCCCTTCTTCGCCCTCTCCAACGACCTCGCCCAGCCGATCTTCACCACCGAGTACTACGAACTGGTCCAGGGCACGTCGGGCGCCCCCGAGGGCGAGCGCGAGACGGACCTCTTCGCGGGAGTGACCACGTGAGCCCCACCGCCCCCGCGCCCTCCCCGCTGCCCTCCCCGGGCGTCCGGTACGCCTCGTACGGCGTCCTGCTCGTCCTCGGCGCCCTCGTCGGGGCAGCCGGATCCCTCGTCCAAGCCGCCTGGTTCCCCGGCGGCTTGCTCCTCGCGCTCCTCGCGACCGCCGGCCTCTTCTACGGGGGGCTCCGCGCCACCGGCACCCAGGTCGGTGTCGCCGCCGCCGCCGCCGGCTGGCTCGTCGCCGTCATCCTGCTCAGCCTCGGACGCCCCGAGGGCGACGGCGCGTTCGGCGGAGGCGCCGGCGAGCTGATCTTCCTCTTCGGAGGCATGGCGCTCGCTGTGATGTGCGCCACTCTGCCCCGGTTGCCGCGACCGGCCCCGTGAGCAGGACGACTTGAGGTCGGGGTCGCCCTGACTTCGGCCGGATTGCCCGTCGTCATCCGCCCAGGGGTCGGGTATGAGTCGGCGGCGTTCAGTATGGTGGTGCGCGCCGCCGAACCGCCCGGGTCAACACGAGCATCAGCAAGAGCGGGCGGTGGAGCCAACCGGGAGATCCTGCTTTGAGTCGTGAAACTGGTCGAGAGACTGACAGTTCGTCCTCCGGCGCCCAGGCGCGCGGGGGAGCCGCGTACCCCTCGGGTACCCCGCCGTACGGATCCCGCCAGTATCCGTCGCTCCACCCCACGCAGGACGCGCCGGAGGAGACCGCCGCGTCCGCACCGCCGGAGGAGCCCAAGACCGAGACGACGCTGACGACCCGGATCCGGATCAACATCCCGGGTTCGCGTCCGATCCCGCCGGTCGTGGTCCGCAAGACGGTCAACGAGACGTCCGCCCCGGACTCCGAGCCCGTCGCGCAGCCGGAACCGGAGCCCGAGCCGGCGGCCCCCGCCCCGGAGCCCCCGCGGGCGGCCGAGGAGGCCCCGCAGGCACCGAAGGCGAAGGAGACGAGCGACTGGTTCGCCCCCCGCAAGGCGGCGGCCCCCAGCCCGGCTCCCGCTCCCGCCCCCGCGCCCGCGCCCGCGCCGATGGCCAAGCCCGCCCCGGCGCCGGCCGGACCGGACGCCCCGGGCACGGGCTTCGCGGGCTCGGCGACCTCCGGCGTCCCGACGGTCGGCACCACCCCGTCGAGCCGCCCGGTCACCGCGCCCGCCCCGACTCCGCCGGGCAACCCGCTGTACGAGAGCGGCACCCCGGCGGGCGGCACCCCGATGTACGACGGCACGCCCGCCGCGGGCACGCCCCTGTACGACGGCACCCCCGCCGACGGCACCCCGATGTACGACGGGACCCCAGCCGACGGCACCCCGATGTACGACGGGACCCCGGCGGGCGGCACCCCGATGTACGACGGCACGCCCGCCGCGGGCACGCCCCTGTACGACGGCACCCCGCCCGCCGGCACGCCCGCCCACCGCGGGCCGGGCCGCCCGGGCGGTCACGGCGCCCCGGCGGCGCCCACCGGCCCCACCACGGGACCGGTCACCGGCACCGCCTCCCTCGGCGGCACCGCCACCGGCCCCCGCCCCTTCGGCGGCGGCCAGGGCGCGGGCTCCCCGTTCGCCGGCGGCGCGCCCCGCATGTCCGACGACACCGCGATCCTGACGCCCCAGCAGCCCGCCCCGGCGCCCAGGTCCGGACCGGGCGCGCCGGGCGACAACGGCGCCCACATCTCCGGGGACACGCTCACCAGCGGCATCCCCGTGGTCCCGCCGACGGCGGCCCGCCCGAACCTGACCCCGCGCATCGAGGAGCACGCGACCCCGGCCCCCGCACCGCGCCAGGCACCGGCGGCCGACCGCGCCCCGGCGAAGAAGGGCCGCTCCAAGCTGGTCCTCGCCGCCGCCGGAGTCCTGGGCATCGCCGGCGTCGCCTACGGCGCCGGACTGCTCCTCAACCACTCCGACGTCCCCAAGGGCACCACGGTGCTCGGCGTGGACATCGGCGGCGGCACGAAGGAGGAGGCCGTCGACAAGCTGGACGCGGTCTTCGGCAAGCGGGCCACCACCCCGCTCCAGCTCGGCGTCGGCGGCAAGAGGGTCCAGCTGGCCCCGGACAAGGCGGGCCTGGCGCTCGACAGCCAGGAGACCGTCCGCGCGGCGGCCGGCAGCGACTACAACCCGGTCTCGGTGATCGGCTCCCTCTTCGGCGGGGAGCGGGACGCGCAGCCGGTGTTCCCCGTCGACAAGGAGAAGCTCGCCGTCGCCCTGACGGACCTGGCAGGCACCTCCGCGTCGGCGACCGAGGGCACGATCCTCTTCGCCCCGAACAAGGTGACCCCGGTCGAGGGCAGGCCCGGCCAGGGCCTGGACGTCCAGCGCTCGATGATCTCCGTCCAGGACGCCTTCCGCGCCCAGGTCGAGACCGGCCAGAACAAGCTGGTCGAGCTGCCGGTCACCACCCGCCGTCCGACCATCACCAAGGCCGAGCTGGACCGGGCGATGAAGGAGTTCGCGACGCCCGCCATGTCCGGCCTGATCAGGATCCAGGCGGGCGGCAGGCACATCGACTTCGGCCCGGCGCGGTCGCTGCCGCAGATCCTCTCGATGAAGGCCGTCGACGGCCATCTGGTCGAGGTCTACGACAAGAAGGCGATCGAGCGGCTCCTCGACGGAGCCTTCGACGGCGTCATGATCACCAAGGGCGACGGCAGCAAGCACCAGGTCTCCGCCGACGACGTGGCCTTCGCGATGCGCGACGCGCTGAGGGGCAAGACCCTCGCGGAGCGCACGAAGACGATCGACCTCAGCGGCGAGGGCTGACCGACCTCCTCTCCGCCGCCCGCGAGCCCCCGCCCCGCCCAGGGACGGGGGCTCGCGGCCGTGCCGGGGCGCGGCCGCGCCGGGGCGCCGAAAAGGGGTCGCCACCCCCGCCCACCCTCGCGTAGGGTCCCGCGCAAGGGCGGGGCCGTAGCACAGAGGTAGTGCGCCGCGACAGCATCTCGGAGGACGCCGGTTCGAATCCGGCCGCCCCGCCCCCTTCTCGCCCTCCGGCGAACATCCCCTAGTTGAGCAGCGCCCGCGCCGCCTGGGCCCGGCGGCGGATCGTCGTCGCGGACTCCGGGTCCACCGCGTCCATCACCTGGGCGTACGCCTCCATCTCCGCCGCCCCCGTGAGGAACTCCCCGCGCTGGACGAGCAGCTCGGCCCGCTCGTAGCGGAGCCTCGCCGGGTGGGAGGGGAGCAGCAAGGCGAGTTCCACGGCCCACAGGGCCACGTCGGAGCGCTCGGGGCGGGGGGCCGCCCAGGCGCGGATGTTGTTGAGGATCCGCAGGACGATCGCGCCGGGCTCGGCGGGACGCAGCATCGAGCGGTCGAGCGGCTCGCCCGTCGCGCTCGCCACCAGGAGCTCGGCGTCCGCGCCCGTCATCGCCCGGCCGCCCGCGAACGGATCGGCGAGGTCCAGGTCGGCCGGGTCGCCGAAGCCGACGACGAAGTGGCCGGGCAGCCCGAGCCCGTACACCGGGGCACCGGCCCGGCGGGCCACCTCCATCCAGACCACGGAGAGCAGGATGGGAAGGCCCCGGCGGCGCCGGAGCACCTCGTGCAGCAGCGAGGACTCCAGGCGCTGGTAGTCGGCCGGCACGCCCTCGAAGCCCTCGTGGCGGCCGAGGAGCGCGGCGAGCTCGGCGGCCCAGTCGCCGGTGAGCCGGGTCGCGTATGGGACGAGCCCGGCGAGCCGGTCGAGTTCGATCTCGGCCTCGTCGAGGACGCGCCGGGTCACGGAGGGGTCGGCCACCGCGCCGATCAGCAGGCAGAGCCGGGCGAGGTCGGGCCGCTCGGCGCGGGCCTCCTCGGCGAACTCCCGCCGCCAGTCGGCCGCGTCGACCGGTGGTACGTCCTCCGTCACGCCTCGGCCCATCGGTAGTGGTGGTAGTGGTGGTGGGGCGCGAAGCCCATCCCGTCGTACAGCGCCCGCGCGGCGTCGTTGTCCGCCTCCACCTGGAGCCAGGCCGCCGACGCGCCCTCGTCGAGCGCCTGCCGGGCGAGCGCCGTCATGACCGACGTCGCCAGGCCGAGGCGGCGCCGGTCGGGGTCGACCTCGACCGCCATGAAGCCGGCCCAGCGGCCGTCGACCACACAGCGTCCGATCGCCGCCGGTACCCCTCCCGTGCCCGGCACGGAGGCGAACCACACGCTCGGACCGGACGCGAGGACGGACCGGACGGCCGGGCTCGCCTCCTCGTCACCGGGGGAGCGCCGGTAGCGGCGCAGCCAGGCCTCGTCGAGCGTCCGGGAGAGGCGTACGGCGGAGACGTCGGCGTCCAGGTCGCCGATCGGGGCCAGCGCCCCGATCCGCACCTCGGCGGAGACCTCGCGCCGCCAGCCGTGCCGGTCGAGGGCGGCGCACAGCAGCTCCTGGGTGCCCTCGGCACCGGTGGCGGCCTGGACGTACGCGGGAAGCCCCCGGGCCGCGTACCACGCGCGCGCGTGCGTCAGCGCGTCGGCGACCGGCACCCCCGGATCGCCGAGCGCGAGGACGGAGTTGGCGCGGCGGGTGAAGCCCACCCGTCGCCCGGCCGCCGCCCCTCCGGGACGCCCTTCGGGCGGCACCTCGTAGAACGAGGCCCGCAAGACCCACTCGCCCAGGGGCTCGCTCTCGACGGGCTGCCACGCGCGCGCGGTGGCGCGGGCGAGCTCCGCGAAGGTGGCGGAGGGGCCGCGGCGGCGGGCCGGGGCGGCCGGGACGACCTTGCCCGCGGCCAGCGCGGATTCCGGGATGCGGACGCTCTCGCCGCTCTTTTGTGTGATCAGCAGCACACCGGATTCCCACGATGTGAGAACGCCGACCGCGTCGGTGAACTTCTCACCCGGTTCCGCCGGGTCCGTCACGTACCGAACGGAGACACGTTTTCCCACGTCAGCGCTGGTAATTCGCACCTCAAGACGTCCGCCTCCGGTGATTTCCACAGCTTCTCCGCCCCTCCTGTTCGGATCGCCCTCAAGAACGGAGATACTAGGTGCGGGCATCGACGACGCCGCGCTCCCGCGCAGACCAGCCCTATCGAGGAGGAACGACAGCGTGACCTACGTCATCGCGCAGCCTTGTGTCGACGTCAAGGACAAGGCGTGCATCGAGGAGTGCCCCGTCGACTGCATCTACGAGGGCAAGCGCTCCTTGTACATCCACCCGGACGAATGCGTCGACTGCGGGGCCTGTGAGCCGGTCTGCCCGGTCGAGGCGATCTTCTACGAGGACGACACCCCGGAGGAGTGGAAGGACTACTACAAGGCGAACGTCGAGTTCTTCGACGAGCTCGGTTCGCCCGGTGGTGCCTCCAAGCTCGGCGAGATCGAGCGCGACCACCCCTTCATCGCCGCCCTGCCGCCGCAGAACGGCTGATCATTCCGCTCTCGGTCCCGTACGGCGTCTGCGCTGTACGGGACCGACGCGTATCGCGTACGTACGAGGAAGTGAGCCAACCCGTGAGCGCAGTCTCTTCGCGCCTTCCCGTCTTCCCCTGGGACAAGCTGGAGCCGTACAAGAAGACGGCCCTGACCCACCCGGACGGAATCGTGGACCTGTCCGTCGGCACGCCCGTGGACCCGGTCCCCGCGCTGATCCAGGAGGCCCTGGTCGCGGCCGCGGACTCGCCGGGCTATCCCACGGTGTGGGGCACGAAGGAACTGCGGGACGCGCTCACCGGCTGGTGCGAGCGGCGCCTGGGCGCGGTGGGCTTCGCCCACGAGAACGTGCTCCCGGTGGTCGGCTCCAAGGAACTCGTGGCCTGGCTGCCGACGCAGCTGGGGCTCGGCGCGGGCGACGTGGTCGCCTACCCGCGGCTCGCGTACCCGACGTACGAGGTGGGGGCGCGGCTCTGCGGCGCGACGCCCGTCGTCTACGACGACCCCGTCGCCGACCTCGACCCGGCCGCGGTGAGGCTGCTCTGGCTCAACTCCCCGTCCAACCCGACCGGCAAGGTCCTCGCCGAGGACGAGCTGACCCGGATCGTGGCCTGGGCGCGCGAGCACGGGATCCTCGTCTTCTCCGACGAGTGCTACCTGGAGCTGGGCTGGGAGGCCGACCCGGTCTCGGTCCTGCACCCGGACGTCTGCGGCGGTTCGTACGAGGGGATCGTCGCGGTCCACTCGCTCTCCAAGCGCTCCAACCTGGCGGGCTACCGGGCGGCGTTCATCGCGGGCGACGCGGCGGTCCTGGGCGAGCTGCTCCAGATCCGCAAGCACGGCGGCATGATGACCGCCGCCCCGGTGCAGGCGGCGACGGTCGCGGCGCTCGGCGACGACGCGCACGTGGCCGAGCAGCGGGAGCGGTACGCGGCCCGCCGCGCGGCCCTCAAGGGAGCCCTGGAGGCGCACGGCTTCCGGATCGAGCACAGCGAGGCGAGCCTGTACCTGTGGGCGACCCGGGACGAGCCGTGCTGGGAGACGGTGGCGTACCTGGCGGAGAAGGGCATCCTGGTGGCGCCCGGCGACTTCTACGGCGAGGCCGGGGAGCGGTTCGTGCGGGTGGCGTTCACGGCGACGGACGAGCGGGTCGAGGCCGCGGTCAAGCGCCTGGGCTGACGGACACGCGCCGGAGGGCCCGGGGAGCAGGTGCTCCCCGGGCCCTCCGTGCGTTCCGGCGCGGGCCGGCCGGGTCAGCCGATCGGCAGGCCGCCGAGGGTCTGGCCGGTCGGCAGGCCGCCGAGGCCACCGCCCAGGGCGCCACCGGTGGGGCCCTCGGCGCTCTCGGCGGCGGCGCCGGCGGTCTGGCCGACGACCTCGCCCGTGCTGCCGGCCGTCTTGCCGACGACCTCCTGGGCGGCGGGGGTGGCGGTCTTGCCGGCCGTGCCGAGGGTCTTGCCCGCGGCCGGGACGGCCGTGCCGACGGCCTTGCTGCCGGTCTCGCCGACCACGCCGGTCGCGGTCTGCGAGGCGCTGTCGACGGCGCTGCCCGCCCCGGCGGCGTCCAGGGCGGTCACGCCGCCGAGGGCGCCGGCCGGCGCGAGGCTGTTGTCCAGAGCGCTCGCGGAGCCGGCCGCACCGACCACGGGGGCTGCTCCGGCCGCGACGATGAGGGCGGCGCGGGCGATCCGGCGGGTCAGGGAGAGGGACATGGTGCTCCTTCGACGAAGAGGACGATTACGCGGTGACAACCGGCTCTGGGGCGGGGGAGGTTGCGGAGGTCGAAGGTAAAGAGTTGGCAATGCGTCGTATTGTCGGGTGGGGAGGAAAACGGACGAACGTGTCATTGCGCAGACCCCTGCCGAACCGTCACTTCCCTTGTGCGCCAAGGGGTACGAGGGGAAGGGGTGACGCCTGGGAAACCCCCGGGAATCCCTCCCGCCCGCTCCCCGCCCCGTGCCACGCCCGAGCGACCTCCCGCACGGGTGCGCGACACGAGACGAACCGGGGACGACGGGCCGCTCCCGTGGACGCCTCCGGCGCGGGCGGGCTGGACGCGACGCTGCCGCACGGCCCCCGCGCCGCCGCCCGTACACGCGCGCCGCACGGCCACCGGGCGGATCGCACACGGCCGGCTCCGCCGCCGCGCGCGGACGGGCGTGCCGCCCCGCGCCTGCCGCGTGCGCCCGTACGCGTACCACCGCCCTGACGGCGGTCGGCGCGCCGCCCCGGGCTACTGCGCCAGGCGCATGCGGACCGACGTGTCGGTGGCGGGTGAGGACTTCGTCCAGCCGCCGGCCGCCTCGCCCGCGCGCCAGACGCGGTCGCCGAACGAGACCTCCGTGATGCGCAGCGCGTCCGCCCTCGCCACCGCCCACTGCGCCAGCTCCCAGCCGCGCCGCTCGTCCGAGCCGGCCCCCGGCGCGCTCCCCGCGCCCGTCGCCCCCCGGACCGGCACCACGAGCACCGGCGGCTCCGAGGCCGAGCGGCCCGCGCTCGGGCCGCCCGTCACCGCCCGCGGCGCCGCCTTCTCGCCGAACGACCGCACCAGCTCCCGGCGCACCTGCTCCGGGTCGCCCGGCCGCCCCTTCGCCGCGCTCGCCGTACAGATCAGCGCCGCAGGCGACCGGCCCGTGAGCGCCGCCGACAGCAGCGCGGCGTCCGGCTCGTGCTTCGCGTACGCCTGCGGGAAACCGCTCCGCTGCACCTTCTGCGCCGCCACCGTCAGCGGCAGCCGCGAGTACCCCGGGACCTTCTCCAGGCCCTCGTAGAACTTCCCCGCCGAGTACACCGGGTCCATGATCTGCTCCGGCGTCCCCCAGCCCTGCGAGGGCCGCTGCTGGAAGAGCCCCAGCGAGTCCCGGTCACCGTGCTCGATGTTCCGCAGCGCGGACTCCTGCAGCGAGGTCGCGAGCGCGATCGTCACGGCCCGCTCCGGCAGCCCCCGGGTGGTGCCCACCGCCGCGATCATCGCCGCGTTGGACGCCTGCTCCGGGGTGAACTCGTAGCGGTTGTCCCCGCTGCCCACACTGCACCGGGGCGCCCCCGTGCTCCCCGTCATCTGGTGGACGGCCACGTAGGCGGAGAGGCCGAGGAGCACGGTGAAGGCGGCCGCGTGACGGGCGCGGCGGCCGCGACGGCGGGGGCGGGTGGACTCGGACACGGGCCCACCGTACTGGAGGCCGCGTTAGGGTCGGCACATGGCTGACATCACCCCGCCCGGCACCCCCCTCGACCTCTCCCTGGACGGGGCGGCGCTCACCGCCGCCCTCGTCGACTTCCCCTCCGTCAGCGGGACCGAGAAGCCGCTCGCCGACGCGATCGAGGGAGCCCTGCGCCTCCTGCCGCACCTCACCGTCGACCGGTACGGCAACAACGTCGTCGCCCGGACGAACCTCGGCCGCGCCGAGCGCGTCGTCCTCGCCGGCCACATCGACACCGTGCCGATCGCCGACAACGTGCCCTCGCGGCTCGACGAGGACGGCATCCTGTGGGGCTGCGGCACCTCCGACATGAAGTCCGGGGTCGCGGTCCAGCTGCGCGTCGCCGCCACCGTCCCCGAGCCCAACCGCGACCTCACCTTCGTCTTCTACGACAACGAGGAGGTCGCCGCCGACCTCAACGGCCTCGGCAAGGTCGCCGCCGCGCACCCCGACTGGCTGGAAGGCGACTTCGCCGTCCTCCTGGAGCCCTCCGACGGCCAGGTCGAGGGCGGCTGCCAGGGCACCCTGCGCGTCATCCTGCGCACCGCCGGCGAGCGCGCCCACTCCGCGCGCGCGTGGATGGGCTCCAACGCCATCCACACCGCCGCGCCGATCCTCGCCCGCCTCGCCGCCTACGAACCGCGCAAGCCGGTCATCGACGGCCTCCAGTACCACGAGGGCCTCAACGCCGTCCGGATCGAGGGCGGCGTCGCCACCAACGTCATCCCCGACGCCTGCGCCGTCACCGTCAACTACCGGTACGCCCCCGACCGCTCCCCGGCCGAGGCCCTGGCGTACGTCCGCGAGTTCTTCGAGGGCTGCGACATCGCCGAGTTCGTCGTCGACGACGAGAGCCCCGGCGCCCTGCCCGGCCTCTCCCACCCCGCGGCCGAGGCCTTCATGAAGGCCGTCGGCGGCAGCGCCCAGCCCAAGTTCGGCTGGACCGACGTCGCCCGCTTCAGCGCCCTCGGCGTGCCCGCCGTCAACTACGGCCCCGGTGACGCGCTGTACGCGCACAAGCGCGACGAGCACATCCACGTCGACAGGATCCACCACTGCGAGGCCCGGCTCCGCGACTGGCTGACCGCCCGTCTCCCCTAATTTCGCATTTCGTCACCTCTGTGGTCCTACGCTGACCCCACCAGAAGATCGTCGGTTCGACGGAGGGAGCAGGCCATGGGTGTCCCCGAGGGGGAGACGAAGCCGGAGGAGCAGCGGCTCGGGCCGGTGCTCAGGCGCAGGGACCAGGTCCAGCCGGGCACCACGGACCAGCGGCTGCTCGACACCGAGGGCGACTCGGAGTGGGTGCACACCGACCCCTGGCGGGTCATGCGCATCCAGTCCGAGTTCGTCGAGGGCTTCGGCGCCCTCGCCGAACTGCCGAGCGCGATCAGCGTCTTCGGCTCGGCCCGCACGAGGCCGGACTCGCCGGAGTACGAGGCGGGCGTACGGATCGGCCGGGCGCTCGTCGAGGCCGGGTTCGCCGTCATCACCGGCGGCGGGCCGGGCGCCATGGAGGCGGCCAACAAGGGGGCCAGGGAGGCCAGGGGAGTCTCGGTGGGCCTCGGCATCGAGCTCCCCTTCGAGCAGGGGCTCAACCCGCACGTCGACATCGGCGTGAACTTCCGCTACTTCTTCGTCAGAAAGACGATGTTCGTGAAGTACGCGCAGGGGTTCGTCGTCCTGCCCGGCGGCCTCGGCACCCTCGACGAGCTCTTCGAGGCGCTGACCCTGGTCCAGACCCGGAAGGTCACCCGCTTCCCGATCGTGCTCTTCGGCACGGAGTACTGGAAGGGCCTCGTCGACTGGCTGCGCGACTCGGTCGTCGCCGGCGGCAAGGCCTCGGAGCACGACCTCCTCCTCTTCCACGTCACGGACGACGTGGAGGAGGCGGTGACCCTGGTGACGAAGGAGGTCGGCCGCTAGGGCCTGTCCGGAAAGTCCCGCCTGGCTCCGCTTCCCGTCAGGTCCGGCCCGCTCGGCCGGCGCCGGCCGGTTGCGGGCCGTACCCCGTCAGGGAGGGCGGGCACAACCGGCCGCCGGACCGCCGGCGCGGGCCTACGCCAGCCCGCGCCGGGCGACCGCCGGCGGACGGTGACCGGCGATGGACGCCACCATGTCCAGTACCTGCCGCGTCTCCGCGACCTCGTGCACGCGGTACACCTGCGCCCCGAGCCACGCCGAGACCGCCGTCGTCGCCAGCGTCCCGAGGACCCGCTCCTTGACCGGCCGGTCGAGCGTCTCGCCCACGAAGTCCTTGTTGGACAGGGACACCAGCACCGGCCACCCCGTCCCGGTCATCTCGCCGAGCCGGCGCGTCGCCTCCAGGCTGTGCCGGGTGTTCTTCCCGAAGTCGTGACCGGGGTCGATCATGATCCCGTCCCGCCGCACGCCGAGCGAGACCGCGCGCTCCGCGAGGCCCACCGTGACCCGCAGGATGTCGGCCATCACGTCCTCGTACTCCACCCGGTGCGGCCGGGTCCGCGGTTCCGCGCCGCCCGCGTGCGTGCAGACGAGCCCCGCCCCGTACTTCGCGGCGACCTCCGCGAGCCGCGGGTCGACCCCGCCCCACGCGTCGTTGAGGACGTCCGCCCCGGCCTCGCAGACCGCCTCGCCGACGTCCGCCCGCCAGGTGTCGACGCTGATCACCACGTCGGGATGGCGCCTGCGGACCTCGGCGACGAAACCGACCGTGCGCCGCGCCTCCTCCTCGGCCGTCACCTCCTCGCCGGGGCCCGCCTTCACCCCGCCGATGTCGATGATCGCCGCCCCCTCCGCCACGGCCTGCTCGACCCGGGCGAGTGCGGGCTCGTCCCGGAAGGTCGCGCCCTGGTCGTAGAAGGAGTCCGGGGTCCGGTTCACGATCGCCATGATCACCGGCTCGTGCGGCCCGAATTCACGCCGTCCCAAGCGCAGCATCCCTTTTGTCCTCCCTCGCGTCCGTTCGCCTGTGACCCTAACCGTCGGTGGCGCATGGCACGATCGGCACGGGACGTTTTCCACTCCGGGGAGAGGCGCGCAGGTGTTCTGGTTTCTGCTCATCACGATGGTCGTGGTCGTGGCCGCGGTGACCCTCGCCGTGGTCGGCGGAGGCGACAGCGAGGTGCTGCCCGAGGTGGCGCCCGAGCAGCTCGTCGACCCGCTTCCGGTCGCCCGACCGGTGGACCGCGCCGACGTCGAGGCGCTCCGCCTCCCCGTCGCCCCCCGCGGCTACCGGATGGCCGACGTGGACGACGTCCTCGTGCGCCTCGGCGCCGAACTCGCCGAGCGCGACGCCCGGATCGCCGAGCTGGAGGAGGCGCTCGCGGGCGCGGGCGGCGCCGGTGACGCCGGGGCGGAGGGCGGCGAGAAGTGACGGGCGAGGCGATCCCCGGGTCCGACGGGCTGCTGCGCTGCCCCTGGGGCCTGTCGACCGAGGACTACGTCGCGTACCACGACGAGGAGTGGGGGCGCCCGGTCCACGGCGACGACGCGCTCTTCGAGCGGCTCTGCCTGGAGGCCTTCCAATCGGGCCTGTCGTGGATCACGATCCTGCGCCGCCGCGAGGGCTTCCGGAAGGCCTTCTCCGGCTTCCGGATCGCCGACGTGGCCCGCTTCACCGAGGCCGACCGCGAGCGGCTCCTCGCCGACGAGGGCATCATCCGCAACCGCGCCAAGGTCGACGCGACCCTGGCCAACGCCAAGCTGCTCGCCACGTGGTCCACGGGCGAGCTCGACGCGCTGATCTGGTCCCACGCCCCCGACCGGGCGACCCGCTCCGCCCCGCGCACGCTCGCCGAGGTCCCGGCGGTCACCGACGAGTCGACGGCCCTCTCCAAGGCCCTCAAGAAGCGCGGCCTCCGCTTCATCGGCCCCACCACGGCCTACGCCCTGATGCAGGCGTGCGGGCTGGTCGACGACCACCTGAAGGGCTGTGTGGCCCGGGGCGGGGAGTAGGGCCGCCCCGGGCGCGCGTCCGTCAGAAGACGTGGACGCGCTCGGCGGTGTCCCAGCCCATGTCGGCCTGGGGGCCTCCGATGCCGCCGCGGCCGTTGCCGGGGTAGACGTAGAGCTGGTTCCAGTCGATCGGCCGCATCAGGTCCGACGTGCCGTCGCCCGTCACGTCGCCGACCGAGAAGACGGGGGCGTCCGACGGCCAGGCGTACGGCAGCTTGGTGCGGGCGCCGAACGCGCCGCGGCCGTTGCCCGGGTAGAGCCACAGCCCGCGCGAGCCGTCCCGGGCGACCAGGTCGGACTTGCCGTCGCCGGTCATGTCGCCGGGCGCCACGAGCCGGTTCATGGCGTTCCAGCCGCCGCCGACCCTCTTGCGGGCGCCGAACCAGCCGTGGCCGTTGCCCGGGTACGTCCACAGGACACCGGCGGTGTCCCGGGCGACCAGGTCGCGGCGGCCGTCACCGGTGATGTCGCCGACCGCCTTGAGCTCCTTCATGGCGTTCCAGCCGCCACCGATCTTCACGCGGGGCTTGAAGTAGCCGCGGCCGTTGCCCGGGTAGAACCACAGGACGCCGGACCGGTCGCGCGCGAAGACGTCCTCGTTGCGGTCGCCGTCGTAGTCGCCGTGCCGGACGATCTGCGTCATGGCGTTCCAGCCGCCGCCGATCAGCACGCCCTTGGGCGCGACGTCCCAGCGGGCCGAGTAGCCGTGGAGGTACCACAGCCGGCCGTCGTCGGCCCGCTCCAGGAGGTCGGGCCGGGAGTCGTTGTTCAGGTCGCCGAACTGCGCGGCGGCGGGAAGGCCGGCGGGGCGCTTCTCCTGCGGCCACCAGTCCATCCACGCGACGCCGCTGCCGGCCTCCCAGGCGGTGGTCGCCACGCGGATCGAGCTGATCCGGTTGTCGAGCTGGCCCATGATCGAGCCGTCGAAGCTGACCCCGCCGTTGTGCGGGTCCATGACCAGGGAGTCGCCGCCCCGGTAGTTCGCGTCGACGCTGAGCACGGCGTGCAGCGCGGAGTTGTTGACGACGCTCGAGATCGTGTTGTCCCAGGTGCCGAGAGTGGCCTGGCTGGACGAGACGATCTTCATCTCGCCCTTGTAGTCGCGGTACTGGAAGACGCACAGCCGCCCGGACGGGCAGCGCTCCTCGCCGGCGGAGGCCGGGGGAGCGGTGGTCATCAGGGTCGCGAGGGACGCCGCCGTGGTGACGGCGGCGGCCAGGGCGCGACGGCCCCGGTTGCTGCGGATCATGGATCGGAGTCCGTTCACGAAGAGGAGGGTCAGAAGGCGAAGCCGGCGGTCCGGATGGTGCCGAGGTCCCGGGGCGCCAGGAGGCGTCCGTCGGCGGTGCCGGGGTAGACGAGGAGCCGGACCCGGCCCTCGTAGGACTCCCTGCCGCGGGCGTGCGCCACCACGTCGGGGCGGCCGTCGCCGGTGACGTCGCCGAGGCCGGCCAGCTCGGCGTGGCCGTTCCAGCCGCCGGTGCCGATGAGCTTGCGCGTGGTGAACCAGCCGCGGCCGTTGCCCGGGTAGAGCCAGAGCCTGCCCGCGGTGTCGCGGGCGACCAGGTCGGCCTTCCTGTCGGAGTTCATGTCCCCCGCGCCGACCAGCTCGTTGACCGCCTTCCAGCCGCCGCCGACCTTCTTGCGGGCGCCGAACCAGCCGCGCCCGTTGCCCGGGTACGTCCACAGGACGCCGTCGCCGTCGGAGGCGAGCAGGTCGGCCTTGCCGTCGCCGGTGAGGTCACCGGCCGCGGCGAGGTCCCGCATGGCGTTCCAGCCGCCGCCGATCCTGACGCGGGGCTTGAACCAGCCCTGGCCGTTGCCGGGGTAGAGCCAGAGGGCGCCGGCCCTGTCGCGGGCGAGGACGTCCTCGTTGCCGTCGCCGTCGTAGTCGCCGTGCCGGGTCAGCTTGGTCATGCCGTCCCAGCCGCCGCCGACGAGCAGGTTCCGCCCGGGGCTCGTGTAGGCGTGGGACGTCCACAGCTGGCCGATCAGGTTGCGCGCGGCGACGTCGGCGTACCCGTCGTGGTTCAGGTCGCCGAAGGCGCCGGAGGCCGGGAGCGCGGCGGGACGCGGACGCGGGTTGTCGTAGAGGACCGGGAAGCGGCTCTCGGAGCCGCAGAAGTCGTCCGCCTCGGGGCCGACGTCCACGGAGCTGACCGCCCGGTCGAGCTCCGGGAAGGCGCTCTCGTCGAAGGACTCCGACGTGTAGAAGTGCGTGGAGCCCTCGGGGTCGAGCCCCGGCCGCGGGAAGAAGCAGGCCGCGTCGGAGAACCCGGGAAGCCGCACGATGAAGGACCGGATGCGGTTGTCCCAGGCGCCGAGGGACGCCATGGGCTTCCGGATCACGATCATGTCGCCCTGGTACTGCGGCTGGCTGAAGCCGCAGACGGCGTTGTCGGGACACCTGTCCCAGCCGTCCGCCGCCAGGGCCGGCGATGACAGGACGGTGGCGGACAGGCCCAAGGCCGTGCCCGCCGTGAGCGCGCCGCGAAGAAGGCGCGCGGAAGGAGAAGGACGCACGGAACCCCCCAGGTGTGTGCGTACGAGTGGTGAGCGGATCCTATAGATCCGCCCACCCCCCGTACGAACGGGTTCCGCCGCTGCTCAGCGGTCCGGCACCGCTCAGCGGCCCAGGTACTTCGGCTTCTCCTTGGCGATGAACGCGCGGACCGCGATCGTGTGGTCCTCCGAGGCGCCCGCCAGGGTCTGGAGCTCCTCCTCCTTGTCGAGGGCCTCCGTGAGGGAGTGGTCGGCGCCGAAGGCGAGGGACTCCTTCAGGGCCGCGTACGCCACCGTCGGGCCCTCCGCGAGGGTGCGGGCGACCTTCTCCGCCTCGGCGGCCAGGTCGGCGGCCGGGACCAGCCGGTTCACGATGCCCAGCTCGTACGCCTCCCGGGCGCTGATCGAGCGCGGGAAGAGCAGCAGGTCGGAGGCCCGGCTCGCACCGATCAGCCGGGGCAGCGTCCACGACACGCCCGAGTCGGCGGTGAGGGCCACGCCCGCGAAGGAGGTGTTGAAGGAGGCCGTGTCCGCGACCACCCGGTAGTCCGCCGCGAGCGCGAAGCCGAAGCCCGCCCCGGCCGCGACGCCGTTCACGCCGGCGACGACCGGCTTGCGCATGCCGGTGAGCGCCCGCACGATCGGGTTGTAGTGGTCACGGACCGTGTTCATGGTCTCGCTCGTGCCGGACTCCTGGTCCGCCATGAGCAGCCCGACGTGCTCCTTCAGGTCCTGGCCCACGCAGAACGCTCGGTCGCCGGCCGCCGTGAGCAGCACCGCCCGTACGGCGGGGTCGGTCGCGGCCGTCTCCGCGGCGTCCCGGAGGGCGACCTTGGTCGCCACGTTCATCGCGTTCATGGCCTCGGGCCGGTTGAGCGTGATGGTGGCGAGCCCGTCGCTCACCTCGTACAGCACCGTGTCGGCCATAGGGATCCCTTCGCCTCATTGCGTGGTTGACCAGCACAGCATGGCGGAGATCACCCGTGTCGCCCATGTGAGGTGCGTCAAAGACGGGAAGGAGCCGCTCCGACGCCGAGCGGCGAAGTATCGCAGGCCGATCCCCGAAATGTGGGGTTTTGAGAGAGCGCGTTGCGCAAGCGATGCCGAGCGATGTTGGTCATCGGGTCCTGCCATGCGGGATAATGACCTGGAAGCAATGTGTTCGAAGCCGGTGACGCGTGCTCCGCACCAAGGAGCTGCCCGGCTGACGATGAGCTGGTTTCAGGAAGGGGAACAAGCATGGCGGCCATGAAGCCGCGGACGGGTGATGGCCCGCTCGAGGTGACCAAGGAGGGGCGGGGCATCGTCATGCGCGTTCCGCTCGAAGGCGGCGGTCGGCTTGTCGTCGAGCTGACCCCGGACGAGGCCGAGGCGCTGGGCGACGCCCTCAAGAAGGTCGTCGGCTGACCCTCTTCTCCACGATTCCTGAGCGCTGCCCCGGTACGGTCCGCCGTGCCGGGGCAGCGGCGTCTCCGGCGGCTGGGCGTTTCGACCGGGCGAGCGGCCGGGGCCGGACGGGCTGCCGGGGCCGGACGGGCGGGCGGTCAGGGCCGGGCGAGCTGCCGGGTCCGGGCGGGCGGTCAGGGCCCCGGGCGGGCGGTCAGCCGCGCCGCACCGCGCAGAGCAGGCCGTCGCCCACCGGCAGCAGGGAGGGGACGAGCTCCTGGCTCTCCCGCACCGCGCGCAGCAGCTCGCGGACCCGCTGGACCTCCGCCGGCTGGGCCCCCGAATCGACCGTGCGGCCGTCGGCGAAGACTCCCTCGAAGCAGACGAGACCCCCCGGTCGCAGCAGGCGCAACGATTCAGCGAGATAGTCCAGGTACTCCAGCCGGTCGCCGTCGCAGAACACGAGGTCGTACCCGCCGTCCGCGAGCCGGGGCAGCACGTCCAGGGCGCGGCCGGGGATGAAACGGGCCCGGTTGCCCGCGAAGCCGGCCGCCCGGAACGCCGTCTTGGCGAGCTGCTGCCGCTCCGGCTGGAGGTCCACCGTCGTCAGGACGCCGTCCGGCCGCATCCCGAGCAGCAGATAGATTCCGGACACGCCCGTGCCGGTCCCGATCTCCGCCACCGCCTTGGCGTCCGCCGTCGCGGCGAGCAGGCGCAGCGCCCCGCCGGTGCCCGGCGACACCGAGGGCAGCCCTGCCTCCCGGGCCCGCTCACGGGCCCAGCGCAGAGCTTCGTCCTCGGCGACGAAGGCGTCGGCGAACGACCAGCTCGTCTGCCGGTTGGCGGTAATGGCCCTCTCCTGTCCCCGTAGTTGACGCAACGGTGACTGTATCCGCTGTCAGCGGGAACCCGCAGATGGGACCGTGCGTTCACCTGGGTAAGGACGCGAACGAGGCAGCCGGGCGAGCCGGTTCCAAATTCGCGTAAAGATTCTTATCCGGAGCTAACGGGCGAGGTGGCTATGGTAGGGGCTCCACTGGACACCACCAGAGCCGACAGGGGAGGTGCGGCTGCGCCTGTGGATCGGGGAGGAGTGCTTCGGCGTCTTCTCAGGTCGGCGGGTGAGCCGAAATCCGTGACCGACACCGCTGACCGTTTCCGCACCACCGACTCCGCTCCCACCACCGCGACCTTCGCATCGGATGCGGAATCGCAGGCGTGGACCCCTCCCACCTGGGAGGAGATCGTCAGCACCCACAGTGGCCGGGTCTACCGCCTCGCCTACCGCCTGACGGGCAACCAGCACGACGCCGAGGACCTGACCCAGGAGGTCTTCGTCCGCGTCTTCCGCTCGCTGTCGACGTACACCCCGGGCACCTTCGAGGGCTGGCTGCACCGCATCACCACCAACCTCTTCCTCGACATGGTCCGCCGCAAGCAGCGCATCCGTTTCGACGCGCTCGCCGACGACGCGGCCGAGCGGCTGCCCAGCCGCGAGCCCTCGCCGCAGCAGGCGTTCAACGACACGCACTTCGACGCCGACGTGCAGCAGGCCCTCGACACCCTCGCGCCCGAGTTCCGCGCGGCCGTCGTCCTCTGCGACATCGAGGGACTCTCGTACGAGGAGATCGCCGCGACCCTCGGCGTGAAGCTCGGCACCGTCCGCAGCCGCATCCACCGCGGCCGCTCCCACCTCCGCAAGGCGCTCAAGCACCGCTCGCCCGAGGCCCGGGCGGAGCGTGCGCTCGCCTCCGTCGGATGGGAGGCAGCGACAGCGTGAGCGGCACACGTCCCACGTCGCCGACCCCCGCGGAGCACCACCTCGGGGACCGGCTGGCCGCGCTCGTCGACGGCGAGCTCGGCCACGACGCCCGCGAGCGGGTCCTCGCCCACCTCGCGACCTGCGCCCGCTGCAAGGCCGAGGCGGACGCCCAGCGCACGGTGAAGAGCGTCTTCGCCTCGGCGGCCCCTCCGCCGCCCTCGGAGGGCTTCCTCGCCCGCCTCCAGGGGCTCCCCGGGGGACCCGGCGAGCCGGGAGGGCCCGGCGGACCGCGCGGCCCCCTCGAAGGGTTCCTCGACGCGGGCGGAGTGAAGTCGGACGGCTTCGCCACCGCCGTCGTCACCCCGCACCCCGGCGCCCCCGGCGCGGGCTTCCGCATCCACGCCGTCGGCCACCGGCCCTCCGGGACCTCCGGACGGGGCCGGCGCTTCGCCTTCGCGGCGGCCAGCGCCGTCTCGTTCGCCGCGATCGCCCTCGGCGGCACCCTGCCCCTCGAAGCCTCGGTGAGCGCGAGCGCACGCGGCGGCCAGGGCACCGGCAGCGCCGTCACCCCGCTGCGCGCCACCGCCACGGGCGGCCCGAGCACCGGGACCGCCACCGGCGGCACGAGCACCACCGCCATCGGCGGCGCGAGCACCGGGACCGGCGTCGGGCGCGGCACGCGCTCCGGCGAGCGCCCGGGCGACTCGTCCATCGGTGCTGCCGAGCCGCGCGCCGCGATGGCCGCGGTCCCGCCGGAGCCGGTCGTGGCGCCGGCCCGGGGGACGGCCTCCCAGGGGCCGGTCGTGGCCGTGGCCCAGAGCGCGGTCCCGCAGTCTCTCCTCGCCCTCTCGCCCTTCGTACGGCCGACGACCCCGGCCCTCCAGCTGGCCTTCGCCCCCGGCCCCAGCCCGATGGCGAGCCCGACCACCGGACCGCTCGGCTCCCACCGCTGACCCGCGACCTGGTTGAATCCAGGGACAGGGGCGCCCGACCCAGGGCGCGGTCGGGTCAGCTGTTGCGGGGAGAGCATGAACAACGGGAAGCCGAACTGGTGGAGCCGCCCTTCGAGCACACCGGAGGCGGCGCGGATACCCACGCCGTCCCCGGCCGACGAGGGCGACGGTGACTTCCCCCTGCCCGCGCCCCGGCCCGCTCCCGGGCAGGAGCCGGCCGACCTGACGGACCCGGCGCCCGCCCCCGGGCCCCCGGCGGCCGAACCGCCCGCGGAGCCCCTGGAGCCCGTGGCGGCCGATGCCGGTCCGGCGGCGGAGCCCCCGGCACCGGAGGCCGCGCCGGCGGTCGAGCTGACGAAGGCCGCGCCGGAGCCCGCCGTCGAGCTGACGAAGACCGGGCCCGCGACCGAGCCGACGAAGACCGGGCCCGCGACCGAGCCCGCCGCCGCACCCCCGGCGGAGCCGACGCCTCCCGCGCCCGCCGACGCCGAGGCGTACGCCCCCGCGCCGCAGGCGCGGCAGCCCCTGCACACGCCCGACGAGTACCGCACGCCGCCCTACGGCGAGCCGGGCCCGTGGGCGCCCGCGCCGCCCGTACAGCGCCCGCCCGCCGCCGTACCGCCGCAGGCCCACCCGCACCCCCAGCCCCATTCCCAGCCGCAGGCGCACGCCCACCCGCAGCCCCAGCCGCAGGGCGGGGCCGCGCCCTGGGTGCAGTACGACCCCTGGAGCGCCCCCGGCACCGGCGCCCCGCCGCTGCCCCGGAAGAAGTCCCGGAAGGGGCTCGCGATCGCGGCCGCGCTCGCCTTCGCCCTGGTCACCGGCGTCATCGGCGGCGGAATCGGCGCGTACGTCGAGCGGAACGGCGGAATCACCACCGTCGAGCTGCCGCAGGCCGAGGCCGGGGACACCGGCCGCGCCCCCGACAGCGTCGCCGGGATCGCCGCCAGCGCCCTGCCCGGCGTGGTCACCCTGCACGTCCGGGGCAACGGCTCCTCCGGCACCGGCACCGGATTCGTCCTGGACACCAAGGGCCACATCCTCACCAACAACCACGTCGTCGATGGGGCCGCGTCCTCCGAGGACATCTCGGTGACCTTCTCCAGCGGCGAGACGGCCCGCGCCAAGCTCATCGGCAAGGACACCGGCTACGACCTCGCCGTCGTCCAGGTCACCGGCGTCTCCGGCCTCAAGGCGCTGCCGCTCGGCAACTCCGACAACGTCCGCGTCGGCGACCCCGTCGTCGCCATCGGGGCCCCCTTCGACCTCTCCAACACCGTCACCTCCGGCATCATCAGCGCCAAGGAGCGGCCGATCACCGCCGGCGGCGAGAAGGGCGACGGCAGCGACATCAGCTACGTCGACGCGCTCCAGACCGACGCCCCCATCAACCCCGGCAACTCCGGCGGCCCGCTGCTCGACTCCAAGGCACAGGTCATCGGCATCAACAGCGCGATCCGCGCCGCCGGCGGCGGCTCCGGCGAGGGCGAGGGCGACGGCGCGAGCCAGCCCGGCTCCATCGGTCTCGGCTTCGCCATACCGATCAACCAGGGCAAGCGCGTCGCCGAGGAGCTCATCAACACCGGCAAGGCCACCCACCCCGTCATCGGCGTGAGCCTCGACATGCAGTTCCAGGGCGACGGCGCCCGGGTCGGCGAGAAGGGCAAGGACGGCTCCGCCTCCGTCACCGCCGGCGGCCCGGCCGCCAAGGCGGGGCTCCGGCCGGGAGACGTCATCACCAAGGTCGACGGCCAGCGCGTGCACAACGGCGAGGAGCTCATCGTGAAGATCCGCGCCCACCGTCCCGGCGACAAGCTGGAGCTCACCCTGAGCCGGGACGGCAAAGAGCTGACAAAGACGTTGACGCTCGGATCCTCGCAGGGCACCTGAGCGCCGTGTGGCGGACACCACGAGGTACCCGTCCGGCAGTCTGGGCGGGTACCGTGGACCGGGCCCTGGACCGGCGTGAAGGAGCTACTACGTGTTCAGCGACATAGGCGCACTCGAGCTGGTGACGCTCGTGGTCCTCGCCGTGCTCGTCTTCGGGCCGGACAAGCTCCCGAAGGTGATCCAGGACGTCTCGCGCTTCATCCGGAAGGTCCGCGAGTTCTCCGACAGCGCGAAGCAGGACATCCGCAGCGAGCTGGGCCCGGAGTTCAAGGACTTCGAGTTCGAGGACCTCAACCCCAAGACGTTCCTCCGCAAGCAGCTGGAGAGCAACGAGGACCTCAAGGAGCTCAAGGAGCTGCGCGGCACCTTCGACCTCAAGAAGGAGATGAACGAGGTCGCCGACGCCGTCCACGGCCGCGAGTCGACGCCCGCGCCCGCCGCGGTCAACGGCTCCCCGGACCTGCTGAAGAAGCAGGACAAGACGGACACCGACGAGCGTCCTCCGTACGACTCCGACGCCACCTGACGACGGCCTGTCACCGAACAGCTCCTCCTCGGTGGCTATCCTCCCTCTGTTGACGGAACGAGGAGGCGGCCGAGATGAAGACGACGAGTCGGGTGGAAGCCGATGGCTTTCTGCGCGCGCCCTTCGCCTGGTACGGGCTGGACGAGGCGTTCACCGGCCCGCGCCGGCTGATGCAGGTCGGCACGGCGGCGGACGGCACCGTCCAGCACGGCTCGATGGGCCACGGTGACGAGCCGTCGATAAAGTCCGAGGCCGGCAGCGCGGAGAAGGAGCGCTTCGCCGTCGTCGTGACGGTCGCCGCGAACCCCGTGCGCCGCACCGGGGACGGCACCGGCGTCCTCGACGCCACCACCGTCTCCTCCGCCGCCTGGCTGGCCGGCTCGGGGCTCCTCGCCCACACCTGGCCCGCCTCCCTCGACCACGCCCTGCGGGACCACTGGCTGGACCAGCAGACGGAGACGGCCTTCGAACTGGCCGACGACCTCGACGGGCCGGCCTGGACGACGCTGTCGCTGCCCGTGGACGGGGTGCCGGTGCCGTTCCACTACCGGGAGTCCGAGTTCGGGTGGGTGCTGGCGGGGTCCGCGGGCGACGTGCACATCGGGGCGTACGGGCGGGGGATGAGCGCGTACGGGCTCGGGTTCTCACAGGTGAAGGACCTGGCGGCGTACGGCGCCTAGACATGACGAAGGGCGCCCCCACCGGGGGCGCCCTTCGTCACGTCTCAGAACTTGTTGCGCGGCGTGATGCCCAGGCTCATGCCCGACAGGCCGCGCTGGCGGCCGCCGAGCTTGCCGGCGATCGCGCGGAGGGCCGCGCCCGCCGGGGAGTCGGGGTCGGAGAGGACGACCGGCTTGCCGTCGTCGCCGCCCTCGCGGAGCCGTACGTCGATCGGGATCGAGCCGAGGACCGGGACCGTCGCGCCCGTGGTCTGCGTCAGGCCGTCCGCGACCTTCTGGCCGCCGCCCGTGCCGAACACGTCGACCATCTCGTCGCAGTGCGGACACGGCAGGCCCGCCATGTTCTCGACGACGCCGACGATCTTCTGGTGGGTCTGGACGGCGATCGAGCCGGCCCGCTCGGCGACCTCGGCCGCCGCCTGCTGCGGGGTGGTGACGACGAGGATCTCCGCGTTCGGGACGAGCTGCGCCACCGAGATCGCGATGTCGCCGGTGCCCGGCGGCAGGTCGAGCAGGAGGACGTCCAGGTCGCCCCAGTACACGTCCGCCAGGAACTGCTGGAGCGCGCGGTGCAGCATCGGGCCGCGCCACACCACCGGCGCGTTGCCCGGGGTGAACATGCCGATGGAGATGACCTTCACGCCGTTCGCCGACGGCGGCATGATCATGTTCTCGACCTGGGTGGGACGGCCGTCCGCGCCCAGCATCCGCGGCACGCTGTGGCCGTAGATGTCGGCGTCCACGACACCGACCTTCAGACCGTCGGCGGCCATCGCCGCGGCCAGGTTCACGGTCACGGAGGACTTGCCGACGCCGCCCTTGCCGGACGCCACCGCGTACACCCGGGTCAGCGAGCCCGGCTTCGCGAAGGGGACCTCGCGCTCGGCGCTCGTGCCGCGCAGCGCCGCCGCCAGCTCCTTGCGCTGCTCGTCGCTCATCACGTCCAGCGAGACGTCGACGGCGGTGACGCCCTCGACCCGGGAGACGGCCTCGGTCACGCGCTGCGTGATGGTGTCGCGCATCGGGCAGCCGGAGACCGTCAGGTAGACCGTGACGGCGACCTTCCCGTCCGGTTCGATCTCCACCGACTTGACCATGCCGAGCTCAGTGATCGGCTTGTTGATCTCAGGGTCGTTCACCGTCGCCAGTGCTTCGAGCACCGCGTCTTCCGTAGCCATACCGACGATGGTACGGCGCCGACCACGGGCCGGTGAAAGGGCTGTCAACGGTCGGGTACGTCACTTCCGCGGTCCTCGCCGGACGGGAATAGATCCCGGCGGTCCTCCATCTCCTTGAGCAGGTCCTGGAGCTCCGAGCGGATCCAGTCGCGGGTGGCGACCTCGCCGAGGCCCATCCGCAGCGCCGCGATCTCCCGGGTCAGGTACTCGGTGTCCGCGATCGACCGCTCGTTCTGCTTCCGGTCCTGTTCGAGATTGACCCGGTCCCGGTCGTCCTGCCGGTTCTGGGCGAGCAGGATCAGCGGCGCCGCGTACGAGGCCTGCAGGGACAGCGCGAGCGTCAGGAAGATGAAGGGGTACTCGTCGAACCTCAGCGACGACGGCGCGAAGACGTTCCACCCGATCCAGACGACGACCGTCAGGGTCATCCAGACCAGGAACCTGCCCGTGCCCAGGAAGCGGGCGATCCGTTCCGAGAGGCGCCCGAAGGCCTCCGGGTCGTACTCCGGCAGCAGCCGGGACCGCCGCTCGCGCGGCAGGTCGAGCCGGATGCGGGGCATGGACCGCTCCCGCTCCCGCTCGCGCTCCCGGTCCTGCGTGCGCTCAGCCGCCATGTCCGGCCCCCTCCTCGTGGAACTCGGTCTCCCGCCAGTCGTCCGGCAGCAGGTGGTCGAGCACGTCGTCGACGGTGACCGCGCCGAGCAGCGAGCCGCTCTCGTCGACCACGGGCGCGGCGACCATGTTGTACGCGGCGAGGTAGCTGGTGACGGCCGGCAGCGGGGTGTCCGGGCCGAGCGGCGGCAGATCGCTGTCCACCAGCGAACCGACCAGCGTGAACGGCGGGTCGCGCAGGAGCCGCTGGAAGTGCACCGTCCCCAGGTACTTGCCGGTCGGCGTCTCGTCCGGCGGCCGGCACACGTACACCTGCGCCGCGAGCGCCGGGGACAGGTCCTGCTGACGGACCCGGGCCAGCGCGTCCGCGACGGTCGCGTCCGGGCGCAGCACGATCGGCTCGGTCGTCATGAGACCGCCCGCCGTGCGCTCCTCGTACGCGAGCAGCCGGCGCACGTCGGCCGCGTCGTCCGGCCGCATCAGGGTGAGCAGCCGCTCCTGGTCCTCCTCGGGCAGCTCGGACAGCAGGTCTGCGGCGTCGTCCGGGTCCATCGCCTCCAGGACGTCGGCGGCGCGCTCCTCCTTCAGCTTGCCGAGGATCTCGATCTGGTCGTCCTCCGGCAGCTCCTCCAGGACGTCGGCGAGCCGGTCGTCGTCGAGGGCGGCGGCGACCTCGGCGCGCCGCTTGGGGGAGAGGTGGTGCAGGGCGTTGGCGAGGTCGGCGGGGCGCAGCTTCTCGAAGGTGGCGAGCAGGCTCTCGGCGCCCTGCCCGTGCTCCTCCAGGGAGAAACCGGTGACGGCCGACCACTCGACGGTCAGCGTCTCCCCCCTGCGGCTCAGCACCCCGCCCTTCCCCTTGCGGACGAAGACCTTGTCGATCTCCCAGTCGCGGCGGGCGGGCAGCTGCTGGATGGCGACGTCGAGGACGGTGACCTCCTCGCCGGACTCCACCAGCGTCACGCGCCGGTCGAGGAGCTCGCCGAGGACGAGCCGCTCGGTGGGGCGCCGCTCGAAGCGCCGCATGTTGACGACGCCGGTCGTGATGACCTGGCCGGAGGCGACGCCGGTGACCCGGGTCATGGGGACGAAGACCCGGCGGCGGCTCAGCACCTCCACGACCAGTCCGAGCAGCCGGGGCGGCCTGCGGCCGACGCGGAGCATGGCGACGAGGTCGCTGACCCGGCCGACCTGGTCGCCGACCGGGTCGAAGACGGGGACCCCGGCGAGATGGGAGACGAAGACCCTGGGGGCGCCTGCCGCCATGCCACGCGCCTCCTCGATGCCGCACGATTCGAGCCGTCGCAGAGCTTTGCCGGGGATTGCAGAGCTTTGCCGGGTTCAGGCTAGCCCGTGACGTTCCGCCCCGCCCCGGCAGAGACTCCGTACGGCTGCCTGCGGGGCCCGCCACCTGCGCCGGGTACGCTGCGGTCTGCCGTTCCCCCATCGGCCCCGACACCGGCCCCGGCCCTTTCCGCCCGACCGGAAACGCGGGCCGCCACGGCACCCCGTACGGGCCGCGCCCGTCCCCCCACACGACACGAGAGGCAGCGCAGATGACCGTTCGCACCCCGTCATCGCGTATCCGCAGGGCCGTCACGCCCCTGGCGCTCTGCGCCGGACTGACGGTGGGGCTCACGGCCTGCGCGGCCGACCCGGACGAGGGGACGAACGGGGTGGGGAGACTCTCCGCGCCCGAGATCGAGAGCAAGGCGCAGGCCGCGGCGGACGCGGCGAGAGCGGTACGGCTGTCCGGCACCCTGGTCAGCAAGGGCGGCACCTTCAAGCTGAACATGCGGCTCAAGCAGGACGGCGCCACCGGCTCGGTGACGACGAAGAACAGCACCTTCGAGCTGCTGCGGGTCGGCGACGCGCTCTACCTGAAGGCCGACGCCGGGTTCTGGGCCCACGACGGCAAGGAGGACGACACGCCGTCCGAGGCGGACTCCGAGGCCGCCGACACGCTCGACGACAAGTACGTGAAGGTCCCCCAGGGCGACCCCTCGTACAAGCAGCTGCGTGGCTTCACCGACATGGGGCCGCTGCTCGACGGGCTGATCGGCCTGCACGGCGAGAAGGTCAAGGGCGACCGGGACCAGATCGGCGGGGTCCGCACGGTCAAGGTCAAGGGCGGGGCCGACGGCGAGGGCGGCACGCTCGACGTGTCCCTGGACGGCGAGCCGTACCCCGTCCAGTTCGCGCGGGGCGGGGGAGGGGGCATCGTGGTGCTCTCCGAGTGGAACAAGGACTTCCCGCTCACCGCCCCGTCGAAGGAGGAGACCCTCGACTACGGCAAGCAGCTGCCGCGGACCTAGGGGCGTGGGGCTCGCACCCGCCGGGGGTCCGGGCCTCCGGCGGGGGCGCTCGGTGGGGGTGCCGCCGGTCAGTGGCCGAGCGGCAGGGCGCCGGTGGCATGGTCGATGACGTTGCCGTGGGAGCAGTTGTTCTTGTGGTTGCCGGTCCAGTCGCTCAGGGCGGGGACGACGGCGAGTTCCTGGATGCACACGTCGGCTGCGGTGAAGTTCCAGTTGTTCGCGGCGTCGACCCCGCTGCCGAAGTCGCTGTCGTTGTCGGCGAAGGCGGGCGTGGCGGCGGAGAGGGCCGCGGCGGCCAGCAGACCGCAGGTGATGATCTTTCGCATGGCCGGTGAACGCGTCCTGATGCCCGCAGGTCACGGAACGGGCCTCCGAACGGGAAAAAGGAGCGGCGCGCGCCGGACCCGGTGAGGGCGCCGGCGGCGCGCCCGGGCATCCGTCGTCGTGCTCGGGCTCGCCGATGTGGTCCGCCGGGTCGACATGCGGCGGCCGGCCTCCACGGGAGTCGAGCTTTCGGCGGTTACGTGCCCGGTCGGCCTGGTCGGGGAGGGTGCGGCGGGTGCCGCGGCGGCGCAGGTGGGCCCGGGTCTTCCGCGAGGCGTACGCCTTGTCCGTCCGTCCGCCCGCACGCGATCGGGACGGGCCCGCGGACGGCCCACGCCCGGACGAGGCACGCGTACCTCGTGGGGTCGACGCTCGAGTCCCACCTGATCGCGCCCTGTGCGTCGACTGCGGCGAGCGGCCGCCCCCGGGGCTCAGCGCCGCTTCTTGCGGAACAACAGCTTCGGCAGCCCCGCCGGGACCGGGCGGCGGGTGTTCGCCGTCGTCGGCAGCGGCACGGCGGCCAGGGAGCCGTCCGGCAGCTCCGTGGTCGAGGACCGCGGGTCGAGCCGGACCAGGCGGCACTCGCGCGCCCAGCGCTCGGGCATGGCCTCGCCGTCGGGGGCGTTGAGACGCTTCCCCTTCAGTTCGGCGACCGCCGCGTCCCACTCCTCCGTGCCGGGGGCGATCTCGCGGACGGCGGCGGTCCAGGCGACGAGCCGGCCGCCCTTGTCCTTGCTGCGGACGGTCACCTCGGCCGTACCGCCGTCCACCAGGCCCGGCAGCGGCTGCTCGCCGGGGCCGTCGCCGACGACGTGCGCGGCGCCGTCGTGCCAGACGTGCCAGAGCGCGCGGGCGGGCTCCGTGCCGCGCACCCACACCAGGCCGGACTTCTTGGTGGCCTCCTCGACGAGGGCGGACCCGAGCAGCTCTTCTGTCATGAGCCGAAGCCTATCCACCTCTGTTCTGGACCGGTGCCCCTCCTTCAAGGGCCGGATCCGCGCCGGGGCGTGGGGCCGCACGGTCACCCTGCCGGCGTACGAGGCCGCCCGGCACGGCGGCACCCTGCGCAGGGCTCCGCCCCCGGTACCTCCCGGCGCTGTTCGGCGTGCGGTTTCACCACGCCCGGCAGCCGGGAGTCGCGGGCCGTGTTCGTGTGCGAGGACCCGGACCGCGGCTGGTCGGGCGACGCCGACCGCCACGGGGCCCGGAACGTCTTGCGCCTGTACCGGACGGCCCTCGCGTTCGTCCCGGCTGCCGGGAGGGCGGTCGTCAGGCGCGCGAAGCGCGTCAAGCCCGCTGCCGCGAGGTGAGCGGGAGTCTCCCGGCTCCGGCCGGGAGAGCGCTTCAGAGCCAGCCGTTGCGCTTGAGGGTGCGGTGGATGGTGAAGCAGATCGCGGCGATGCCGACGAGCACCATCGGGTAGCCGTACTTCCACTGCAGCTCCGGCATGTACGCGAAGTTCATGCCGTACACGCCGCAGACCGCCGTGGGGACGGCGACGATCGCCGCCCACGAGGTGATCTTGCGCATGTCCTCGTTCTGCGCGACGGTCGCCTGCGCCAGGTTGGCCTGGAGGATCGAGTTGAGCAGCTCGTCGAAGCCGACGACCTGCTCCTGGACGCGGGCGAGGTGGTCGGCGACGTCCCGGAAGTACTTCTGGATGTCGGGGTCGACCAGCCGCATCGGCCGCTCGGAGAGCAGCTGCATCGGGCGGAGCAGCGGCGTGACGGCCCGCTTGAACTCCAGCACCTCGCGCTTGAGCTGGTAGATCCGGCCGGTGTCGGCGCCGCGCGTGGAGCCCTTCGCGGCCGGCGAGAAGACGTCGATCTCCAGCTGGTCGATGTCCAGCTCGACGGCGTCGGCGACCGCGATGTAGCCGTCGACGACGTGGTCGGCGATGGCGTGCAGCACGGAGGAGGGGCCCTTGGCGAGCAGCTCCGGCTCGCCCTGGAGACGGTGGCGGAGGTTGCGCAGCGAGCCCTGGCCGCCGTGCCGGACGGTGATGACGAAGTCGGGTCCGGTGAAGACCATCACCTCGCCGGTCTCCACGACCTCGCTGGTCGCGGTGAGTTCGGCGTGCTCGACGTAGTGGATGGTCTTGAAGACGGTGAAGAGGGTGTCGTCGTACCGCTCCAGCTTGGGCCGCTGGTGGGCGTGGACGGCGTCCTCGACGGCGAGCGGGTGCAGCCCGAACTCGGCCGCGATACCGGCGAATTCGGCTTCGGTCGGCTCGTGCAGGCCGATCCACGCGAAGCCGCCGCTCTCCCGCACCTGGCGCATCGCGCCGCGCGGCGTCAGGCAGGCGCGGTCGTCGATCCGGCGCCCGTCGCGGTAGACGGCGCAGTCGACCACGGCGCTGGAGGCGGAGTGGTCGCGGGTGGGGTCGTACGAGGTGTACGTGGTGGGGGTCTTGCGCAGGCTGTGCCGGAAGCCCGGGCGGACGGCGGCGGTGAGGTCACGGATCATCGACATGGACGTGCTCCTTCACGGATCGGCCGTCGGCGCGGAGCGTGGCACAGCCCGGAATGGGGACGGTGAGGTACGTCGTCCACAAAGCGGGCGGCACCGGAGGGGCGCGGAGACGGCGGTCGCTACAGACAGGGAAAGGCGAAAATTGCTCTTCCGTCGTGCGAGATGCCGGAGGGGCGGGTCCGTGCCGGACCCGGACGTCACCGGAAAGAGGGCACCGGGCTGGGGTGCGGTGCGGCGGAAGAGCGGCTGGTACTGCCCGACCGACTTCGGTCCATCGCAGTCCCACCTCCTCCGGCCGGTCCCCTGTCGGGGATGACGTGTGACGAGCAGTCGGGAATCCCGACCAGTGGCCAACACTATCAGCCGACAGAGGGTCAATCCCTTACTTTGCCCGTTCCATACGCGATCTATGCTCCCCACATGGGAGAAGTTCTTGCACTGGTCGAGGCCCGGCTGCGGACCGCCCTCGGCGAACCGGACGCGCGGGCCGCGGTGACCTTCCTCGGCACGGACCGGATCGAGGTGCTGCGCTTCGTCGACGGCGACCTCGTGCGGTACGCGACCCTCGGGATGTCCGCACAGCCGATGGCCGATCCGACCTCCGCGCTCGCCGACCCGGTGAAGGGCCCGCGCGCGGAGCTGGTCCTCACGGTACGGGGCGGGCTCGCCGACACCGACAAGGTGCTGCGCCCGCTCGCGGTCCTCGCCGCCACTCCGCAGGTCGAGGGCGTGGTCGTGGCCCCGGGCGCCTCGCTCGACGTCGGCGACCCGCTCTGGCCCGGCGCCCCCTTCAGCTCGGTGCTCGTCGCCGAGTCGGGCGGCCTGGTGGAGGACCTGGAGCTCGACGCCCCGATGGACCCGGTGCGCTTCCTGCCCCTCCTTCCGATGACGTCGAACGAGGCGGCGTGGAAGCGGGTGCACGGGGCGCAGGCCCTGGAGGAGCGCTGGCTCGCGCGGGGCACGGACCTGCGCGATCCGCTGCGCAGGTCCGTGGAGCTGGACTGAGCCCGGGGTCCGGCCTCAGTTCGCGAAGACGCCGACGCCGTCCTCCGTGGCGTGCTTCGGGGCGAGCTCCTCGGCCTCGGAGGTGAGGGCGGCGCGGCGGGTCCACACGATCAGCGCGCCGACGACCGCGGCCGCGCCGGCCACCACGAAGGGCGTGTGGACGTCGCTCCACTCCTCGATCTTCGGGGCGAGGTACGGGGCGGCCGCCGCGGCGAACCAGCGGACGAAGTTGTAGCCGGCGCTGGCCACCGGGCGCGGGGCGTCCGAGACGCCGAGCGCCAGCTCGGTGAAGACGGTGTTGTTGACGCCGATGAACGCGCCCGACAGGACCGTGCAGACGATCGCGGTGGCGTGGTTCCCGTAGCCGAGCACCACCACGTCCGCCGCGAGCAGCACCAGCGAGCCGCCGAGCACCGTGAGCGAGCCGAGACGCCGCTGGAGGCGGGGTGCGACGAGCACCGAGAAGACGGCGAGCAGCACGCCCCAGGCGAAGAACACCGCGCCGGACTTGTACGGCGTCATGTCCAGCACGAACGGGGTGAAGGCGAGCACCGTGAAGAACGCGTAGTTGTAGAAGAACGCGGCCGCCGCGGCCGAGGCCAGACCGCCGTGGCCGAGCGCCCGGATCGGGTCGAGCAGCGAGGTCTTCCGGGCCGGCTTCGGCTGCTCCTCGAGGAAGACCGTGATGCAGAGGAAGCCGATCGCCATCAGCGCGGCCGTGCCGAAGAAGGGGTAGCGCCAGCTCGCGTCGCCGAGGACGGCGCCGAGCAGTGGCCCGCAGGCCATGCCGAGGCCGAGCGCCGACTCGTACAGCAGGATCGCGGCCGCGCTCCCTCCGGCCGCCGCGCCGACGATGACGGCGAGCGAGGTGGAGACGAAGAGCGCGTTGCCGAGGCCCCAGCCCGCCCGGAAGCCGACGAGCTGTCCGACCGTGTCGGAGGTGCCGGCGAGGGCGGCGAAGACGACGACGAGGGCGAGGCCGGCGAGCAGCGTCCTGCGGCCGCCGATGCGGCTGGAGACGAAGCCGGTCACCAGCATCGCGACGGCGGTGATGAGGAAGTACGAGGTGAAGAGCAGCGACACCTGGCTGGGGGTCGCGCGCAGGCCCTGGGCGATCGAGGGCAGGATCGGGTCGACGAGGCCGATGCCCATGAAGGCCACCACCGAGGCGCCCGCGGTGGCCCAGACGGCCGGGGGCTGGCGCAGGATGCCGCCGCCGGGTCGGTTGACCGCTCTCTCCATGCTGTCGCTCCTCCGATCGAGATGGTTGCGATATACACAGAATAAGTTAGACGCGCTAATGAATGCAAGCTACATCTATATGGGTGGGGTCGGAGGCGCGAACGGCTCGGGCCGGACGGGTGATCGTTCGTGGACGTCCTTGACGCGGGGCGGAAGAGCTAGGACCGTTGAGCCCTATGAGGGGCGAACCCAGTTGTCCGAAGTGCGGTGGCAGGGTCAGGGCGCCCGGTCTCTTCGCCGACTCCTGGCAGTGTGACGTGCACGGCTCGGTGCACCCGCTCCAGCCCGTGATCCCGCCCAGCGTCGAAGGCCTCGGGGTCGTGGTGCACAGATCCCACGTCCCCGTCTGGATGCCGTGGCCCCTGCCCGTCGGCTGGCTCTTCACCGGAGTCGCGTACGCCGGGGACGACCGCAGCGGCGGACGCGCGACGGCCGTCGCCTGCTCCGGGCCCGGCCCCCTCGGCGGGATCGGCGAGCTGCTCCTGGTCGCCGAGGAGCTCGGCGTCGGACTCGGCGCGCGGTACGCCGGCATCGACGGACTCGACCCCGGCTCCGGCATGGCCATCGACAAGCCGCCCCAGGCGAAGGTGCTCGCCGCCGGCCGCCCCACCCCGCTCTGGCACGTCACCGGCGCCCCGCAGGACCGCGCGGTCTTCGCGGGCGAGGCGCGCGGCCTGTGGCTGTGGGCGATCGTCTGGCCCGAGCAGTCCGGCCTCCTGATGTACGACGAGCTGGTCCTCACGGATCTGCGCGACGCGGGAGCCGAGGTCGACCTGCTGCCCTGCGGCGCGCTCACCCCGCGGCTGCTCGGCTGAGGGCCCTCCGGGCCCGGGGACGGGGGTCCGTCCGGTGACGTTCCGTACGGACGTGTTCGATTCGCCCGTTATGCTGGAGCGTCCCTCGTCCGTGCCGAGCCCCTGGAGTACCGCGTCGTGCGCATCGATCTGCACACCCACTCCACGGCCTCCGACGGTACGGACTCGCCGGCCGAACTCGTCCGGAACGCCGCCGCGGCCGGTCTCGACGTCGTCGCGCTCACGGACCACGACACCACCCGGGGCCACGCCGAGGCGATCGCGGCCCTGCCCGAGGGGCTGACCCTCGTCACCGGTGCCGAGCTGTCCTGCCGGATGGACGGCATCGGGCTGCACATGCTCGCGTACCTCTTCGACCCCGAGGAGCCGGCGCTCCTCGCCGAGCGCGAACTCGTCCGCGACGACCGGGTGCCGCGCGCCCGCGGCATGGTCGCCAAGCTCCAGGAGCTCGGCGTCCCCGTCACCTGGGAGCAGGTCGCCCGGATCGCCGGCGACGGCTCCGTCGGCCGCCCGCACGTCGCGGAGGCACTCGTCGAACTCGGGGTCGTACCGGACGTGTCCGGCGCGTTCACGCCCGAGTGGCTCGCCGACGGCGGCCGGGCGTACGTCGAGAAGCACGAGCTGGACCCGGTCGACGCGATCCGCCTCGTCAAGGCGGCCGGCGGCGTCACCGTCTTCGCGCACCCGCTCGCCGTCAAGCGCGGCCAGGTGCTGCCGGAGGCCTCGGTGGCCCGGCTCGCCGAGGCCGGGCTCGACGGCATCGAGGTCGACCACATGGACCACGACGAGGCGACGCGGGCGCGGCTGCGCGGGCTCGCGAAGGAGCTCGGTCTGCTGACCACGGGCTCCAGCGACTACCACGGCAGCCGCAAGACCTGCCGCCTCGGCGAGTACACCACCGACCCCGAGATCTACGGCGAGATCACCCGCCGTGCCGCGGGCGCCTTCCCGGTCCCGGGCGCGGGCGGACCCGCCGCCTGAGGCCGCTCCGGCGGGCCGGGGCCACGCGGCCCCGCCCCCGGACCTCCAGGAGCCCCGCGAGGCGCCCGTTTCCCGGTCACCCGGGGACGCGTCCCCACGGCCGCCCGGCGCATGTCGCCCCGGTCGCCCGGGGACCCGCTTCCCGGTCCGTCGGCCGGGTCCCCGCTCTCCGGCCGGTGCGCGCCGCGCCGCGTCCGGTTCGGGCGCGGGCGTCCGTCCCGACCCGGTCCCGCTCCTTCCAGGCCCTTCCTCTTCCCGGTCCGCCCCGTACGGCTCCGCGCCGTGCGCGGGGCGGCGCTCCTTCTGCCCCTTCGCCGGAACCCCACATTCCGCTCCGTGGGGGCACACCCCACCGTTCCACCTCTCCCGCAAGGCACCCCACCGTGTTCGACGTCGCCGTCTTCGGCTCGCTCTTCCTCACCCTCTTCGTCATCATGGATCCCCCCGGGATCACCCCGATCTTCCTCGCCCTGACCTCCGGCCGCGCCGCCAAGGTGCAGCGCCGGATGGCCTGGCAGGCCGTCGCCGTCGCCTTCGGCGTCATCACCGTCTTCGGTCTGCTGGGCCAGCAGATCCTGGACTACCTGCACGTCTCCGTCCCCGCCCTGATGATCGCGGGCGGCCTCCTGCTGCTACTCATCGCGCTCGACCTGCTCACCGGCAAGACCGACGAGCCCAAGCAGACCAAGGACGTCAACGTCGCCCTCGTCCCGCTCGGCATGCCCCTGCTCGCCGGGCCGGGCGCCATCGTCTCGGTCATCCTCGCCGTGCAGAACGCCGACAGCGTGGCCTCGCAGGTCTCCGTCTGGACCGCCATCGCCGCCATGCACGTCGTGCTCTGGCTGACCATGCGGTACTCGCTGCTGATCATCCGCGTCATCAAGGACGGCGGCGTCGTCCTGGTGACCCGCCTCGCCGGCATGATGCTCTCCGCCATCGCGGTGCAGCAGATCATCAACGGCATCACCCAGGTGATCCAGAACGCCTGAGCGGGCACCCGGGGGAGCCCCCGGACACCACTGCGCCCCCGTACGGATTCCGCTCTTGCGAAGTCCGTGCGGGGGCGCGGTGCGTGGGATGGACCCGGCCTGTTACGAGGCCGAGGTCTCGGCGGGGCGGATCCAGATGCGCTGGCCGATCGAGGCGGCCTGCTGCACGATCCGGTTGACGGAGGCGGCGTCCACGACGGTCGAGTCGACGGGCGTGCCGTCGATGTCGTCGAGTCGCAGGATTTCGAAGCGCATGGGCTTCTCCCTTCGTCCGAGTTGATCCTCCTGGGCGGAGAACTGCGTTACGTACGGGTCCAACGCCGTGCGTCCTGCAAACATTCCTTACGCTAAGGAAAATTTTCGGATGGCTAACTACTCGCAGGTGGGGAGTGTGGCGGCCGGTCCCGGAGCGGCGGACAATGAGCCCCGTATGAACGACGCAGACACCTTCCGGCCGACCGAGGCCCCCACCGACACCGATGCCCGCCTGCGCGCGCTGGACACCCGTCTGGAGCGCACCAATGAGCTCCTGCGGCGGATGCTGGCCGAGGTGGCCAAGACCCCTTCCACCCACGCCATCTTCGTCGACGCAGGTTACGTCCATGCTGCGGCCGGGTTGCTGGTGGCGGGCACCGAGGACCGGCGCTCCTTCGACCTCGACGCCGAGGGCCTCATCGAGGCCTTCATCGACACGGCCCGCACGATCTTCGCGGACAGCCGCCTCCTCCGCGTCTACTGGTACGACGGCGCCCGCCGCCGCATCCACACCCCCGAGCAGCAGGCCATCGCCGAACTCCCCGACGTCAAGGTCCGCCTCGGCAACCTCAACGCCAGCAACCAGCAGAAGGGCGTCGACTCCCTCATCCGCACCGACCTGGAGTCCCTCGCCCGCCACCGCGCCATCAGCGACGCCGCCCTCGTCGGCGGCGACGAGGACCTCGTCTCGGCCGTCGAGGCCGCCCAGGGCTACGGCGCCCGCGTCCACCTCTGGGGCATCGAGGCCGCCGAGGGACGCAACCAGGCCGAGGCGCTGCTCTGGGAGGTCGACAGCCAGCGCACCTTCGAGCTGGACTTCTGCCGCCCGTACGTCACGCGCCGCCCCGTCACCACGTACGAGAACGAGGGCGAGCCGCCGCCCTCCCGCGAGGAGGTGCGCTTCGTCGGAGCCCAGATCGCCGCCGCCTGGCTCGCCGAACGCGGCCGGGACCGGCTCGCCGAACTCCTGCCGGGCGCGCCCTACCTCCCCGGCGCGATCGACCAGGACCTGCTCGTCGAGGCGGAACGCCTGCTCAGCCGCTCCCTGCGCGGCCACGCCGCACTCCGGCGCTCCCTGCGCGACGGCTTCTGGCAGCACCTCAAGGCGCAGTACTGACCTCGGCGACCGGGCTGCTCGTCCGCTCCCAGAAGCCCGTGAGGCGGTCCGTCAGCTCCTGGGGGTGCGACACGTTGGGGGAGTGGCCGGCGCCCGCCACCACCGTGTGGTGCGCCCCGGTGCGGGCCGCCGCCGCCGACAGGTCCGCCGGGGCCCAGACCATCTCGTCCGCCCCGTACGCGAAGTGCAGCGGCATCCGCAGCGCGGCCAGCTCCTCCGTGCCTTCCTGACGGCCCAACAACAACCTTCCCGCGCCCGCCAGTTGGGCGATACGGGTACGCATCCAGCGCCGCCGCAGGAAACCCGCCAGCTCCGGGGTGTCACCCGTGGCCGGCTCCTCGCCCCGGCTGTCCAGCCAGCACATGGCCTGCCACACCCGCTCCTTCGGCAGCACCGCGAGCGCGACGCGCAGCACCCGCACCCGGATCCGCTGCGGCCGGGCCACCCGGCCGGGGCCCGAGGAGAGCAGGGTGAGCGAACAGAAGGCGCCCGGTGCGAGGGCGGCCGCCGCGCGGGCCACCAGGCCCCCGAAGGAGTGGCCGACCAGATGCACGGGCCCGTCCCCCAGCGCCGCCGCCTGCGCCACCGCGTCGAGCGCGAGCGCCTTGCGGCGGTAGGCGGCCCGGCCCCGGGGGCCCGGCGTGTCGTTCTGGCCGCGCCCGTCCACGGCCACCGCCCGGTACCCGGCCTCGCTCAGCGGGCCGAGGAGAGCGAGGAAGTCCTCCTTGCTGCCGGTGTACCCGGGCAGCAGCAGCACCGTGCCCCGCCGCTCGCCCGCCGGCGCCGTGTCGAGCACGGCGAACCGGCCGCGCGCGGTCTCCAGACGCCGGGCACGGGTGCGGGGCGGCAGGACGAGGGAACGGGGCTTGCTCATATCTGGACTGTAACGGGGAGAGCGGGAGACGGCCGAGCGGCCCGTCCCCGGTGGGGGACGGGCCGCTCGGGACCGGTGACGGGTCAGCCCTCGGGCTGGGCCACGGCCTTCTTCGTGGTGCGGCGGCGCGGGGCGGCCTTCTTCGGGGCCTCCTCGGTCACCGTCTCCTCGACGGCCGCCGCCTTCTTGACCGTACGGCGCCGGGCCGGGGCCTTCGGCTCGGTCTTCGGCGCGGAGGCCTCGGGAGCCTCGGCCACGACCGCCTTCTTGGCCGTGCGGCGACGGGGGGCCTTGGGGGCCTCCTCGGCCGGCGGGGCCTCGACGGCCTCGGCGACCGGCTCGGCCACGGCCTTCTTCGTGGTGCGGCGGCGCGGGGCGGCCTTCTTCGGGGCGGCCTCCTTCGCCTCCTCCTGCTTCGGGGCCTCCTGCTGGGGAGCCTCCTGCTTCGGAGCCTCCTGCTGGGGGGCCTCCGCCATGACGGGCTCGGCGACGGCGACCGGGGCGGTCGACGAAGCGACGACGATGACCTCGGCGGGCGCCCCGGAGACCGGGGACCCGGCGGGCCGGCGGGCCGCACGGCGACGGCGCGGCGCGGGCTCCTCCGCGACCGGGGCGGCGACGGGCTCGGCGGCCGGGACCACGACCACCGGCGCCTCGGCGGTCACCGGCGAACCGGCGGGCCGACGGGCGGTACGGCGGCGGCGCGGCCCGGGAACCTCGACGACCGGGGCCTCGACGACCGGGGCCTCGGCGACGGGCTCGGCCACCGGGGCGGCGACGGGCTCGGCGACCGGAGCGGCCACCGGCTCCGCGACGGCCTTCTTGACCGTGCGGCGGCGAGGGGCCTTCTTCGGCTCCTCGGCCTTCGGCTCCTCGACGACCGGAGCTGCCTCGGCGACGGGCGCCTCGGCGGACCGCTGGGCCATCAGGGCGATCGCGGCGGTCTCGGGCGTCTGGAACGACACGGTCTCCTCGGCCGGACGCGCCACCCGGGCACGGCGGCGGCGCGGGGCCGGAGCCGGCTCCGCGGCCACGGGGGCCCGGTCGACCGGAGCGGCCGTCACGGCCTCCGGACGGGGGGCACGGGTACGGCGACGGGGGGCCTTCGGCTCCTCGACGACCGGAGCGGCCTCGACGACGGGCGCCTCGGCGGCCTGGGCCTTCGCGGGAGCCTCGGCGGCGGCCGGGGCCTCGGCGACGGGCGCCTCGACGGCGGCCGGGGCCTCGACGGCCTGCGGCTCGGCGGCCGGAGCCGTCGTGACCGCCTGGCCCGCGACCGGCACGCCCCCGGAGGCCGCACGGGTGCGACGACGGCGGCGCGGGGTGCGCGGTCCGGCCTCGGCGCGGGCCTCGTCCGCCACGGACTCGACGGCCGGAGCCGCCGCCGGGGCGTCACCGGACTCGCTGCCGCCGCGGGTGCGGCGACGCTGGCGCGGGGTCCGCGTACGGGCCGGGGGCTCCTCGGTCCGCTCGGCGGCCTTCGGGCCGCGGCCGCGGCGACCGCCGGGCTCGCCCAGGTCCTCCAGCTCCTCCGCGCCCAGACCCGCGCGGGTCCGCTCGGCGCGGGGCAGGATGCCCTTGGTGCCCGCCGGGATGTCCAGGTCCTCGAAGAGGTGCGGGGACGAGGAGTACGTCTCGACCGGGTCGTGGAAGTCCAGGCCGAGCGCCTTGTTGATGAGCTGCCAGCGCGGGATGTCGTCCCAGTCGACCAGCGTCACCGCGGTGCCCTTGGCACCGGCGCGGCCGGTGCGGCCCACGCGGTGGAGGAAGGTCTTCTCGTCCTCGGGGGACTGGTAGTTGATGACGTGCGTGACGCCCTCGACGTCGATGCCGCGGGCGGCGACGTCGGTGCAGACGAGCACGTCGACCTTGCCGTTGCGGAAGGCGCGCAGCGCCTGCTCGCGGGCGCCCTGGCCGAGGTCGCCGTGGACGGCGCCGGAGGCGAAGCCGCGCCGCTCCAGCTGCTCGGCGATGTCGGCCGCCGTGCGCTTCGTGCGGCAGAAGATCATCGCGAGCCCGCGGCCCCTGGCCTGCAGGATGCGGGAGACCATCTCCGGCTTGTCCATGTTGTGCGCGCGGTAGACGTGCTGCTTGATGTTGGCGACGGTCACGCCCTCGCCGTCGGGCGAGGTGGCGCGGATGTGCGTCGGCTGCGACATGTAACGGCGGGCCAGGCCGATGACCGCGCCCGGCATGGTCGCCGAGAACAGCATCGTCTGGCGCTTGGCCGGAAGCATGTTCATGATCTTCTCGACGTCGGGCAGGAAGCCCAGGTCGAGCATCTCGTCGGCCTCGTCGAGGACGAGGACCTTCACGTGCGAGAGGTCGAGCTTGCGCTGGCCGGCGAGGTCGAGCAGGCGGCCGGGGGTGCCGACGACGACGTCGACGCCCTTCTGCAACGCCTCGACCTGCGGCTCGTACGCCCGGCCGCCGTAGATGGCGAGCACGCGGACGTTGCGCACCTTGCCGGCGGTGAGCAGGTCGTTGGTGACCTGCTGGCACAGCTCGCGGGTGGGGACGACGACGAGCGCCTGCGGGGCGTCGGTCAGCTGCTCGGGCTTCGCCCGGCCGGCCTCGACGTCCGTGGGGACGGTGACGCGCTCCAGGATGGGGAGGCCGAAACCGAGGGTCTTGCCCGTGCCGGTCTTCGCCTGGCCGATGACGTCGGTGCCGGTGAGGGCGACCGGAAGGGTCATCTCCTGGATGGGGAAGGGGGTGACGATGCCGACGGCCTCCAGGGCCTCGGCCGTCTCGGGGAGGATTCCGAGTTCTCGGAAAGTCGTAGTCAGGGTGCTGCCTCTTCTGTGAGACGCGGTGCGAGGCGAACGAAGGGGGTCGTACCGTGCCGGGATCCTCCGGGGGGATCAAAAGAGATCACCGCCGGGTGGCGCGGGACCACTGCCGTCGCTCGAGCGTCGTACCGCTGAGGGTGACCCTTCCGCGGGTCCGCCGGAAGGGCTGTCGGGCCGGAGCCGATCGGGCCACCGACCGGGCATCCTCATTCATGAGTCGGCCCACCGAATACGTCCGAACGTGCGAAAGCATGTCCGCATACTCAGCAGGCGCCTTACCACTGTACCCCGGATTCGCGCATGTGTGTTGGGAGAAATCGCGATGAGGGCACGGTCACACTGACTGACCAGGGCCTTCCCGGGCCCCGCGAGCGGGCTATTGTGCGCTGCATGGAGACGCCTGACAACGCCACACCCACCGGGATCGCCGCCAAGGACTGGGCGGAGGCTTCCGCCGAGCCGCAGTACCGCGCCGCCGTGATCGACCTCCTCGGCGCCCTCGCCTACGGAGAGCTCGCGGCCTTCGAGCGGCTCGCCGAGGACGCCAAGCTGGCGCCGACCCTCGCGGACAAGGCGGAGCTGGCGAAGATGGCCTCGGCCGAGTTCCAGCACTTCGAGCGGCTGCGGGACCGCCTCGCCGCCGTCGACGCCGAGCCGACCTCGGCCATGGAGCCCTTCGCGAAGGCGCTCGACGACTTCCACCGCCTGACCGCGCCCTCGGACTGGCTGGAGGGCCTGGTCAAGGCGTACGTGGGCGACTCGATCGCCAGCGACTTCTACCGGGAGGTCGCGGCCCGCCTCGACTCCGACACGCGTGGCCTCGTCCTCGCGGTGCTCGACGACACGGGCCACGGCAACTTCGCGGTGGAGAAGGTCCGCGCGGCGATCGACGCCGATCCGCGCGTCGGCGGCCGGCTCGCGCTCTGGGCGCGCCGGCTGATGGGTGAGGCGCTCTCCCAGGCCCAGCGCGTGGTGGCCGAGCGCGACGCGCTCTCGACGATGCTGGTCGGCGGCGTGGCGGACGGCTTCGACCTCGCGGAGGTGGGCCGGATGTTCTCCCGGATCACCGAGGCGCACACCAAGCGCATGGCCGCGCTGGGCCTCGCGGCCTGAGACACCCGGGCGGTGCGCCGGTCAGACGGTGGCTGATCGGCGCAGTCTGCGGGAGGCCGGGCGGATCAGCAGCGACAGCAGCACCGCCGCCACCGCGACCGCGCCGATCAGGGTGGCGAGGAAGTGGCCGGGGCCCAGCGCCCCATGGGTCACGAGTGCGCCGAAGACACCGCCGAGCGCCCCGGTGACGAGGACGAGCGCGCGGACGGGGAGGCGGTCGGACAGTCGCTGCGCGGCGACCCAGGCCAGGGCGAAACCGAGCAGGGCGGAGCCGAGGGCTTCCAGGAACACTGCGGATCACCTCGCGAGGGGTGCGGGGCGGGTGGTGCGGTCACAGGCGTCCTACCCCGGGCGTCCGAGACGCAATCCTCCCGTACCCCCTGACGTGGGAATACGGAAGTACCGGAGTACGGGAGTACGGACAGACGAAAGGCCCGGCGGACCGAAGAGGTCCACCGGGCCTTTCCCGTCGGATCCGGGGCTCAGAGCGCGCCGAAGCCCACACGGCGCACGGTGGGCTCGCCGAGCTCCACGTACGCGATCTTCTCGGCGGGAACGAGGACCTTGCGGCCCTTCTCGTCCGAGAGGCTGAGCAGCTGCGCCTTGCCGGCCAGCGCGTCGGCCACCGCGCGCTCGACCTCCTCGGCGGACTGCCCGCTCTCCAGAACGATCTCCCGGGGTGCGTGCTGCACGCCGATCTTGACCTCCACGGCTATGTCCCTCCGAACGGTCAGCGTTGCGCGAATACCCGCGCCGTACGCTGCACACATTAGCCCGGTGAGGGGACCCGTACGGGTCAGCCGCCCCACGCCAGGAGCGAACAGGCTCCGAGGGGGTCCCCCTGCTGGGGCGAAGCCGAGAGCTCGGGGGAGCGGCGCGCGCGGGCGGGTCAGTGGCCCTCGGCGCTCAGCTGACCGTCCACCGGGTGCAGCGGGAAGCCCGCGATGCCGCGCCAGGCGAGCGAGGTGAGCAGGCCGACCGCCTTGTCGCGGGGGATGCTCGACTCGCTGGACAGCCAGTAGCGGGCCACCACCTGGGAGACCCCGCCGAGGCCGACGGCGAGCAGCATCGACTCGTCCTTCGACAGGCCGGTGTCCTCGGCGATCACGTCGGAGATGGCCTCCGCGCACTGCAGGCTGACCCGGTCGACGCGCTCGCGCACGGCCGGCTCGTTCGTCAGGTCGGACTCGAAGACGAGCCGGAACGCGCCGCCCTCGTCCTCCACGTACGCGAAGTACGCGTCCATCGTCGCCGCGACCCGGAGCTTGTTGTCCGTGGTGGAGGCCAGGGCCGTGCGCACGGCCTGCAGGAGGGCCTCGCAGTGCTGGTCGAGCAGGGCGAGGTACAGCTCCAGCTTCCCGGGGAAGTGCTGGTACAGCACCGGCTTGCTGACGCCGGCCCGCTCGGCGATGTCGTCCATGGCGGCGGAGTGGTACCCCTGGGCGACGAAGACCTCCTGGGCCGCGCCGAGCAGCTGGTTCCGTCGGGCACGTCGCGGCAGGCGCGTGCCCCGGGGGCGTGCTGCCTCTGTCTGCTCGATGGCGCTCACGCGGCCTCCCAAAAATCGATCCATGTGCGCTGTCGCGCCGCGCCGCCATCGTACTTTTGGGTAACCCGGCCGTGCGCGGTGCGAACGCAGAATTTCACGGACCGGACGCCCAGGTCGACAGCCGATTCAAGATTAAACCGAACAAATCAGCGGGACCCGAGTGCTCAGCGGTAGTCGTCCTCGTCGAGGGCGACGACACGCGCCTGTTCGGACGCGTCGGCCTCGTTCGCCGAGTCGCGCTCGAGATGGGTGGGCCGTTCGTCCTCGCGCTGCTGCAGTTCGGTGTGCTGCTCGGCCGCGTCGGCCTCCGGGATTTCCTCGTCCAGCACGACGACCTCTTCCTCGGTGAATGTGTCCGGCTCGTTGGGATCGACAGTCATGCGGCTCCTTCCGGGTGCGGGTCGCGGTGCTCCCGATGGCCCTCACTCCGAGCCTAGGAGCGAACGCGCCCCGCCGCACACGCACCTGTGACCCCACCCACACGCGACCGCGCGTGATCGTCTCGTAATATTGCGGCCATGTCCTCGACCGAGCTGCCGGAAACCCGGACCGCCGCCGCCTCATCCGCGTCGCGGGTCCGCGCCGTACGGGTCGCCGAAGGCGAGGAGCTCCGCTCCGTGGCGCTCCCCGGGCTCACCCTCACCGTGCGCGCCCGGCCGGGGAACCGGCCCGGTCTGCCGCCCGCGCTGTACGTCCACGGGCTCGGCGGCTCCTCGCAGAACTGGTCCGCCCTCATGCCGCTGCTCGCGGACCACGTCGACGGCGAGGCGGTCGACCTGCCCGGCTTCGGCGACTCCCCGCCGCCCGACGACGGCAACTACTCGGTCACCGGACACGCCCGCGCCGTCATCCGGCTCCTCGACGCCGGCGGACGCGGCCCCGTCCACCTCCTCGGCAACTCGCTGGGCGGCGCCGTCGCCACCCGCGTCGCCGCCGTCCGGCCCGACCTGGTCCGCACCCTCACCCTCGTCTCCCCGGCCCTGCCCGAGCTGCGCGCCCAGCGCACCGCCTGGCCCACCGCGCTGCTCGCGGTGCCCGGCGTCGCCTCGTTCTTCGCGAAGCTCACCAAGGACTGGACGGCCGAGCAGCGGGTCAAGGGCGTCCTCGCGCTCTGTTACGGGGACCCCGGACTGGTCACCGACGAGGGTCTCCGGCACGCCGTGGAGGAGATGGAGCGCCGCCTGGAGCTCCCCTACTTCTGGGACGTCATGGCGCGCTCCTCGCGCGGCATCGTCGACGCGTACACCCTGGGCGGGCAGCACGGGCTGTGGCGGCAGGCGGAGCGGGTCCTGGCCCCGACGCTGCTGGTCTACGGCAGGCGCGACCGGCTCGTCTCGTACCGGATGGCCCGGAAGGCGGCCGCCGCCTTCCGCGGCTCGCGCCTGCTGACCCTCCCCGAGGCGGGGCACGTGGCGATGATGGAGTACCCGGAAGCGGTCGCGCGGGCCGTCCGGGACCTGATCGCCGATGACGGCGGGAGCTGATCCGGGGCGTGGGACGACATAGTCGCAAGGGCTCCGCGCCCTCGGTGGCCGACACCGGGCAGCAGGCGGGAGCGGGGGCGGGGGCGGGGGTGTCCCCGGCGGGCCCGCCGCCTGGCACGGGACGCCGCCGCAGGACGACGGGCGTCCCCGGCCAGGACGCCACGACGCAGGGGTACGGGACCCCGGCGCACGGCACGCCGATGTACGGCACGCCGGCGCAGGGGACTCCGCAGTACCGGGATCCGGGGCAGGGGGGACCGCGCCAGGGGGCTCCGGCGCAAGGTGCCCCCCGTCACGGCACTCCCGCGCACGGCACTCCCCAGTACGGCGCCCCCGCGCAGGGTGGTGGCGCCGGGCACGGGGGGCCCCGGCATGCCACGCCCGCTCATGGGACCCCCGTCTACTCCGGCGCCCCGGCGCGCGGTGTCCCCGCCCGCGGGGCGGCCGTGCGGGGCGGTCATCCGCAGCACGACGAGACCTCCGCCCCGCGCCCCGCGTCCTACGGCCCCCGTGGCGCCGCCCGGACCGCCGCGCCCGAACGGGACGGTGCCGAGGTGCCGTTCGTTCCCGAGCCGCGCCGGGAGGGCGCCGACGAGAGCCCGGAGCCGGAGGCCCCGGCCTCCCGGGGCGGGCTCGGCCGCACCTTCACCGGGATCGCGGCCGCCGCCGTCGCCACCGTCCTCGCCGTCGTCGTCGCCGGCCAGGTCACGGGCAGGGGCGAGTCGCCGTCCGCCGCCCATGCCGCCGGGCGGCCGAGCGAGCGGCCCACGGACGGCTCCGCCTCCCGCTCCGACGACCGGCCCGTCCCGGCGAAGCCGGCGCCCGCCGCCACCCCGCCGACGTACGAGCAGCTGATGACCCGCCAGTTCCCGATCGATCCGAAGCTGAGGGGCTCCGGGGAGTTCGAGACCGTGCCGGGCCTGGCGAAGGCGCCCGGCAAGGGGAAGCTGATCCGCTACCGGGTCGACGTCGAGAAGGGGATCGGCCTCGACGGGAAGCTGTTCGCCGACGCCGTGCAGAAGACCCTCAACGACAGGCGCAGTTGGTCCGGCCGGGGCGAGATGACCTTCGAGCGGATCTCCAGCGGCGAGCCGTTGTTCGTGATCACGCTCGCCAGTCCGGGGACCACCGGCGCCTGGTGCGCGAAGTCCGGGCTCGACACCACCGTCGACAACGTCTCCTGCGACTCGGCCTCGACCCAGCGCGTGATGATCAACGCGTTCCGCTGGGCGAAGGGGTCGGACACCTTCGGTCCGAAGGCGATGCACGCCTATCGCCAGATGCTCATCAACCACGAGGTCGGACACCGCCTCGGGCACGGGCACGTCAGCTGCCGCACGCCGGGCGCGCTCGCCCCCGTGATGCAGCAGCAGACGAAGTCCCTGGACATCGACGGCATCAGGTGCCGCCCCAACCCCTGGGTGTATCCGGCGAGTTGACGTCCCGCCCCGCCGAGGGCCGTCCGCATCCCGAGACGACCGTCTCGGGATGGCGCGCATGCGCGTTGACATCGCTCACGCGTTCGTCCATATTTCTCGGCATGTCGCACCGTCACGCCTTTTCCGGCAGCGCCGCTCTCGAGCTGGCGCTCTTCGGCGTGACCGGACACACGGTCGCCGACATTCTCTGTAGCTGACGCAGCCCGAGCGCTCGTCGGCTTCCCGTTTTTCTCGCCGCGCCCGGGTACTTCGTTCCCGCAGGCGCCGTCTCCCTTTTCCGGGTCCTTTCTCCGTGCCTGCGGAATTCCCTTTCTCCTTTCCGCAGTCACCCCGAGAGGTTCCCTTCCGATGCGTCATTCGTCCGTCATCCCGCGCCGCGTGGCAGCGGCCGCCGTCAGTGTCGTCCTGGCCTCGGGCGCCGCCGCCTGCGGCCCCGAGGACGCCGGCGCCAAGGGCGGTACCTCCGGCAAGGCCGCGGGCGCCCCGCAGAAGGGCGGCACGCTCACCGTCCTCAACAGCGAGGCCCAGAGCGACTTCGACCCGGCCCGCCTCTACACCTCCGGCGGCGGCAACGTCCCCTCCCTCGTCTTCCGCACGCTCACCACCCGCAACCGCGAGGCGGGCGCCGCCGGCACCCAGGTCGTCCCCGACCTCGCCACCGACACCGGCCGCCCCAACAAGGACGCCACGGAGTGGACGTACACGCTGAAGGAGGGCCTGAAGTTCGAGGACGGCACGCCCATCACCAGTGCCGACATCAAGTACGGCATCGAGCGCTCCTTCGCGGCCGAGCTCTCCGGCGGCGCGCCCTACCTGCGCGACTGGCTCGTCGGCGGCGACGCGTACGAAGGTCCGTACAAGGGCGGCAAGGGCCTGGCGTCGATCGTCACCCCCGACGCGCGGACCATCGTCTTCAAGCTGAAGAAGCCCGAGGGCGAGTTCCCCTTCGTCGCCACGCAGACGCAGTTCGCCCCCGTCCCCAAGGCCAAGGACACCGGCGCGAAGTACGAGGAGCACCCCGTCTCCTCCGGCCCGTACAAGGTCGTCGAGAACGAGAACGACGGCGAGCACCTCGTCCTGGAGCGCAACGAGCACTGGGACCCGAAGACCGACGAGGAGCGCAAGGCCTACCCCGACAGGATCGACGTCAGGTCCGGTCTCGACGAGGCCGTCATCAACCAGCGCCTCGCCACCTCCTCCGGCGCCGACGCCTCCGCCGTCACCACCGACACCAACCTCGGCCCCGCCGAACTCGCCCAGATCGGATCCGACAAGGCGCTCGCCGCCCGCGTCGGCACCGGCCACTTCGGCTTCACCGCCTACCTCGCCTTCAACCCGAAGGTGAAGCCCTTCGACAACCCGAAGGTCCGCCAGGCGATCTCGTACGCGATCAACCGCACCAGCGTCGTCAACGCGGCCGGCGGCTCCGCGCTCGCCGAGGCCACCACCACCTTCCTGCCCGAGCAGAAGGCCTTCGGTCACACCCCGTACGACCACTTCCCCGCCGGGAGGACCGGCGACCCGGCCAAGGCCAGGCAGCTCCTGAAGGAGGCCGGGTACCCCGACGGCCTGACCGTCACCCTGCTCCACTCCACCGCCCAGAACCGGCTCACCAGCCCCGAGGTCGCGACCGCCGTCCAGGAGGCCCTCGGCAAGGCCGGCATCACCGTCAAGCTCGACGGACAGGAGCCCAACTCCTTCAACGAGAAGCGCTGGAGCGTCAAGGACGCCCCCGGCTTCTTCCTCTCCCGCTGGGGCGCCGACTGGCCGGCCGGCGGCCCGTTCCTCGCGCCGATCTTCGACGGCCGCCAGATCGTCACCAACGGCTCCAACTACAACCACGCCCAGCTGAACGACCCGGCGGTCAACAAGGAGATCGACGAGATCAACAAGCTGACCGACCTCAAGGCCGCCGCCGCCCGCTGGGGCGCCCTCGACAAGAAGATCGGCGAGCAGGCCCTCGACGTGCCGCTCTTCCACCCGGTCTACAAGCGGCTCGTCGGCAAGGACGTCAAGAACGTCGTCATCAGCGACTGGACCGGCGTCCTCGACATCTCGCAGGTCGCGGTCAAGTGACCACGGTGACCGACGCGCCGGCGCCCGTGGCGGGACCTCCCGCCACGGGCGCCGCCCGGCAGGTGTGGCGACGGCTGCGCACCCGCCCGGCCGCCCTCGTCTCCGCCGCCGTCCTCCTCCTGCTCGTCCTCCTCGCCCTCGCCGCGCCGCTGCTCGCCGCCCTGACGGGCCAGGACCCGCACACGTACCACGACGACCTCGTCGACTCGGCCCGCGGCGGCGTCCCGTACGGCTCCTTCGGCGGGGCGAGCGCCGACCACTGGCTCGGCATCGAACCCGGCACCGGCCGCGACCTGTTCGTCCGGCTCCTGTACGGCGCCCGGATCTCGCTCCTCGTCGCCGTCGGCGCCACCGCCGTCCAGATCCTCATCGGCGTCCTCGTCGGCCTCGCCGCCGGGCTCGGCAGCCGGTGGCTCGACGGGCTCCTCAGCCGCCTCACCGACGTGCTCGTCGCCCTGCCGATGCTGATCCTCGCCCTCGCCCTGACCGCGGTCGTCCCGCGCGACTTCCCCCGGCCGCTGCTCCTCGTCCTCGTCATCGGGCTGCTCGGCTGGTCCTACGTCTCCCGGATCGTGCGCGCCCAGACCCTCACCCTCAGGAGCCTCGACTTCGTCGCCGCCTCCCGGCTCACCGGCTCCGGGCGGTGGCGGACCGCCCGCAGGGAACTGCTGCCCTCGCTCGCCGCGCCCGTCATCACCTACGCGGCGATCTCCTTCCCCACCAACATCGTCGTCGAGGCCTCCCTCTCCTTCCTCGGGGTGGGCGTCACCCCGCCCACCCCCTCCTGGGGACAGATGCTGTCGACGGCCCAGACCTGGTTCCGGGCCGACCCCGCGTACGTCCTGCTCCCCGCCGGACTGCTCTTCACCACCGTGCTCGCCTTCACCGTCCTCGGCGACGCCGTCCGCACGGCCCTCGACCCCCGCGAGGCGAGCCGGCTGCGCGTGGGCACCCGTAAGGAGACCGACCGATGACCCGCTTCGCCCTCAAGCGGCTCGCGGGTGCCGCGCTCGTCCTGCTGACGCTCTCGGTCCTCGTGTACGCCCTCTTCTACCTGGCGCCCGGCGACCCCGCCCGGCTGGCCTGCGGCGAGCGCTGCAACCCCCTGCAGATCGCCCAGGTGCGCGAGCAACTCGGCCTGAACAGCAGCGTGTTCAGCCAGTACCTGCACTTCCTCCAGGGCGTCCTCACCGGCCGCGACTACTCCACCGGCACCGCCGTCGTCCACTGTGACGCGCCCTGCCTCGGCCTCTCGTACCAGAACGACCAGCAGGTCACCCGGCTGATCCTGGAGCGCCTCCCGGCCACCGCGTCCCTCGCCCTCGGGGCCATGGTCGTCTGGCTCCTCGTCGGCGTCGGCACCGGACTCCTCTCGGCGCTCCGCCGGGGCGGCTTTACCGAGCGCGCCCTCACCGTGCTCACCCTCGCCGGGACCGGCACGCCCGTCTTCATCCTCGGGCTGCTGCTCCTCATGGCCGTCTGCGCCTACCTCCAGTGGCTGCCCTTCCCCTCGTACGTGCCGTTCGGCGAGGACCCCGAGCAGTGGGCCTGGAACATGCTGCTGCCCTGGCTCACCCTCGGCTTCTTCGAGTCCGCCAAGTACGCCAGGCTGACCAGGAGTTCCACCCTGGAGACGCTCGCCGAGGACCACATCCGGACCTTCCGCGCCTACGGGGTGGGGGAGCGGTCCGTCGTCGCCCGCCACGCGCTGCGCGGCGCCGTCCCGCCGGTCATCGCGGTCAGCGCCGTCGACCTCGGCTCGATGTTCGGCGGGGCCGTGCTCACCGAGTCCCTCTTCGGCATCCCCGGGCTCGGCAAGACCCTCCTCGACGGGGTCCGCACGATCGACCTGCCCGTGGTGGTCGGCGTCGTCCTGGTGATGGGCGCGACCGTCGTCCTCGCCAACGTCCTCGCGGACCTGCTGTACGCGGCCGCCGACCGAAGGGTGGTCCTGACGTGACCGCGCCCCCGCTGGTGGAAGTCAGCGACCTGACCGTCGAGTTCGACGGCGGCACCCGGGCCGTCGACGGCCTCTCCTTCACCCTCGGCGAGGGCCGCGCGCTCGCCCTCGTCGGCGAGTCCGGCAGCGGCAAGTCCACCGTCGCCGGCTCCCTCCTCGGCCTCCACCGGGGCACCGGCGCGCGGGTCGGCGGCACCGTGCGGGTCGGCGGCATCGACGTCGCCGCCGCCGGCCCCGCCGAGCTGCGGCGGCTGCGCGGCGGGGTCGCCGCCATGGTCTTCCAGGACCCGTTGTCCGCGCTGGATCCGTACTACTCCGTGGGGGACCAGATCGCGGAGGTGTACCGGATCCACCGGCCCGGCTCCGGAAAGGCCGCCCGGGCCCGCGCCGTCGAGGTCCTCGACCGGGTCGGCATCCCCGACGCGGCCCGCCGCTCCCGCTCCCGCCCCCACGAGTTCAGCGGCGGCATGAGGCAGCGCGCCCTCATCGCCATGGCCCTCGCCTGCGAGCCGAAGCTCCTCGTCGCCGACGAACCCACCACCGCCCTCGACGTCACCGTGCAGGCCCAGATCCTCGACCTGCTGCACGAACTGCGGCGCGAGACCGGCACCGCGCTGCTCCTCGTCACCCACGACGTCGGCGTGGCCGCCGAGAGCGTCGACGAGGTGCTCGTCATGCGCGACGGGCGCGAGGTCGAGCGCGGACCCGTCGCCGGGGTGCTCGGCGCGCCCTCGGAGCCGTACACGCGCACGCTGCTCTCGGCCGTGCCCCGGCTCGACGGACCGGCCCGGACCCCCTCGGCGAAGGGGGAGGGGGAGACCCTGCTCGAAGCGGTGGACCTGCGGCGGGAGTTCGGACGGGGCAAGGGCAGGGTGACCGCCGTCGACGGGGTCTCCCTCACCGTCCGCGCCGGCGAGACCCTCGGCGTCGTCGGGGAGTCCGGCAGCGGCAAGACCACCCTCGGCCGGATGCTCGTCCGGCTCCTCGACCCCACCGGCGGCGAACTCCGCTACGGGGACACGGAGATCGGCGCCCTGCCCGAGCGGCAGCTGCGCCCGTACCGCCGCGAGCTCCAGATGGTCTTCCAGGACCCGGTCTCCTCCCTCAACCCGCGCCGCTCCGTCGGCGAGTCGATCGCGGACCCGCTGCGCGTGGCGGGGGAGCGGGACGAGACCCGGATACGGGGGCGCGTGCGGGAACTGCTCGACCGGGTGGGGCTCGACCCCGACCGGTACGAGGCCTATCCGCACGAGTTCAGCGGCGGCCAGCGCCAGCGCGTCGGCATCGCCCGCGCGCTCGCCGCCGAACCCCGGCTGATCGTCTGCGACGAGCCCGTCTCCGCGCTCGACGTCACCACCCAGGCCCAGGTCACCGCGCTGCTCGCCGAGCTCCAGGCCGAACTCGGCCTCGGGCTCGTCTTCATCGCGCACGACCTCGCCGTCGTCCGGCAGGTCAGCGACCGGGTCGCCGTCATGCGCGGGGGCCGGATCGTCGAGCAGGGCACGGTCGGGGAGGTGTACGGGGCGCCGCAGGACCCGTACACCCGCCAACTGCTCGCCGCCGTCCCCTCCCTCGACCCGGTCCTCGCGGCGGAGCGCAGGGAACGGCGCCAGGAGCTGGCCGCCGCCTGACGCTCCGTGACCGTTCCGCCGCGTACCGCGACAGAACGCGATCGGGGTGGGAAAGTTACGTGCATTCACCCCTTCCGGTGGGGGGGGGGGGGGGGGGGGGGGGGGGGGGGGCGGGGGGGGGGGGGGGGGGGGTGGGGGCGCGGGGGGGGGGGGGGCGGCGGGGCG
>NZ_JBITXP010000009.1:86284-377051 GCF_044544765.1 Streptomyces sp. NPDC053513
GCGCCCCCCCCCCGCCCCCCGCCCCCCCGGCCCCCGCCCCCGCCCCCCCCCCCCCCCCCCCCCCCCCCCCCCCCCCCCCCCCCCCCCCCCCCCCCCCCACCGGTGTATCCGCTTACGTTCTTCCCGCTGCGAGTCACCGGGCCGACGGTGACCGCCGTCCAGGGAGATCGGGGGTGCACGCGTGCGGATCGGACTGCTCACGGAGGGTGGCTACCCGTACGCCACCGGTGAGTCCGGACGCTGGTGCGAACGGCTCGTGCGCGGGCTCGGACAGCACCGGTTCGACCTCTACGCCCTCGGCCCCGCCGGCACCCCGCGACCCCTGCCGCCCAACGCCCGCGTCGCCCGCACCGCCGACCCCGGCGGCCCCGACGGAGCCCCGGCGGCCTCCGGAGCGTGGAGCCTCCGCGCGCCGCGCGCCGCCCGCCGGGCCTACGGACGCCACGAGCGGCGCCGCTTCACCGAGGCCTACCACCGGCTCGCCACCGGACTCTGCGCCGAGCACGACGAGGGCGAAGGGAACGGCGAGGGCGGCACCTCCTTCGCCGAGGGGCTCTACGCCCTCGCCGAACTCGCCCGCGAGCGCGGCGGACTGCCCGGAGCGCTCCGCTCCGACGACGCCGTCCGCGCTCTGGAGGCCGCCTGCCGCGCGCCCGGCGCACGCCGGGGCGCGGCCGCCGCCGGACTCCCCGACCACCTCGCCTTCGCCGAGCACCTGGAGCGGGCCCTGCGCCCCCTCTCCCTCGACTGGTACGAGGACGACGCGCTCGGCGCCGCCGACCTCTGCCACGCCGCCGCCGGGGGCACCACCGCCCTCCCCGGCCTGCTGGCCAAACGCTTCTTCGGAACCCCGCTGCTCGTCACCGAGTACGGCGTACCGCTGCGCGCCCACTACCTCTCCGCCGCCGGCGCCGACCGCTCCGCCCCCCTGCGCGCCCTGCTCGCCGCCCTCCACGGCCGGCTCGCCGGCGAGGTCTACCGGCAGGCCGCCCTCCTCACCCCCGGCAACGCCCACGCCCGCCGCTGGCAGGAGAAGTGCGGCGCCGACCGGGCCCGCATCCGCACCGTCCACCCCGGCATGGCCGCCGAACGCTTCGCCGAGGTCGGCGAGGACGAGGAGAGCGGCGACCCCGCCACCCTCGTCTGGGTCGGCCGCGTCGAACCCGCCAAGGACCTCGTCGGCCTGCTCCACGCCTTCGCCGAGATCCGGGCCCGCCAGCCGGACGCCCGGCTGCGGATCGTCGCCGTGCCCGAGCGCGAGCCGTGCGGCGCCGGCTACCTCATCCACTGCAAGGGGCTCGCCGCCCAGCTCTTCCCCGACGAGGCCCCCGGGGCGCACGCCGTCGGCGAGAACCCCGTCACCTTCGAGGAGCTCGGCGGCCCCGAGGCGCCCACCCTGGAGGACACGTACGCCTCCGGCGCGCTCGTCGTCATGTCCAGCCTCGTCGAAGGCTTCCCCGCCAATCTCGTCGAGGCGATGTTCTGCGCGCGGGCCACCGTCTCCACCGACGTCGGCGCCGTCGTCGAGATCATCGGCGGCACCGGCCTCGTCGTCCCCCCGCGCAACCCCCGGGCGCTCGCCGACGCCTGCCTCGCGCTGCTCCGCGACCCCGAGCGCCGCCACCGGCTCGGCGCGGCCGCCCGCGCCCGCGCGCTCGAACTCTTCACCGTCGAACAGAACCTCGCCGCGTTCCGCGGCATCTACCTCGAACTCCTCTCCCACGCGCCGGTGCGCCACCGCCCCGGGGACGGCGTCCCCTTCGCCCACCCGGCCGAGGCCCACGTGCCCGGCAGCTGGGCGCCCAAGACCGTGACCGCGGGGACGGGAGCCCCCGATGCCTGAAGGAGGCACCCCCATGCGCGGCTCCGCCGCCCCGACGAGCCCCGGAGCCTGGGACGCCCGCTCCGAAGCCCTCCTCGGCACCCCCGCCCTCACCGCGGCCGGCACCCTCGACCTGCGCGGCCCCGCCCCCGACGACCCCGTCGACCCCGCCCCCGCCGGGATAGCCCCGCCCCCGGAGGCGTCCCTCACGCCGCCCCCGTGCCCGGGCACGGCCTGGGACGCGCCGGAGCCGATGCCGGACCCGGCGGCGGGGGAGCGGCCGGACCCGGCGGCGCCGGGCCGGCGGGCCGCGCCCCTGTCGGATGCGCCGGTCCCGACGGACCCCGGGCCGGGCCCGAAGGGCCCCGACCCGTCCCCGGAGCCCACCGGGCCGACCGGTCAGGCCGGGCAGGTCGGGCCGACTGGTCAGGCCGGGCAGGTCGAGTCGCACGAGGAGACCCGCGCGAAGGACCACCCCGCCGCCGCGGACGCCACCGAGCCCTGGCCCGCGCCGACTGCGGCCGGCCCCGCGCCGGCCGGCCCTGTACCGGCTGGTCCCGCTGCGGCTGCACCCACCAGTCCCGCCACGGCCGCACCCGTCGGCCTGGCCACGGCCGCACCCGCCGGCCCCGCCGCGGATGCCTCCGCCCGCCCCCGGAGCCGGCGCGGGCAGGCCGACCCCGTGAAGGTGCTCATGCACCGGCACCGGGAGCTCTGCGAGCGGGCCGTCGATCCGCTGGAGATCGCCGCCGGTCTCGAAGCGCAGGGGTTCACCGACCGGACCGCCGCGCGGTTCCGGCACCGGGACGTGTTCTCGCTCGCCGAGGAGCTGTACGCGCGCGTGCCCCGCGGACAGGAGGGGCCCGTGCCCGTCGCGGAGCCGGAGCGGGCCCGGGCGCCCTGGGCGCTCGCCGCCCTCGCCCCCGGCGGGGCCGCCGGGCTCGCGGCCCTCGGTCTCGCCCACGGCCACGGGCCCGTCCGGCTCGCCGTCGGCGCCGCCGGGGCCCTCACCCTCGGCGGGGCCCTGCTGCTCGCCGTCCGGCAAGGTCCCTTCCGCGCCCCGGACGGCGGGACCGTCCCCGCCGCCCGGCTCTGGACCCTCTGGCTGCTGGCGTACGCGATCGGCGGCGACGGACTCCTGGACCAGGTCCTCACCGGCGGCCCCGACGGGCCCTGGGAGATCACCCCCGCGCCCGTCCTGGGCCTCGCCCTCGCCGTCGCCCCCGCCGCCTGGGGCGCCCACCTCTTCGCCGGCCGGGCCCGCCGCCGGATCGCCGACAGCCGGGGCCTCGCCGACTTCGCCGCCGCCGTCCGGCCGCTGCTCCTCGGCACCGTGACCCTCCAACTCCTCGCCCTGGCGGGCCTGCTCGCCCTCACCGGCTTCAGTGCCGGAGCCCTCGCCCTCGGGGCGCTCCTGCTGCTCGCCCGGCTCCACACCGTCCACGGCCACCCCGAGACGGCCGCCGCCGTCCTCGCCGCGGCCTGCGCCGGCGAGGTCCTCGCCCTCGCGAGCGTCCTCGCCGCCCGCGTCCCCCTCCCCGGCTTCGACGCGCTCGCCGCCCCGGTGCGCGCCCTCGTCGCGGCCTGGGGCCCCGGGGCCGTACCCACCCTCGTCTGCGGCGCCGCCGCGCTCGGCCTGCTGGCCCACGCGACCGGCGCCCTCGCCCGGGCCTCGGCCCACGCCACCCCGTGACAGCCCCCCGCCGGGCCGGCGGCCACAGCCGCCCCCACCCCGCCGGGCCTTCCGTGAAGAACCTCTTCGCACCCGCGGAGCCGACGCCGCGGGCGTGCCCCGTCACCTCTCTCATCACCTCGCAAGGAGAACGAAGATCATGACCCCCCGAATCCAAGGACCGGCCGGTCGGCACGTAGGGGCCGCACGATGAGGGTGCTACTGCTCGGAGCCAACGGCTTCATCGGACGCTTCGTCGCCGACCGGCTGCTCGCCGACCCGGCCGTCCACCTCACCGCGCTCGGCCGGGGCGACGACGCCGACGTGCGCTTCGACCTCGCCTCCGGCAGCCCCGGCGCGCTCACCCGCTTCCTGGACGCCGTCCACCCCGGGGTCGTCGTCAACTGCGCCGGAGCCACCCGGGGCGGCGCCCGCGAACTGACCCGGCACAACACCGTCGCCGTCGCCACCGTCTGCGAGGCCCTGCGCCGCAGCGGCTGCGGGGCCCGGCTCGTCCAGGTCGGCTGCGCCTCGGAGTACGGTCCGAGCCAGCCCGGCTCCTCCACGGCCGAGGACGCGATCCCGCGCCCCGGCGGCCCGTACGGCGTGTCCAAGCTCGCCGCGACGGAACTCGTCCTCGGCTCCGGCCTCGACGCCGTCGTCCTGCGGGTCTTCTCCCCGGTCGGCCCCGGCACGCCGGCCGGCTCCCCGCTCGGCCGCCTCGCCGAGGCGATGCGCCGCGCCATGCAGGCCGGGGACGGTGAGCTCAAGCTCAGCGGCCTCGGCGTGCAGCGGGACTTCGTCGACGTACGGGACGTGGCGCGGGCCGTCCACGCCGCCTCCCTCTCCGCCGCCCAGGGCGTCGTCAACATCGGCACCGGCCGCGCCGTCAAGCTCCGGGACGCCGCCGCCGTCCTCGCCCGGGTCGCCGGCTACTCCGGCAACCTGCACGAGCTGGACGCCCCACACGGCATCCCGCAGCGCCCGATGATCGGCGCCCCCCGCACCGAGGGGACCATCGCCGACCAGCTGGCCTCCGCCCCGTACCCGTACCCCGACGGCTGCGGGCCCTGGCAGCAGGCGGACGTCCGCACGGCCCGCGACCGGCTCGGCTGGCGGCCCCGGATCAACCTGGAGGAGTCCCTCGCCGACATCTGGATGGAGGCGGCGTGTCGCATCTGACGGGGACCACGGCCACCGGGGCCGTCCAGGCGCTCGGATTCGGCGTCCCGGGCTACGCCCATCCGCTGCTCGCCCCCGTCGAGTGGGCCGAGCTGACCCGCCCCGGGACCCCGCTGCACTGGGCGGTGCTCAACGTGGCGGAGGGCCCCGGGACCCGCCCCGACCCGCACTGCCTGGACGCGGCCGGAAAGCTGCGGAACGCCGGGGTGAAGGTGCTCGGGCACCTGGACCTGGCGCGCGGCTCCCGGCCCTTCGGGGAGCTCGTCTCGGACGCCCACCGCTTCCTCGACTGGTACCGGGTCGACGGTTTCTACCTGGACCGGGCCCCCGTCGACCGGGCGGACCTGGCCGGGACGAGGCGGCTCACCGCGGCCCTGGAGGCCGTGCTCGGCGGCGAGGCCCACCTCGTCCTCGGCCACGGCACCCACCCCCATCCGGGGTACGCCGAGGCCGCCGACCAGCTGGTGACCTTCGCCGGCCCCTGGGTGGACTACCGCTGGTCGCAGGTGGCGGAGTGGACCGCCGAGTACACGGAGGCCAAGTTCGTCCACCTCGTCCACGGGGTGCCGCGCACCCACCTGGACGAGGCCCTGCGGATCGCCCGCTGGCAGGGAGCGGGGACGATCTTCTTCACGGACCGCGCGGGCCGACCGGGACAAAGCGCCCCATTCCAATCGCTGCCCGGCTACTGGGACGAAATCGTCTCGCGGATCGGAACGGGTGTCTCGGAATGAGAAGGGGCGTGGCAGTGTTACGGGGAGAACAACCGTACTGACATACCGACCATCGGAGACTCCGTGTCGCTGCCACCCCTGGTCGAGCCGGCTTCCGAGCTCACCGTAGACGAGGTCCGCAGGTACTCCCGCCACCTGATCATCCCGGATGTCGGGATGGACGGACAGAAGCGGCTGAAGAACGCCAAGGTGCTCTGTGTGGGCGCCGGCGGTCTCGGTTCCCCGGCCCTGATGTACCTGGCCGCAGCCGGCGTGGGCACCCTCGGCATCGTGGAGTTCGACGAGGTCGACGAGTCGAACCTCCAGCGCCAGATCATCCACAGCCAGGCCGACATCGGCCGCTCCAAGGCCGAGTCGGCGCGCGACAGCGTGCTCGGCATCAACCCGTACGTGAACGTGATCCTTCACGAGGAGCGGCTCGAGGCCGACAACGTGATGGAGATCTTCGGCCAGTACGACCTGATCGTCGACGGCACCGACAACTTCGCCACCCGTTACCTGGTGAACGACGCCTGCGTGCTGCTGAACAAGCCGTACGTCTGGGGCTCGATCTACCGCTTCGACGGCCAGGCGTCCGTCTTCTGGTCCGAGTACGGCCCCTGCTACCGCTGCCTCTACCCGGAGCCCCCGCCGCCGGGCATGGTCCCCTCCTGCGCCGAGGGCGGCGTCCTGGGCGTGCTCTGCGCGTCCATCGGCTCCATCCAGGTCACCGAGGCCATCAAGGTCCTGGCCGGCGTGGGCGACCCGCTGGTCGGCCGGCTGATGATCTACGACGCCCTGGAGATGCAGTACCGCCAGGTCAAGGTCCGCAAGGACCCCAACTGCGCGGTCTGCGGCGAGAACCCGACCGTCACCGAGCTCATCGACTACGAGGCCTTCTGCGGCGTCGTGTCCGAGGAGGCCCAGGAGGCGGCGCTCGGCTCGACGATCACTCCTAAGCAGCTCAAGGAGTGGATCGACGCGGACGAGAAGATCGACATCATCGACGTCCGCGAGCCGAACGAGTACGAGATCGTCTCGATCCCGGGCGCGCGGCTGATCCCGAAGAACGAGTTCCTGATGGGCAACGCCCTCCAGGACCTCCCGCAGGACCGGCGGATCGTCCTGCACTGCAAGACGGGTGTCCGCAGTGCGGAAGTCCTCGCGGTGCTCAAGTCCGCGGGCTTCGCGGACGCGGTCCACGTCGGCGGCGGCGTGATCGGCTGGGTCCACCAGATCGAGCCCGAGAAGCCGGTCTACTAGGACGCACCACGGAAGGCCCCGGGCCCGCAGCTGCGGGCCCGGGGCCTTCCGCGCGCCCCGGCCCTCCCGTGCACAGGGCCGTCACTTCTTGCAGACCGTGCCCGAGGCCGGGACCTTGCCCGCCAGCAGGTAGTCGTCCACCGTCTTCTTCACGCACGTGCTGCCGCCGTTGTACGCGCCGTGGCCCTCGCCCTCGTACGTCAGCTCCACCCCGACGCCCTTGCCGAGCGCCTTCACCATGGCCCGGGCGCCCTCGTACGGCGTGGCCGGGTCGCCGGTGTTCCCGACGACCAGGATCGGCGCCGAGCCCGGCGCGGAGACGTCCGGGTGCTCCCACCCTCCCGGCACCGGCCAGTTCGAGCAGCTCGCCAGCGCCCAGCCCATGAAGTCGCCGAAGACGGGGGAGGCCTCGCGGAACTGGCCGAGCCGCTCCTTCGCCTGCCCGAGGGTGTAGCGCTCCTTGAAGTCCACGCAGTTGATGGCGGTGTTGGCGGCCTGGATGTTGCTGTACGAGCCGTTCTCGCCGCGCCCGTTCATCGAGTCGGACAGGGAGAGGAGCAGCCCCCCGTCGCCGCCGTCGGCCGCGTCGAGCCCCTGCTCCAGGTACGGCCAGAACTCCTTCGAGTACAGGGCCTGCGCGATGCCGTTGGTGGCCTGCGTCTGGGTCAGCTTCCGGTCGCCGATCCCGGCGATCGGCTTCTTGTCGAGGGCCGCGAGGAGGTCCGTGATCCCCTTCTCGATCTCGGCGACGCTGCCGCCCGGCAGTGCGCACTCGTCGCCGCGGTCCACGCAGTCCTGGGCGAAGTTGTCCAGCGCGAGCTGGAAGCCCTTCGTCTGGCCGAGGGCGCCCTCCTCGACGCCCGCGTCCGGGTCGACGACCCCGTCGAAGACGGCCCGGCCCACGTTCTCGGGGAACATGTGGGCGTAGACGCCGCCGAGTTCGGTGCCGTACGAGATGCCGAAGTAGTGCAGCTTCTCGTCGCCGAGGACCTGGCGCATCAGGTCCATGTCCCGGGCCGCGTTCTCCGTGCCGACGTGCGGCAGGGCCGCGCCCGCGTCCCGCTCGCAGCCCTTCGCGTACCGCTTCTGCGCGTCGGACAGCGTCCGCTCCTCGGCGGCGTCGTCGGGCGTGAAGTCCAGGGCGTAGTAGGCGTCGAGCTCCTTGTCGGTGGCGCACTCGACGGGGTCGCTGCGGCCGACCCCGCGCGGGTCGAAGGAGACCAGGTCGTAGCGGCCCCGCAGGGACTCGTAGTCGCCGGCGAAACCGGGCAGGCCGGTGACCCCGGAGCCGCCGGGCCCGCCGAAGTTGAAGACGAGCGAGCCGATCCGCCGGGCGCTGTCCTTCGCCCTGGCCCGGATGAGGGCCAGTTCGATCCTCTCGCCGTCCGGCGCCGACCAGTCGAGCGGCGCCTGGAGGAAGGAGCACTCCCAGGGGGTGCCCCCGGGCAGCGGTGAGGGCGACGGCCCGCCGCCCTCGGCGGCGGACGGCGCCGGGCAGGGCGCCCAGGACAGCTTCTGCGCCTTCAGCGCCGCGAGCCCGCTCGCGCTGGCGGACGCCTTCACCGGGCTCGCCGCCCCGTCTCCCCCGTCCGAGCAGCCGGCGGCGAGCAGCACGGTGGCGGCGGTGAGCAGAGCGGCGCGCTGGGCGGGGGAGATCGGCATAGGCCCATCGTGGGCCGCCGCCCGCGCCGCCGCGCGGGACGGGGGTCCAAGCGGGTGGCGGAGGAAAGGGCCCGCCGGTCGCGCCACGGGCCCTACAGGGCCTCCCGCTTGGTCAGCCAGTTGAAGCAGAGCCACCCCGGCAGCACCGGGATCCACAGCGTCAGCAGACGGAAGAGGAGCACCGCCGGGGTCGCGACCTCGATCGGCAGGCCGCCGACGGTGACCAGGCCGACGGTGAGCGCGCCCTCGACCGCGCCGACACCGCCCGGGGTGGGCGCCGCCGAACCGAGCGCGTTGCCCGCGAGGAAGACGACGGCCACGGTCGCGTAACTGATCGTCTGGTTCCCGTGGCTGAAGGCCCGGATCGAGGCGTCCAGACAGAGGACGAACACGAAGGTCAGGAACAGCATCCCGCTGATGCCGGTCGCCAGCTTCACCGGCCGCTGGAGCACGTCCAGCATGCGGGGCACCACACCGGCGAAGAGCGAGCGCAGCCGCGTCGACACGAACTTGCGCATGAACGGGATCGCCGTCACCACCAGGACGAGCACCGCGACCGTCAGGAGCCCGGCGATGACCGTCCTCGACGGGGTGAAGGACTGCGACTTCTCCGTGCCCGTCAGATAGCCGAAGGAGAGCAGGAGCAGGATGTGCGCCCCGAGGCCGAAGAGCTGCGAGGCGCCGACGCTCGCCACCGCGAGCCCCGGGCGCACCCCCGAGCGCTGGAGGAAGCGGGTGTTCAGGGCGACGCCGCCGACCGCCGCCGGGGCGACGATCTTCACGAAGGAGCCGGCGACCTGCGCCACCACCGTCCGCCAGAACCCGACCCGCTCGGGCACGAAGCCGAGCAGGCTCATCGCCGCCGCCACATAGCTGAGCGCCGAGAACAGCACCGCCGCCGCCACCCACCGCCAGTCCGCCTCGCTGATCGTCGACAGCGGCGTACGGGCGATCTGCGAGAGCAGGAAGTACGCGGCGACCGCGCCCGCGATCAGGCTGACCAGGGTCCGCGGCTTGATCCGCTCCAGCCGGACCGGCTCCACCGGGGCCTGCGGGCGGATCAGCAGCACCTGCTGCCGGATCTGCGCGAGCAGGTCCTCCTCGCGGGCCTCGTCCAGGGCGGTGTCGAGGGCCCGCTTCTCGGCCTTCTTGTCCGCCTTCTTCTCGGCCTTCGTCTCCGCCCGTACGGCCTTCCGGTCCGCGGCCGCCTCGGCCTTCGCGAGCTCCCGCTCGTGCTTGGCCGCCTCCGAGGCCGCGAGCACGGCCTCCCGCTCCCGCGCGGACCGCTCCCGCGCCCGCTTCCGCAGCGTCGCGCGGGTGGAGCGGCTCAGCGCGATCGGCTGGAGCAGCGGCAGACAGTCGGCGACGGTGTCCGGGCCGAGGACCTCGACGGCCGCGGCGACCGCCCGCTCCGCCCCGACCCGCAGACCGAGGGTGGTGAGCAGCTGGGCGACGTCCATCCGCAGGACGAGGTCGCCGGCCGCGATCTCGCCGCCCCGCAGATCGGTGAGGATCACCCTGCCGGAACGATCCACCAGGATCGCGTCCCCCGTGAGCCGGCGGTGCGCGATCCGGCGTGACTGCAGCGCCCGGACCTGCCGCCAGGCGCTGCGGACCAGCTCGTCGGTGATCTCGGCGTCGTCGAGGGAGTCCAGGCTCCGGCCGCCGCTGTGCTCGTACACCAGCATCACCGCGTCCGGGCCGAGCTCCGAGGTGGCGATCAGCTTGGGCGCGTTCGCCCCGGCGGCGATCGCCGCGTACGCGAGGAGCGCCTCCTGCTCCAGGGCCTGGCGCAGCGAGACGATCGAGCGGCGGGTGGTGATCGTCCGCAGGGTGATCCGCCGCCACGCGCGGTAGAAGAAGCCGTGCGCCTGCTGCTCCCGGTCGACGACGGTGACGTCGAGCGGTGGCCCGTCCTCCAGGGTCACGATGTAGCGGCGGCCCCGGTCGGCGCTGTCCGCCGAGTCGGGCACGCCCTCGGCGCGCATCGCGGTCACCGGCCGGAAGCCGACCCGGCGCAGGCCGGCGAGGAGGGTCTGGCCGGTGGGCCGGACGTTCGGCGAGCCGACGGCGTACAGCGTGCCGTACGCCACCGTCCAGCCGATCAGGACGGTCAGGATGATCGAGAGGGCGGTGGTGTAGCCGGCCACCAGCATCGTGAACGCGTCGAGCAGCAGCACCACCCAGAGCGACACCCGCCAGCGGGGCCTGCGGGCCATGCCGACGGCCGTCATGTACGCGATCACGGGCGCGAGGTAGTTGTGCACCGGGTCCGTGAGCCCGCCCCCGGACTGCGGCTGGGTCAGCGCGTCCTGGACCGTGCCGGGCGCGGCCTGGGCGACCCACAGGTCGGTGGCGAGGGTGACGCCGTGCGCCAGGACGGCGGCGAGGACGCCGTCCGCGATGCGCAGCCCGTCCCGTTTGATCAGCCGCTCGATGGCGAAGGCGACCGGCACGAGCAGGACGGCGATGGACGAGACGAGACCGGCGATCTTGACGAAGACGTCCGGGGTGCCGGTCGCCCCCTTGTTGATGTCCTGCTCCAGACCCGAGGTCGTGGCGTGGGCGAACGCGGCGACGGCGATGACGAGCCCGATGGCGAGCAGGCCGACGAGCAGCCGCATGAGGTCGGAGGGCCGGTGGACGCGGGCGGCGAGCAGCGGCTCGTCACCGGAGACCCGCTCGGGCACGTCGGGCCGGGCCCCGCCGGGAGGCTGCGTGTCCTGCCCCATCACCATGTCCGTCTCTGCATGCGCGTCTTGTCGATCTCGTTCTGGTACGTCTTGTTCTGGTACGTGTTCTTGTACTTGTCGCTCTTGATCTCGTATCACCAGTCACCGCCCGCACGATGGTGGCACGAAGAGCTGCCGCGCGGAGGCATCAGGGCCATGTCGGTGGGGTGAGGCAGGATGGGGCGGATGAGCGTGGAGGAGCCCGTGGGGGAGACCGGAGAACTGCCCGAGTACGCGGAGCGGGTGCTCGACGTCGCCGACGGGATCCCTCCCGGCCGCGTCATGACCTACGGCGACGTGGCCGAGTGGCTCGGCGAGGGCGGGCCGCGCCAGGTCGGCCGGGTCATGGCCCTGTACGGCGGGACGGCCCCCTGGTGGCGGGTGGTCCGCGCCGACGGCACGCTGCTGCCCGGCCACGAGCTCCGGGCCCTCGACCACTACCGCGAGGAGGGCACCCCGCTGCGCGCGGCGGGCCCGGCGGCCGAGGGGCACGTGCCGAGGATCGACATGCGCCGGGCCCGCTGGGACGGAACTCACACTTGAGGGAGCGGCCCCGGTCGGCCCGGGTGGGGCGGGCCCGCGAGGGTGGACGCGGTGCGGAGTACGGCTTGTCGGCGGCGCGCTTCGCGTAACGTCTTCGCTCGCGTCTCCCGAGGCGGCGGCCACGGCACACGGCCGCCTCACCCGCACCACCACACCCACCAGGACCGGCGAACCACGTGAGCTCCTCCTCCACCACCCGGCGTACACCGCCGCACCAGGGACAGCCGTACCCGGGGCCGGGACGGCAGCGGACCCCGGGCGCGTACCGACTGGTACGCACCACGCCGGCCCCGCTGGATCCCCCTCAGCTGGACGCAGTCCAGCGGGAAGTGGTTGACCACACCGACGGACCTCTCCTCGTCCTCGCCGGACCCGGCACCGGCAAGACGACCACGCTGGTCGAGGCGGTCGCCGCCCGCATGGAGAACGGCGCCGATCCCGAACGCCTCCTCGTCCTCACCTTCAGCCGCAAGGCCGCCGTCGAACTCCGCGACCGCATGGCCGGCCGGCTCGGCGGCCGCCGCCCGCCGCAGGCGACGACCTTCCACTCGTACTGCTACGCCCTCATCCGCGCCCACCAGGACGCCGAGCTCTTCGCCGAACCCCTCCGGCTGCTCTCCGGACCCGAGCAGGACCTCGCCGTCCGCGAACTGCTCGCCGGCCAGATCGACCTGGAGAAGGCGGGCCTCGGCCGCGTCGGCTGGCCCGACGAACTCCGCGCCTGCCTCACCACCCGGGGCTTCGCCGACGAGGTACGGGCCGTCCTCGCGCGCTCCCGCGAACTGGGCCTCGGACCCGACGCCCTCGCCCGCTTCGCCGAGCGGGTCGGCCGCCCCGACTGGAAGGCAGCGGCCGGCTTCCTCGCCGAGTACCTCGACGTCCTCGACCTCCAGGGCGTCCTCGACTACGCGGAGCTCGTCCACCGGGCCGTACCGCTCGCCCGGGACGCCCGCACGCCCGCGTACGACGCGATCTACGTCGACGAGTACCAGGACACCGACCCGGCACAGGTCCGGCTCCTGCACGCGCTCGCGGGCGACGGCCGGAGCACGGTCGTCGCCTTCGGCGACCCCGACCAGTCCATCTACGCCTTCCGCGGCGCCGACGTGAACGGCATCCTCGACTTCCCGTCCTCCTTCGCCGGCGCGGACGTCCGCGTCCTGCGCACCTCGCGCCGCTCGGGTACGGAACTGCTCGGGGCGACCCGGCAGCTCGCCCGGCGCATGCCGATGCCCCGGCTCCCCGCCGACCAGGTCCGCGCCCACCGCGAGCTCGCCCCGACGCGGGACGGGGGACGGGCGGAGGCGTACACCTACCCCACGGCCTCGGCGGAGGCCGAGAACATCGCCGACCTGCTGCGCCGCGCCCACCTGGAGGACGGCGTCCCCTGGCAGGACATGGCCGTCCTCACCCGCGCCGCCGCCTCCCTCCCGTCCCTCCGCCGGGCCCTCACCTCGGCAGGCGTCCCCGTGGAGACGGACGCGGCGGACACCCCGCTCCGCCACGAACCGGCGGTCGCCCCGCTGCTGCTGGCACTGCGGGCGGTGGCGGGCGCCACGCCCTCCGCGACCCCGGTGGTGGGCACGCCCTCCTCGGCCCGGGTTGTGGGCAGGCGTTCCGCAGGGGCGGAACGGGTGGGCACAACCCACGACGGCGCCGCACCGACCCCGGACAGCGAGTCCCAAGACGCCACGCCCGCGCAGGGCGGCGACCCCGCCCCCGCCGCGGCGGACACCCCGGACGCACCCGTCGCCGAAGCGACCTGGCTCCCCGTCGAGACCGCACTCGAACTGCTCGCCTCCCCCCTCGCGGGAGTGGACCCCGCCGACCTGCGCAGGCTGGGCCGCGCCCTGCGCGACGAGGAGCGGGCGGGCGGGAACAAGGTCCCGCCCCCCTCCGACGTCCTCCTCGCAAGGGCACTCGCGCAGCCGGAGCGCCTCGTCGCGCACGACCCCGCGTACGCCAAGGGCGCCCAGCGCCTGGGGCGGCTCCTCCAGGAGACCCGCGCGCTCCTCGACGCCGGCGGCACCGCCGAGGAGGCCCTCTGGGTGCTCTGGCAGGGCACCCCCTGGCCCGGCCGCCTGGAGCGCGCCGCCCTCCGCGGCGGCCCCGCCGGGCGCAACGCCGACCGCGACCTCGACGCCGTCTGCGCCCTCTTCGAGACCGCCGCCCGCGCCGAGGAGCGCGTCGGCGGCCGGGGCGTCCTCAACTTCCTGGAGGAGCTCGACGCCCAGGACATCGCCGCCGACACCCTCACCCGCCGGCACACCCGTCCGGACGCCGTCCGCCTGATGACCGCACACCGCTCCAAGGGCCTGGAGTGGAGCCTCGTCGTCGTCGCCGGCGTGCAGGAGGGCCTCTGGCCGGACCTCCGCCGCCGGGGCTCCCTCCTGGAGGCGGACCGCATCGGCCGTGACGGCCTCGCCGAGCCCCTCAGCCCCGGCGCCCTCCTCGCGGAGGAGCGCCGGCTGTTCTACGTCGCCACCACCCGCGCCCGCGACCGGCTCGTCGTGACCGCCGTGAAGGCCGCGGCCGAGGACGGCGACCAGCCGTCCCGCTTCCTCACCGAGTTCGGCGCCGAGCCGAAGGACGTCCCGGGCCGCCCGCGCCGCCCGCTCGCCGTCTCCGCCCTGGTCGCCGAGCTCCGCGCCACCACCGTCGACCCGGAGGCCTCGCCCGCGCTCCGCGAGGCGGCCGCCGAGCGGCTCGCCCGGCTGGCCGCGCTCACGGACGAGGACGGCCAGCCGCTGGTCCCGGCCGCGCACCCGGACCGCTGGTGGGGCCTGTTCGAGCCGACGCGCAGCGCGGCACCGCTGCGCGACCGCGACCGGCCGGTGGCACTCTCGCCGAGCTCCCTGGAGAACCTGGTCTCCACCTGCGCCCTCCAGTGGTTCCTGGGCCGGGAGGTCAAGGCGGCGGCCCCGGCCACCGCCGCCCAGGGCTTCGGGAACGTCGTCCACGTCCTCGCCGACGAGGTCGCCTCCGGGCGCACCCCGGCCGACCTCGACGTCCTCATGGCCCGGCTGGACTCCGTGTGGGACGCCCTGGCCTTCGACGCGCCCTGGAAGTCGGCCCAGGAGAAGCAGCACGCGCGCGTGGCCCTCGAGCGCTTCCTGAGCTGGCACGTCATGGACCGCGGCGGCCGCACCCCCGCCGCCTCCGAGCACGGTTTCGACGTGACCCTGGCGGCGGGGGAGTACGAGGTCCGCATCCGGGGCTCCATGGACCGCGTCGAGACCGACGAGCACGGGCGCGCGTACGTCGTCGACTTCAAGACCGGCAAGTCCGCTCCCACCAAGGACGAGGTCGCCCACCACCCGCAGCTGGCCGTCTACCAGCTCGCGGTGCGGGAGGGCGCCCTCGACGAGGTCTTCGGCGGCGACCGCCCGGAGCCTGGCGGCGCGGAGCTCGTACAGCTGCGGCAGGCCGCCCCGAAGAAGGAGGGCGGCGACGCGCTGCCCAAGGTCCAGGCGCAGGAGCCGCTGACCGGGGAGTGGGTCGGCGAGCTGCTCGCCAACGCGGCGGGCCGGGTCCTCGACGAGCGGTTCACCCCGAGCACCGGTCAGCACTGCGCGACCTGCTCCTTCCGGGCTTCGTGCAGCGCGCAGCCGGAGGGCCGCCAGGTCGTCGACTGAGCCCGGCCCCCGGCCGGGCGGCAGGCCCGCGCGTGGACCCCGCCCCCGGCCCGGTAGCGGGCACGCGTGCGTGGGGCGACCCTGGTGGGACGGCCCGGGGGAATCAGCGAGGAGGCTCGCATGACGTCCCAGTCCCACCGAAAGTTCCGCGCCGCGGCCGTCGTCTGCGCGGTCGCCGTCGTCACGGCTCCCGCGCCGGCCGCGGCCTGGGCGGCGACGGACCTCCCGGCCGCCGTGCCCGCCGTGGCCGCGCCGTCCCCCGACCCCTTCTCCGGCCTCACCGCCGACGAGATCGGCGACCGGGCCGTGACCGCCACCCAGTCCGCGACGTCCCTGCGCATGACCGGCCGGGTCGTCAGCGAGGGGCAGCCGCTCGACATCGACTTCGCCGTCAACGACAGCGGCGAGTGCACCGGCCTGATGAAGATCAAGGGCGGCACCGCCGAACTGCGCCGGGTCGACCGCATCACCTACATGAAGGGTGACGAGGCCTTCTGGCGGGCCTCCATGGCCTCCCAGGGCATGCCGGAGGCGCAGATCACGGCCACCCTCGAACTGATCAAGGACCGCTGGCTGAAGATCGCCCCGGGGCAGGCGGGCAGCCAGGACCTCGGCGGCGTCTGCGACCTGAAGTCGCTCCTCGCCGACCTGGGCAAGGACAAGGAACGGCGCAGGGGACTGACCCGGGGGCCGGACGGCAAGGTCGACGGGACCCCCGTCGCGACCCTGGTGAAGAAGAAGGCCGGCGGCGAGACGACCACCGTGTCCGTCTCGGAGCAGGGCAGACCGTACATCCTGAAGATGGTCAGGAAGGGCGGCAAGGAGCCCGGCACCCTCGTGCTCTCCGACTACGACAAGCCGGTCGACGTGAAGACCCCGCCGCCCGGCGAGACGGTCGACCTCTCGAAGCTCGGCCAGGGCGCGTCCGCGTAGAAGTCGGCCAGGGCGCGTCCGCGGAGAAGTCCGCCAGGACACGTCCGCGTGGACAGCGCGTGGACAGCGCGTGGAAGCGCAGGTGGGGGCCGTGCGGGGCCGGAGTGTCGGACGGCCCCGCTAGCCTCTTCCGGTGACCGCACGCATCACCGACCCCGAGCAGCTCAAGGAGCTCCTCGGCATCCCGTTCACTCCGGAGCAGACGGCCTGCATCACCGCGCCGCTCGCCCCGCAGGTCGTCGTGGCCGGAGCCGGCTCCGGCAAGACGACGGTGATGGCCGCCCGGGTGGTCTGGCTGGTCGGCACGGGCCAGGTCGCCCCCGAGCAGGTCCTCGGTCTCACCTTCACCAACAAGGCGGCGGGCGAGCTCGCCGAGCGCGTCCGCACCGCCCTCGTCCGCGCCGGCGTCACCGACCCCGACGTCATCGACCCCGAGAACCCCCCGGGCGAGCCCCGCATCTCCACCTACCACGCCTTCGCCGGGCAGCTCCTGACCGACCACGGCCTCCGTATCGGCCTGGAGCCCACCTCCCGGCTCCTCGCCGACGCCACCCGCTACCAGCTCGCCGCGCGCGTGCTGCGCGAGGCCCCCGGCCCGTACCCCGCGCTCACCCGGTCCTTCCCGACCCTCATCACCGACCTGCTCGCCCTCGACGCCGAGCTCGCCGAGCACCTCGTGCCGCCCGAGCGGCTCCTCGCGTACGACTCCGAACTCCTCACCGCCCTCGCCGGCGCCAAGCTCAGCAACGCCGAACTGCGCAAGGTCCCCGAGGCCTCCGCCGCCCGCCGCGAACTCCTCGACCTCGTCGTCCGCTACCGCGCCGCCAAGCGCTCCCGCGACCTGCTCGACTTCGGCGACCAGATCGCCCGCTCCGCCGAGCTCGCCACCACCCGGCCCGAGGTCGGCGCGATCCTCCGGGACGAGTTCAAGGTCGTCCTCCTCGACGAGTACCAGGACACCTCCGTCGCCCAGCGCCTGATGCTCTCCGGCCTCTTCGGCCAGGGCCCCACCGGCCGGAGCACCGGACACGCCGTGACCGCCGTCGGCGACCCCTGCCAGGCCATCTACGGCTGGCGCGGCGCCTCCGTCGCCAACCTCGACGACTTCCCCGAGCACTTCCCGCACGCGGACGGCAGCCCCGCGAGCCGCTACTCCCTCTCCGAGAACCGGCGCAGCGGCGGCCGCCTCCTCGACCTCGCCAACGGGCTCGCCGCCCCCCTGCGGGCCATGCACGCGGGCGTGGAGGCGCTGCGTCCCGCCCCGGGCGCCGAGCACGACGGCAGCGTCCGCATCGCCCTCCTCCCCACCCACGCGGAAGAGATCGACTGGCTCGCCGACTCCCTCGCCCACCTCGTGCGGACCGGCCGCGAGCCCGGCGAGATCGCCGTCCTGTGCCGCACCGCCACCGACTTCCCCGCCATCCACGCGGCCCTCGTCGCCCGTGACGTCCCCGTCGAGGTCGTCGGCCTCTCCGGCCTCCTCCACCTGCCCGAGATCGCCGACCTCGTCGCCGTCTGCGAGGTCCTCCAGGACCCGGGGGCCAACGCCTCCCTGGTCCGCCTCCTCACCGGCCCCCGCTGGCGCATCGGCGCCCGCGACCTCGCCCTCCTCGGCCGCCGCGCCCGCCTCCTCGTCCACCGGGGCGGCGAGGAGACGGACCCCGAGCAGCGGCTCGCCGCCGCCGTCGAGGGCGTCGACCCGGCCGAGGTCGTCTCCCTCGCCGACGCGCTCGACACCTTCCTCGACTCCGGCGGCACCGACGACGGCCTGGCCTTCTCCGCCGAGGCCCGCGTCCGCTTCGCCCGCCTCGCCGCAGAGCTGCGCGCCCTGCGCACCTCCCTCGCCGACCCGCTCATGGACGTGCTGCACCGCGTCCTCTCCGCGACCGGCCTGGAGGTCGAGCTCTCCGCCTCCCCGCACGCGCTCGCGGCCCGCCGCCGCGAGACCCTCGGCCAGTTCCTCGACGTCGCCGCCGGCTTCGCCTCCCTCGACGGCGAGGCCGGCCTCCTCGCCTTCCTCGGCTTCCTGCGCACGGCCGTCCAGTTCGAGAAGGGCCTCGACAGCGCGCTGCCGGGCGGCGAGAACACCGTGAAGGTCCTCACCGCCCACAAGTCCAAGGGCCTCGAATGGGACGTCGTCGCCGTCCCCGGCCTGGTCGCGGGCCAGTTCCCGAGCGCCCGGGCCCGCGAGTCGTGGACCTCGCAGCCCCAGGTGCTCCCGCACGCCCTGCGCGGCGACGCGGCGACCCTGCCGGACATCGACACCTGGGACGCCAAGTCCCTCGCGGCCTTCAAGAACGAGATGCGGGACCACCAGCACACCGAGGAGCTCCGCCTCGGCTACGTCACCTTCACCCGCCCCCGCTCCCTCCTCCTCGGCTCCGCCCACTGGTGGGGCCCGGCCCAGAAGAGGCCCCGCGGCCCCTCGGACTTCCTCCGCGCGCTGTACGACCACTGCGCGGCGGGCCACGGCGAGATCGAGGCCTGGGCGGACGAACCGGAGAAGGACGCGCAGAACCCGTCGCTGACAGAGGCGGGGAAGGACCAGGCCTGGCCGCTGCCGCTGGACGAGGAGGCGTTCAAGCGCCGCAAGGAGGCGGCGGAACAGGTGAGGGCCCGGTTGCGGGCGATCGTTCCGCAGGGCGAGGGGGGCCACCCCCGCTCGGGCGAAGCCGAGAGCTCGGGGGAGGGCGGGCACAAGCCCCCGAGCACGGCGCCCGACCTCCCGGGCCCCGACCCCGAGGACCTCTGGCCGGACGAGGAGGAGCCGATCTGGGACGAGGAGGAGCCCGTCTGGGACGAGGAGGAACTCCCGGAGGACCTCCACAAGGACGCGATCCCCGCGCCCCGGGAGGAGCCCCGGTCCTCGGAGCCGTACGAGGAGCTCACCCCCGAGGACAAGAAGACCCTCGCCTCCTGGGACAGGGACCTCACCGCCCTCACCGCCGAACTCCGCCGCGCCCGCGCGACGACCCGGGACGTCCTCCTCCCCGCGTACCTCTCCGCCTCCCAGGTGCTCCGCCTCGCCGCCGACCCCGACGGCTTCGCGCAGGAGCTGGCCCGGCCGATGCCGAAGGCGCCGCAGCCCGCGGCCCGCCGGGGCACCCGCTTCCACGCGTGGGTGGAGTCCCGCTTCGAGGAGCTCCCGCTGCCGTTCCTCGGCCCGGAGGACCTCCCCGGCGGCGAGGACTTCGCGGGCGAGCCCGAGATCCTCGACGAGCGGGACCTCGACGAGCTCAAGGAGGCCTTCGCCCGCACCCCGTACGCCCACCGCACCCCGTACCGCGTCGAGGTCCCCGTGCACCTCTCCCTCGCGGGCCGGGTCGTCCGGGGCAGGATCGACGCCGTCTACCGGGACCCGGAGTCCGGCGCGTACGAGATCGTCGACTGGAAGACCAGCCGGGACCGCTCCGCGGACCCGCTGCAGCTCGCGATCTACCGGCTCGCCTGGGCCGAGCAGCACGGCCTCGCGCCCGAGGAGGTGGCCGCCGCCTTCGTGTACGTCCGAACGGGTGAGGTCGCCCGTCCGACCCGGCTGCCCGGCCGCGCCGAGCTGGAGGCCATCCTGCTGGGCGGGGCACCTCCGGGTGCCGGATAGGCTCGGGGCATGAGCGAGACCCCGGACAGCGTCGTCCGCACCGTACGCACGTACGTCGAGCAGCACCGTGCCGCCTTCCTCGGCGACCTGGCCGAGTGGCTGCGCATCCCCTCCGTGTCGGCCCAGCCGGAGCGGGCCGGAGACGTGCGGCGCAGTGCCGAGTGGCTCGCCGCCAAGCTGACGGAGACCGGTTTCACCACGGTCGAGATCTGGGAGACCGCCGGAGCGCCCGCCGTCTTCGCCGAGTGGCCCTCCGGCGACCCGGACGCCCCGACCGTCCTCGTCTACGGTCACCACGACGTGCAGCCCGCGGCCCGCGAGGACGGCTGGCACACGGACCCGTTCGAGCCGACGGTGGTCGACGGCCGGATGTACGCGCGCGGGGCCGCCGACGACAAGGGGCAGGTGTTCTTCCACACCCTCGGCGTCCGCGCCCACCTCGCCGCCACCGGCCGCACCGCGCCCGCCGTCAACCTCAAGCTGATCGTCGAGGGCGAGGAGGAGTCCGGCTCCCCGCACTTCCGCGCGCTCGTCGAGGAGCACGCCGGGCGGCTCGCCGCCGACGCCGTGATCGTCTCCGACACCGGCATGTGGTCCGAGACCACCCCCACCGTCTGCACCGGCATGCGCGGGGTCGCCGACTGCGAGATCGAGCTGTACGGCCCCGACCAGGACATCCACTCCGGCTCCTTCGGCGGCGCCGTGCCGAACCCGGCCACCGTCGCCGGCCGGATCGTCGCCGCCCTCCACGACGAGCACGAGCGCGTCGCGATCCCCGGCTTCTACGACGGCGTGACGGAACTCACCGAGGCCGAGCGGGCCCTCGTCGCCGAGCTGCCCTTCGACGAGGAGGCCTGGCTGCGGACGGCCAAGTCCCACGGCACCCTCGGCGAGGCCGGCTTCACGACCCTGGAGCGGGTCTGGGCCCGTCCCACCGCCGAGGTCAACGGCATCGGCGGCGGCTACCAGGGCCCCGGCGGCAAGACGATCGTCCCCGCCTCCGCCATGCTCAAGCTGTCGTTCCGGCTCGTCGCGGGCCAGGACCCGGCCAAGATCGAGCTCGCGGTACGGGACTGGCTCGACGGGCTCGTCCCCGCCGGCATCCGGCACGAGATCGTCTTCGGCGCCCCGACCCGCCCCTGCCTCACCCCCCTCGACCACCCCGCCCTCAAGGCGGTGGCCGGGGCCATGAGCCGGGCCTTCGACGGCGCCAAGGTCCGCTACACCCGCGAGGGCGGCTCCGGACCGGCCGCCGACCTCCAGGACGTCCTGGGAGCGCCCGTCCTGTTCCTCGGCATCTCCGTCCCGTCCGACGGCTGGCACGCTCCCGACGAGAAGATCGAGCTCGATCTCCTCATGAAGGGCGTCGAGACGACCGCGCACCTGTGGGGCGACCTGCCCGCCGCCTTCCACAGCGCCGCCCGCTGAACCCACACACCGACCGGGGGAGTTGGAAGCACCTGTGAGCACCCTGAAGAACGCGCCGAGCAGCCCGGCGCACGCGTCCGCGGACCGCCCGATCTCGCTCACCGCCCCGAGCGGCATCGACCGCGCCGCCCACCACCGCCTCGACGAGGCGTGGCTGGCGGCGGCCTGGAGCCACCCCACGACCCGGGTCTTCGTGGTCTCCGGCGGCCAGGTGCTGATCGACGACCGCCCCGACGGCACCACCGAGATCGTGATGACCCCGGCCTTCGAGGCCCCGGTCACCGAGACCCACCGCTACTTCCTGGGCACCGACGCCGACGGCGTCTCCTACTTCGCGCTCCAGAAGGACTCCCTGCCCGGCCGCATGGACCAGTCCGCGCGCCCCGCCGGGCTGCGCGAGGCCGGCCTGCTGCTCTCCGACCGCGACGCGGCCCTCATGGTGCACGCCGTGGCCCTGGAGAACTGGCAGCGCCTCCACCGCTTCTGCTCGCGCTGCGGCGAGCGCACGGTCATCGCGGCCGCCGGGCACGTCCGCCGCTGCCAGGCCTGCGGCGCCGAGCACTACCCGCGCACCGACCCCGCGGTGATCATGCTGGTCACCGACGACCAGGACCGGGCGCTGCTCGGCCGCCAGGTGCACTGGCCCGAGGGCCGCTTCTCGACCCTCGCCGGCTTCGTGGAGCCGGGCGAGTCCATCGAGGCGTCGGTGGCCCGCGAGGTCTTCGAGGAGGCCGGCGTCACGGTCGGCGAGGTCGAGTACATCGCCAGCCAGCCCTGGCCGTTCCCGTCCAGCCTGATGCTGGGCTTCTTCGCCCGCGCCACGTCCTCCGAGATCAACGTGGACGGCGAGGAGATCCACGAGGCCCGCTGGTTCTCCCGCGAGGACCTGGCCGCCGCCTTCGAGTCCGGCGAGGTCCTGCCCCCGTACGGCATCTCGATCGCCTCCCGGCTGATCGAGCGCTGGTACGGCCGGCCGCTCCCGAAGCCGGGCGACGTGATCTGACGCGGTCGGCGCCCTCCGCGCCCTCGACCCACGGGGAAGTCCCCGCTCCGGCACCGCCGGAGCGGGGACTTCTTCACGACGCTCACGGGACGGTGCTCACGGGACGGTGCTCACAGGCGGACGAGGTGGCGCTTGAGGTACCGGCCGAGCGGCCGCTCGACGAGGCGGTGGACCAGGTACGACAGCGCCGACATCCCGAGCAGCACGGTGACGAGCAGCGCCCACGGAGGGACCCGCCCCGCGAAGCGGGCGAAGAACTCCCAGCCGATGACCTCGTGCAGCAGGTACAAGGGGTAGGTCAGCGCCCCGGCGACCGGCAGCCACCTCCACCGGATGCCGGAGAGCCTGCGGGTGGCGATCAGCGCCATCACCCCGAAGAAGACGGCGAGCACGACGAGCACGGGCCACGCCGGCCGGTCGCCGAGGAAGGCGAGCCCCTTGAACTTGTCGATGGACGGCGCGAGCGAGGCGCAGTAGCAGAACCCGACGACGCCCCAGAGCATCGGGCTCGGGCGGAACCGGTACATAAGGTAGAACGCCATGCCCGCGATGAAGAACCAGCTGTACTCGGGGATCAGGAGCAGGCGCAGGGGACCGGGCGAGGACGGGGCGACCAGGACGGTGGCCGCTCCCCAGACGCAGCAGAACAGCAGCACCCTGCGGTACGTCAGCCCCCACCAGGCGAGCAGCGAGAAGAGGAGGTAGAAGCGGAGCTCGGCGAAGAGGGTCCAGTAGACCCCGTCGACGGGGTCCGCCCCCAGCGGCTCCTGGAGCATCGTCAGATTGGTGAGGATGTCGTTCCAGGGCAGGTGCTGTCGCCCGCCGGGCACCACGGCGACGGTGACGGACGTGGCGACGACGGCGAACCAGTACGCGGGGTAGAGGCGCACCACGCGGGAGACGAAGAAGTCCTTCACCCGCCGGCCCCAGCCGCTCATGCAGATGACGAAGCCGCTGATGAGGAAGAAGAACTCCACGCCGAGATAGCCGTAGGAGGCGAGGGGGAAGGCCGCGGGGAAGAGGTCCTCGACCGGCGTCGGCCAGCCTTCCCCGAAGGCCAGGTAGTGGTAGGCGACCACCATGAGGGCGGCGGCGAGGCGCAGGCCGTCGAGGGCGTGGAGGCGTCCGTGGCCTCCGGCCGTGGGGTCCGCCGCGAGACGCGGGACGCTCCTGGATGCGAGGGGTGCCGGAACGACAGGAGCTGTCTGGTCGAGCAAGGAGAATCCCACCTGGATATGCAGTCGCAAATCTTGTTCGAGGCGAGAGCATAGGTGCGGCTCCGGGAGCCTTACAAAAGCTCGTGGACGCGTGACGCTCTTCACAGTGAGGGGGGATCGGCGGAGTTCGCTCCGGCGAAATCCCTGCACAAGGGCACCATGCCGCCCCCCTGCCGACCGAGGTGCAGCCGCCGCTCCTCGGGGTCTCCTCGCGAACGTTTCGCGATCTTCACCCGACGGTCGCCCGATCTCCTCGCGACCGGCCGCGGGGCACCCGCTCCGCCCGCTCCGCCCGCGCGAGCCCCGGACGCGCCCCCGGAGCCGCGTCCTCCCCGTGATGTGACGAGACCCCCGGCCGGACGGCCGGGGGTCTCGTCACATCACGGTCGCTCAGACGCCGATCTTCTGCTTGACCTGCGCGAGGCTCGGGTTCGTCAGGGTCGAACCGTCCGGGAAGAGCACCGTCGGCACCGTCTGGTTGCCGCCGTTGGCCTTCTCGACGAACGCCGCCGAGTCGGGGTCCTGCTCGATGTTGATCTCCGTGTACGCGATGCCCTCGCGGTCCATCTGGCTCTTCAGCCGACGGCAGTAGCCGCACCACGTGGTGCTGTACATCGTCACAGTGCCCTGCATGGCCAGGCGCTCCTCTTGTTCGCGGACGGGTGCCGAGAGGGAGAACGTACGCCCTCCCGGCGCCATTCCCGGAATTCGTATGACCGGCGTCTCGCGCCTGTGGACGGGCCGCCGCACCGGTCCCGCCGACCTGGCAGCATGGCGGGGTGACAGCAGCAACGCCCTCCACTCTCTTCCCTCAGGTCCCGGAGACGGCCGACGCGGTGCTCGACGGGCTCGACCCCGAGCAGCGCGAGGTCGCCCTTGCCCTGAACGGGCCGGTGTGCGTCCTCGCGGGAGCCGGCACGGGCAAGACCCGGGCCATCACCCACCGCATCGCGTACGGGGTGCGGGCCGGTATCCTGCAGCCCGCCAGTGTGCTGGCCGTCACGTTCACCAACCGTGCCGCGGGCGAGATGCGCGGCCGGCTCCGGCAGCTCGGCGCGGGCGGCGTCCAGGCCCGCACGTTCCACTCCGCGGCCCTCCGGCAGCTCCAGTTCTTCTGGCCGAAAGCAGTCGGTGGCGAGCTGCCCCGTCTTCTGGAGCGCAAGGTCCAGCTGGTCTCCGAGGCCGCGGCCCGCTGCCGGATCCGGCTCGACCGGAACGAGCTCAGGGACGTGACCGGCGAGATCGAGTGGGCGAAGGTCACCCAGACCGTCCCCGCCGACTACCCGGCCGCCGTCGCCAAGTCCCTCAGGGACGCCCCCCGCGACCCGGCCGAGATCGGCCAGATCTATGCCATGTACGAGCAGCTGAAGCGCGACCGCTCGGTGATCGACTTCGAGGACGTGCTGCTGCTCACCGTCGGCATCCTCCAGGACCGGCACGACATCGCCGACCAGATCCGCCGCCAGTACCAGCACTTCGTGGTGGACGAGTACCAGGACGTCTCCCCGCTCCAGCAGCGGCTGCTCGACCTGTGGCTCGGCGACCGCGACAACCTCTGCGTCGTCGGCGACGCCGGCCAGACGATCTACTCCTTCACCGGCGCCACCCCCGACCACCTGCTGAACTTCCGCACCCGGCACCCCGGCGCCACCGTCGTCAAGCTGGTCCGCGACTACCGCTCCACCCCGCAGGTCGTCCACCTGGCGAACGGGCTGCTCGGCCAGGCCCGCGGCCGGGCCGCCGAGCACCGCCTGGAGCTGATCTCCCAGCGCGACCCGGGCCCCGAGCCGGTCTACGCGGAGTACGCCGACGAGCCCGCCGAGGCCGAGGGCACCGCCCGCCGCATCCGCGACCTCATCGCCGCCGGCGTCCCGGCCGGCGAGATCGCCGTCCTCTACCGGATCAACGCCCAGTCCGAGGTGTACGAGCAGGCCCTCGCCGACGCCGGAGTGCCCTACCAGCTCCGCGGCGCCGAGCGCTTCTTCGAGCGCCAGGAGGTGCGGGAGGCGGGCGTCGCCCTGCGCGGCGCCGCCCGCGCCGGGGGCAACGACCCGCTCCTCGACGACGCAGAGGACCTCCCCGCCCAGGTCAGGGCCGTCCTCTCCACCAAGGGCTGGACCAGCGAGGCGCCCGCCGGCTCCGGCGCCGTCCGCGACCGCTGGGAGTCCCTCGCCGCCCTCGTCCGGCTGGCCGAGGACTTCGCCCGCGCCAAGCCCGGGGCCACCCTCTCCGACCTGGTCGCCGAGCTCGACGAGCGGGCCGCCGCCCAGCACGCCCCGACCGTCCAGGGCGTCACCCTCGCCTCGCTGCACGCGGCCAAGGGCCTCGAATGGGACGCCGTCTTCCTGGTCGGCCTCACCGAGGGGATGCTGCCGATCACCTACGCCAAGACCGACGAGCAGATCGAGGAGGAGCGGCGCCTGCTGTACGTGGGCGTCACCCGGGCCCGGGTCCACCTCACGCTCTCCTGGGCGCTCTCCCGCTCCCCGGGGGGCCGGGCCAACCGGCGCCCCAGCCGCTTCCTCCAGGGCCTGCGGCCCGGCTCCGGCTCCCTCGGCGCCGTCGGCTCCGGCGGCGCCTCCGGCTCCGTCGAGCGGGGGAGCGGCCTCCGCCGGCGGGGGCCCCGCGGCCCCGTCCTGTGCCGGGTCTGCGGCGCCACCCTCACCGAGGCCGGCGCCATGAAGCTGATGCGCTGCGAGGACTGCCCCTCGGACATGGACGAAGGCCTGTACGAGCGGCTGAGGGACTGGCGGTCGGAACAGGCCAGGCAGCTCGGCCAGCCGGCCTATTGCGTGTTCACCGACAAGACGCTCATGGCGATCGCCGAGCGGGTCCCCGCCACCGACGGGGAGCTCGCCTCGATCTCCGGCGTCGGCGTCCGCAAGCTCGACCGCTTCGGAGCCGAGGTCCTGGCCATCTGCGCAGGTGAGGAGGGCGGGACGGACGAGGGCGAGCTCTGAGGAAAACTCGTCGGAAAAATAGTTTGCGCCCGCCCCGTCAAGCCCCATAGGTTCTTAACCACGGAAACGGCGGCTTCATGGAAGCCCTGTCTTCGTGCTGTACTTGTCCAAATAAACATGAGGGTCCGGCTCGCACCCGAGCCCTCCGAGACGCCGAGAGGAGGCGATTCCAGTGATCAGCTACACCATCCAGACCAGCACCGTCAGCACCGCCGGCTTCATCGGCGCGGCCAAAATGACCGATCGCTCGGTCGTCTCCGCCTGCTCGCTCGGCCTCTCCGCCTCGGCCCTCATTGGCACCGGTCTGCCCGTCGCCGGCCTGCCCGTCACCGGTCTTTCCGGTCTCGGTGCGGCCGCCGTGGCTCCGCGCAATGAGCGACCGACCAAGGCACTGGAAGCAGGAGTAGCAGGCAAGGCCACGGCCTATGGCTTTGCGGCGACCGGTGCCGGAACCCAGCAGCAGACGACGACGCACCACCACATGATGTGGGCCTTCCGTGGGCTCGAACCCTGGAGTGATCCAGTCTGATCCATGATCAGACCGGCGCCTTCAGGGCCGCGGAACCCCATCCGGGATCCGCGGCCCTTCTGTTTGTCCTCGAACGGGGACGACGGCGTGAAGGGGCCTCGGGAAAGACACCGCCCGGTACCAGCCGAAACCCCGGCCAACAGGCCGGAACGACCAGACGAGGAAAGACCACCGTGCAACTCGAAGCGCACGCCCCGTCCGTACCGCATTCCGAATCGATCCCCCTGCCCGGCTCCACGGAGGACCCCGCTTTGACCCCCCTCACCGCGCTCACCGCGCTCGACGACGCCATCGAGAACCTCGGCGTCCCCGTACCCTGTCGCGCCTACGACCCCGAGGTCTTCTTCGCGGAGTCCCCGGCCGACGTCGAGTACGCGAAGTCCCTCTGCCGGACCTGCCCGCTGGTGGCCGCCTGCCTCGCCGGCGCCAAGGAGCGCCGCGAGCCCTGGGGCGTCTGGGGTGGCGAGCTCTTCGTCCAGGGCGTGGTCGTCGCCCGCAAGCGGCCCCGCGGCCGCCCGCGCAAGAACCCGGTCGCGGCATGAGCGCCACCGGAACCATCGACCGTCCCCTCACGCACGATCCCCAGAAGCAGGCCCCGATGACCTCTTCCACCAGCGAGCCCCTGGGCTCCGCGACCCCAGTCTTCTCCCCCGCCGCCGCGCACACCGCGCGTCAGAACAGGACCCGTGAAATGCAACTCGCCCCAGAAGCCCTGGCCCGTGCCCATATGCATGAGCGACAGCGTGAGGCCGACGCGGAACGCCAGGCCGTGCGCCTGGTCGCCGCCCGGCGCATGCAGCGGCGCGCCGAGCGCGTCTCGCTGCGCGCCCGCCGCGCGCTCGCCATGGCCGTCATGAACTGAGCATCTCCGTGATGCCCTCGCGGGGGCCGGTCCGAACGGACCGGCCCCCGCGGTGCGTTGTCCGGACCGCGGCGTCTTCGCCGGGTTATCGTCACGAGGGTGAACGACGCCCGTACCCCCGAGGCACCCTTCGTCTGCGCGCGCTGCGGCAAGACCACCGAGACCCTGCCGCTGACCTGGACCTGCTCCGTCGAGAACGGCCGGCGACAGTACTTCTGCGAGGAGTGCGCCCGCGCCAACATCCGCTCCATCGAGGGCCGCCTCGACTCCTCCTGGTGGTGAGCCGCCCCGCCCCGGCGCCCGCTACGCGGGAGCCGGGTCCTCGAAGCCCGGCAGCCACTCGACGAGCTCGTCCCGCAGCCGCACCGTCGCGTTCAGCTGGCAGAGCACCCCGATGGTGCTCAACGTCACACGGTGTATCAGCAGGTACGAGGGCGGCAGGTTCAACTGCTTGCCCAACTGGTGTGCGGGGGAGCGGGGGTCGGCGATCCGGGCCGCCTGGGTGCGCATCCAGCCACGGGTGAAGGCGAAGGCCTCCACCTCGGCCGGCTCGATGATCGGCAGCAGGTACTCCAGGACCGCGTCCGGGTCGAGCGCGACGGACTCCTTGACGAAGCCCTCCGCGCACAGCAGCTCGTAGACGGTCTCGGCCTCGCCCGCCACCGTCATCCGCAGACAGGTGCCGATCGTCTCCGGAAGCCCGCCCGGCAGCCGGTCCACCGTGCCGAAGTCGAGGACGCCGAGCCGCCAGCCCTCCGGCCCCTCGTCCTCGCCTCCGGGCAACAGCCGGAAGTTCCCCGGGTGGGGATCGGCGTGCAACAGGCCCGTGCGCGCGGGGCCGGAGAAGAGGAAACGGGCGAGGAGCTGACCCGCCCGGTCCCGCTGCTCCTCCGTGCCGTCCGCGATCACCTCGGCGAGCGGCACCCCGTCCATCCACTCGGTCACGAGGATCTGCTCCGACTGGTGCACCACCGTGGGCACCACCACATCGGGATCGTCCGCGAACTCCTCCGCGTGGATCCGCTGCGCCTCCGCCTCCAGGGCGTAGTCCAGCTCCTCCGAGACCCGGTCCCGCATCTCGGCGATCAGCGGCTTGATGTCCATGCCCGGGATCAGCGGGCCGAGCAGCCGGGCGAAGCGGCTCAACTGCGTCAGGTCCGAGAGCAGCGCCTCCCCGGCGCCCGGGTACTGCACCTTCACCGCGACCTCGCGGCCGTCGTGCCACACGGCCCGGTGCACCTGCCCGATCGAGGCCGCCGCCGCAGGCTTGTCCTCGAACTCGAGGAACAACTCCCGCCACTCGGCCCCCAGTCGCTCCTCCAGGACCGTGTGCACCGTGCGCGTCGGCATCGGCGGCGCCGCGTCCTGAAGCTTCGTCAGCGCCGCCCGGTACGGCCCGGCGACCTCCTCGGGGAGGGCCGACTCGAAGACGGACAGGGCCTGCCCGAACTTCATGGCCCCGCCCTTCAGCTCGCCCAGGACCTTGAACAGCTGCTCGGCCGTGCGCTGCTGGAGCTCGCGGGCGACCAGCTCCGCGGATCTGCCGCCGATCCGCTTGCCCAGGCCCCAGGTGGCCCGGCCCGCGAAGCCCAGAGGCAACGCGGCCAACTTGGCGGTCCGGGTGACCGCCTTCCGGGGAAGATCAGACATGCGCCCCTCCAAAACCCAGACTGCCGTGCCGCGCAGGGCCGTTACCCCGCCATTGTGTCGTGTGCCTCCCCGGCCGCCGAGGCGCGTTCCCCTTCTGCTCCGCGCGCCGCCCCGCAGGGGCAGGCCGGGTGCGGCCTCAGCCGCTCCGCCCGCCACTCCAGCAGCGGCAGCGACGCCTCCCAGCGGGTGCCGGTGCTCGCCGGGAGGTCCCCGTCCAGGAAGGCCAGCGCGTGCGCGGCGGCCAGCCCGGCGACCGCCGTGGCCAGACCCAGGTCGCAGGCGGGCAGCGGATGCGGGGCGCCGGAGCGCCACTGGGCGAGCAGCCGGGGCGTCACCGGGTCCCGGTCCGTCAGCTCCTCCTGGAGGCACCGCGCGCAGGCCGTGCCGCCGGGCAGCACCAGCGGTCCGACCGTCCCCGTCGCCTCCAGAACGCCCGCGTACAGATGAGGGGTGCCGGTGGAGATCCACGGCTCGGCGGGGAGCGGATCGGGGACGTACGCGCCGAGCCCGTCCCTCGGCGTCACCACGACGAGTGACAGCCCGGGCTCCCCCACGGCTTCACCCGCCCCGCCACGCCCGCCCCGGTCCCGCGACCCCCCGGCCCTGCCGGCCCCGACCGGTCCGCCCCGCCCGTCCGGCCCGGTCCCTCCCGCTCTCGCCCCGCGCCCCGGGGGCCGTGTCCCGCGCCCCGGGTCCCGTGTCCAGCGGGTGACCAGCCGGCGGGCCGCCGTCGCACGGCGCTCGCCGACGGACTCGGCGGGGAGCCCGCCCGGGGCCGTCTCCCAGGGCTCCACCCGTCCCGAGTCGAGGACCTCGACCGAGCCGACGCCCGCGGCGGCGAGCAGGGACGCCACCGTCGTCCCCACCCGGCCCGCGCCCCGCACCTGGACGCGCAGGGCCCGCCGGGCCGCCAGGGTCCCCGCCGCCCGCTCCGGCCCGGGGTGCACCACGGAGAGGGAGGCCAGGTCGGCGCGGAGCGGATCGAGGGCCACGTCCACCGCGCCGGCGGCCGGGCCCGCCTTCCCGGGCCGCCCGGTCGCGGCGTCCGTGAGGAGCCCGGCCGACTCCAACCGGCCCAGGAGCGCCTCCAGGCGGCCGTCCGGCAGACCGAGCGCCCGCGCCTCGGCCCGCAGCAGCGCGGTCCCGCGGGTGCCGTCGAGCAGCCCGAGCACCGCTCCCGTCACCTGGTCGACCGGGTCGAGCACCACCGCGTGCGCCGGGGCGACGCCGAACTGCACGCACTGCAGACTCCGCCAAGCCCGCCGCAGCGCCGGTTTCACCATCGGATGCATTTCCCCGCCCCCGTTCGTCCCCATGTCCGTCCTCTATGTCCGTCCCCGCCCGTGACCGCATTCATGATCGTTGGCGGCATTCCGTCGTCCCGAAGCGAGAATGCCCCGCCGCCGGGACGGGCGCCGAAAGTTGTCCACAGGTCAGGGGGATTAGTCATTCAAATGGTGTGCGGCGGGTCGGATCGTTCCCGAACCACTCCCGAAGGAGGGACTTCCCCCGCCGGCAGCGGGTAACGTCGGGGCCGTGCCCGCCGACCCCCAGCACAGCGTGACCAGCGAACCGCCCCGCGGGGCGGTGACGAGCGCGGTCGAGATCCGCAGGAGCCCGCGGCGGAGGAGGACCGTCTCGGCCTACCGCGAGGGCGACCGGACCGTCGTGCTCATCCCGGCCCGCATGTCGGAGGCGGAGGAGCGCCGCTGGGTGGGCGTCATGCTGGACAAGCTCGCCGCCCGGGAGAGCCGGAGCGTCCTCGGCGACCGCGAACTCACGGAGCGGGCGCTGCGCCTCTCGGAGCAGTACTTCGACGGCCGGGCCCGCCCCGGCTCCGTCCGCTGGGTGACCAACCAGAACACCCGCTGGGGCTCCTGCACCCCCTCCGAGGGCAGCATCCGCCTCTCCCACCGGCTCCAGGGCATGCCCGAGTACGTCGTCGACTACGTCCTCCTGCACGAGCTGGCGCACCTCCTCGTCCCCGGGCACGGGCCGCGGTTCTGGCGGCTCCTGGAGGCGTACCCCCGCACCGAGCGGGCGCGCGGCTATCTGGAGGGCGTGGTCGCCGCCGGGCGGCTGCCGCACCTTCAGGACGCTCGCGAGGAGTGACGGCGCCGCCACGCGCGCGTGCGCGGGTATTCCCGATTTCGTACCGAAGAGGGCCTGGCCTGTCTCAATGTCGTGCCCAGCGGTTAGCCTGGCGCGAGCATTCGCCATTCGGGATGGGGGACGGTCGTTACGCATGGCCAGGGAATTCCAACGCGGCCACAAGGCCAAGATCAGTGATCTGACCGCGGGGACCGATCTGTACGTCGGTGTGCAGATCGCGGCCCCCGGGCTGACTTTCGACATCAGCTGCTTCGGACTCGACGCGGACGAACGGCTCTCCGACGACCGCTACTTCGTCTTCTTCAACCAGCCGAAGTCGCCCGAGGAGTCCATCCAGCTGCTCGGCGCGCAGTCCGGCGACACCGAGTCCTTCCGCGTCACCCTCGACCGCATCCCCGCGCACATCCACAAGCTGTCGTTCACCGCGACGATCGACGGCGCCGGCCAGATGTCCCAGATCGGCCCCGGCCACCTGCGGATCGTGGCGGGCGGCGAGGAGGTCGCGCGCTACGCGTTCACGGGCGCGGAGTTCTCCACCGAGCGCGCGGTGATGCTCGGCGACTTCTACCTCAAGGACGTGTGGCGGTTCGCCGCCGTCGGCCAGGGCTTCGACGGAGGCCTGGAGGCGCTCCTGCGGAACTTCGGCGGCGAGGTCGCCGAGGACGAGCCGGCCGCCGCCCCGCAGCAGCAGGCCGCGGCCCCCGGCTTCGCCCCGCCGCCGCAGGCCGCCGCGCCCCCGGCCTTCGGCGCCCCCGCCGCGCCCGCGCCCGCCCCGGCCCCCGCGTTCGGCGCGCCGCCGGCCCCGCCCGCGCCCGTCCCGCCCGCGCCGCCGGTCCACACGCAGCCGACGATGGTCGCGCCCCTGGCCCCGGCCCCCGTGCCGCCGCCCGCCCCGGCCCCCGCCCCGTACGGGCAGCCCCCGCAGCAGCCGCAGTACGGCCAGGTCCCGGGACAGCCCCCCGGCCCCTACCCCGGGCAGGTCCCGGGCCAGGCGCCCGGCCAGTACCCCAGCGGCCAGTACCCCGGTCAGGGCCAGCCCCCGCAGGCCCCCTACGGACAGCCCGCGCCCGCCCCGTACGGGCAGCAGCCGCCGGCGTACGGGCAGCAGCCCGGCGTCCCGCAGGGCGCGCCGGCGACCGGAGCGGGGCTCGCCGCCGCGCTCGCGCCGTACAAGGAGACCGCCACCGGCGCCCGCTGGACCCCGCAGAACCAGCAGCTCATGCGGGTCGACCTCGCCATGGGCGGCGTGCCCGTCCTCGCCCGGCAGGGCTCCATGGTCATGTACCAGGGCAAGGTCGACTTCGGCTACAAGGGCGCCGGCTTCGCCGGCCGGATCGTCGGCAACGCCACCGGCCAGGAGATGCAGCTCATGCGCTGCACCGGCCGCGGCCAGGTCTTCCTCGCCGAGAACGGCGCCCACCTGCACCCGATCGAGCTCCAGGGCGACGGCATCTGCGTCTCCGCCGAGAACGTCCTCGCGTTCGACGAGTCCCTGCAGTACGAGGTCCGCCGCATCGAGGGCCACGGCATCCCCGGCGGCGCCCTGTTCACCATGCAGTTCCAGGGCACCGGCACCGTCGTCGTGAAGACGCACGGCGTCCCCGTCGTCCTGCCCGTCACGCCGACCACCTTCGCCGACTGCAACGCCGTCGTCGCCTGGTCGTCCGCGTCCCAGGTCATCCTCTCCAGCCAGGTGCGGCTCCGCCGCAACGCCTACCCGGGCCACAGCGGGGAGACCGTGAACCTCCAGTTCCGGGGAGCCCCCGGCAACTTCATCGTCGTCCAGCCCTACGAGGTCTGAGGGAGCCCGTCATGAACCAGCAACTCGCGGGCTACGCCCCGACCCCCGTCGCGGCCCGGATGGAGAACCACGGCCGCACCATGCTCAAGGTGGCCATGGCCTCCGGCCAGGACCTGTACGCCCGGACCGGCTCGATGGTCGCCTACGAGGGCTTCATCAGCTACGAGCCCAACCCGCCCGCCGTCCGCCAGGTCGCCCAGCAGTGGGCCACCGGCGAGGGCGCGCCGATCATGAAGTGCTCCGGCGACGGACTGCTCTACCTCGCCGACTACGGCGCCGACGTCGTCGTCATCAACCTCCAGAACGACTCGATCTCGGTCAACGGCACCAACGTGCTCGCCTTCGACGCCCACCTCCAGTGGGGTGTCGAGCGGGTCAAGGGCCTCGCCAAGTTCGCCGGCCAGGGCCTCTTCAACGTGGAGATCGCCGGCACCGGCTGGGTCGCGCTCACCTCGCGCGGCACGCCGATCGTCGTCGACTGCGGCCGCGGCGAGGACGAGACGTACGTCGACCCCGACGCGCTCGTCGCCTGGTCGCCCGCGCTCAAGGTCAAGGGCAAGCGCAGCTTCAAGGCGTCCTCCCTCATCGGGCGGGGCAGCGGCGAGGCATACCAGATGGCCTTCTCGGGCCAGGGCATCGTCGTCGTACAGCCGAGCGAGGACAGCACCGACCGCCTGCGGGTCCGGGGCTGAGGGGGAGCGAGAACACACCATGCAGAGCCCGCTTTTCAACCACGGCGAACAGCAGAGCCAGGAGCGGTACGTCATCCAGAACCCGCAGCTCCTGCGGGTCAGCCTCACCGGGCAGGACGACGTCCTCGCCCGCAAGGGCGCCATGGTCGCGTACCAGGGACTCGTCGACTTCGACGGCGAGTACAAGACCCCCGGCCAGCGCCGGGCCCAGGCCCGCACCGGCGAGGGCCTCGACCTGATGCGCTGCTCCGGCCAGGGCACGGTCTACTTCGCCAACCTCGCCCAGCACGTCCACATCGTGGAGGTCGAGCAGGACGGCCTGACCGTCGACAGCGCCTACGTCCTGGCGCTCGACTCGACCCTCCACACCGAGGTCATCGCCGTCGACAGCCAGTACGGCGTCTCCGGCTCCGGCAAGTACCAGCTCAACATCTCCGGCCGCGGCAAGGTCGCCCTCATGACCTCCGGGCAGCCGCTGATGATGCAGGTCACGCCCGAGAAGTACGTCAGCGTCGACGCGGACGCGATCGTCGCCTGGTCCACCGGGCTGCGCGTCCAGATGCAGGCGCAGACCACCAACTCCAGCGTGATGCGCCGCCGTGGGAACACGGGCGAGGGCTGGGAGCTCAGCTTCCTCGGCCAGGGCTTCGCGCTCGTCCAGCCGAGCGAGGTCATGCCCCCGCAGAACGCCGCCATCGGACAGGGCATCGCCGCCCAGTTCGGCGCCGGCCAGCACGGCTCCCACGCCCAGAACCAGAACAACGTCTGGAACTGAGCACGCACGGCCGAGGGGCGGTCTCCACCGGAGACCGCCCCTCGGTCATGCTCACGCCAGCCGCGCCAGCGTGCCCTTCAGCAGCTCCACCACCGACGCGTCGGCCACCGAGGCCACCTCGTCGTGCGCGAACCAGCGCAGGTCCAGCGACTCGTCGCTGATCTCCGCCACCGCGTCCGCCGGGGCGAGCGCCGCGTACTGCACGTCCAGGTGCCAGTGGCAGGGCGCCGGGATCGGATGCCGGTCGAGCCGCACCGGACCGCCCGGCAGCAGGGTCAGACCCGCGATGCCGGACTCCTCGGCCGCCTCGCGCAGCGCCGCCGCCTCCACCGTCGGGTCGCCCGGCTCGCAGTGGCCGCCCATCTGGAGCCACATGCCCAGCTTCTTGTGCAGGGTCAGCAGGACCCGCCCCCGCGAAGGGTCGATCACCAGCGCGCTGGAGGTCAGGTGCCCCGCCTCGCAGGGCTTGTACATGCCGTCCTCGTGCCGGGCGAGATGGTCCAGGTAGACATCGCGCAGCTCCGGCTGGTCCTCGTAGCCCTTCAGCACGAGGACCGCGTCGTCGTGCAGGGTCACTCCTTGCCGTCCCCGTCTTCCGGCGCCTCGCCCCGGGCCGCCTCGCCGAGCATCTTGTCCAGCTCGGAGAAGTCCAGGTGCTCGCGGTGCACGAAGCCGTCGGGGTCGTCCAGGTCCGTCGCCGTCGGCAGCATGTCCGGGTGCTCCCACAGCCCGTCCCGGCCGTCGACCCCGCGCGCGTCCGTGAGCGAGGCCCACAGGCGCGCCGCGTCCCGCAGCCGCCGCGGACGCAGCTCCAGACCGATCAGGGTCGCGAAGGTCTGCTCGGCGGGACCGCCCGAGGCCCGGCGCCGGCGCAGCGTCTCGCGCAGCGCGTCCGCCGAGGTCAGCCGGGACTTGGCGGCCTCGTGGACCACCGCGTCCACCCAGCCCTCGACCAGCGCGAGCGCCGTCTCCAGCCGGGCCAGGGCCGCCTTCTGCTCCGGGGTGTCCTCCGGCTGGAACATGCCCTGCTGGAGCGCCTCCTGCAGCTGCTCCGGGTGCGTCGGGTCGAGCTGCCCGACGGCCTCCTCCAGCTTCGAGGTGTCGACCTTGATCCCGCGCGCGTACCCCTCGACCGCGCCGAAGAGGTGCGCCCGCAGCCACGGCACGTGCGCGAAGAGACGCTGGTGCGCGGCCTCGCGCAGGGCCAGGTAGAGCCGCACCTCGTCCGAGGGCACGCCCAGGTCCTTGCCGAAGGCCTCGATGTTCAGCGGCAACAGCGCAGCGCGCCCGGCCGGGCCCAGCGGCAGACCGACGTCCGTCGAGCCGACGACCTCACCGGCGAGCGCGCCCACGGCCTGCCCGATCTGCTGGCCGAACATGGCGCCGCCCATGGAGCGCATCATGCCGATCAGCGGGCCGGCCATGGCCTGCATCTCCTCCGGCAGGACGTCGCCCATCGCCGAGCCGACCCGCTCGGCGACCGGGTCCACGAGCTGCTGCCACGCCGGCAGCGTCGCCTCGACCCACTCGGCACGGCTCCACGCCACGGCCGTGCCCGCGCCGGAGGGCAGCGAGGTGACCTGGTCCAGCCAGAGGTCGGCCAGGCGCACGGCCTCCTCGACCGCCGACTTCTCGGCCGGGCCCACGCTCGCGTCCTTGGTGCCGTCGGCGGTGCCCTGGGCCACCACCTGGCGCGCGATCTGCTTGGCCATGTCCCAGTTCACGGGACCGCCCGAGTGGCTCAGCATCTGCCCGAGCTGCTGGAAGGCCGCGCCCAGGTCGTTGGGGTTCATGGAGCCGAACATCGCGGCGAACGGATTGTCCGCGCCGCCGGGGCCGCCCATGCCCGGCAGCCCGCCGAAGCCGAAGGGGTTCGCGCCGAACGGGTTGCCGCCGGACCCCTGGCCACCTCCGGCGGGGTCCTTCTTCTTGCCCTCGTCGCCGTTCTCCGGCTCCTCCGGCGGAAGGCCGAATCCGAATGGGGTGTCACTCACAGGTTTCCTCGGCTCGTAGGGCCGCCGGCCTCCTGCCGACGGCGACTCCCGACCAGGGCCTGATCCGACAGGCCCCGCACACCACCAGCGTAGACATCCGGGCCGGAAATGGGCTCGGTGCTCCGCCGGGCCGTGCCCTGCGGCAGGATGGACGCCACCTGGTCCGTACGCGTCATGCGCGTGCGTACTGAAGACAACCGCTGGAGACGCCCGGTGAGTTCCCCAGATCCACAGGTTCGCGGAGCGCGAAACCCCTCAACCCGGTCCGCCGTGCGCGGCCCCGTCGTCGCGGTCACCGGCGCCGCTTCCGGTGTCGGCGACCTGCTCACCAGGCGCCTCGCCGCCTCCGAGGAGATCAAGCGGGTCGTCGCCATCGACGAGCGCCGCGGCGAGGTCGAGGAGGCGCAGTGGCACATCCTCGACGTGCGCGATCCGGCCATCGCCGAGAAGCTGCGCGGCGCGGACGTCGTCGTGCACCTCGCCGTCGACCTCGACCTGGAGACCGACCCCGCCGCCCGGACGGCCTACAACGTGCGCGGCACGCAGACCGTGCTCACCGCCGCCGCTGCGGCCGGTGTCCACCGGGTGGTGCTCTGCACCTCCGCCATGGTCTACGGCGCCCTGCCCGACAACGACATCCCGCTCTCCGAGGACGCCGAGCTCAGGGCGACGGCGGAGGCCACCGGCGTCGGCGACATGCTGGAGATCGAGCGCCTCGGCCGCCGCGCCCCCCGCGCGCACCCCGGCCTGAACGTCACCGTCGTCCGTCCGGCCGTCCTCGTGGGCGGTACGGACACGGCGCTGACCCGCTACTTCGAGTCGCCCCGTCTGCTCGTCGTCGCCGGCTCCCGGCCGACCTGGCAGTTCTGCCACGTCGAGGACCTGGTGAGCGCCCTGGAGTACGCGGCCCTGGAGAAGGTCGACGGGGAGTTCGCGGTCGGCTGCGAGGGCTGGCTCGAACAGGAGGAGGTCGAGGAGCTCTCCGGCATCCGGCGCATGGAGCTGCCCTCCGCGGTCGCCCTGGGCACGGCGGCCCGCCTCCACCGGATCGGCCTCACCCCGTCGCCGGCGGGCGACCTCGCCTACACCATGCACCCCTGGGTGGTGAGCGTCGGACGCCTGCACGACGCCGGCTGGCGCCCCAGATGGACGAACGAGGAGGTCCTCGCCGCGCTCCTGGAGGAGGTCGAGGGCCGTCACACGGTCGCCGGCCGCCGCCTGGGCCGCAAGGACGCGACGGCGGCCGGAGCGGCCGGAGCGACGGTGGCGCTGCTCGGCACGGCGGCGCTGGTGCGCCAGATGCGGAAGCGCCGCGGGCTGTAGCGACGGGCTCGTGGGGACGGACTTGTAGGACCCTCCTACGGAGGGCCCCGTCCACAGGTCGAAAGGTCCCTTACGGGATGTCGGAGCCGTGCGGCACCATGGCCTCATGGCGCAGACGCACGACCACCCCGGCGAGCAGGCCGCGGACGACCCGATCAAGCTGCTCGCGATCCGTGACACCCCGCTCTCGGTCGACGAGGTCTTCCGGGCCGTCGGAGACGACGCCGCCGGCGGCACCACCCTCTTCGTCGGCACCGTGCGCAACCACGACGGCGGCGCGGACGTCGACGCGCTGGGGTACTCCTGTCACCCGACCGCCGAGGCGGAGCTGCGCCGCGTCGCCGAGAAGGTCGTCGCGAACTATCCGGTCCGCGCCCTGGCCGCCGTCCACCGCGTCGGCGACCTGCGCGTCGGCGACCTCGCGGTCGTCGTGGCCGTCTCCTGCCCCCACCGCGGCGAGGCCTTCGAGGCCTGTCGGAAGCTCATCGACGACCTCAAGCACGAAGTCCCCATCTGGAAGCACCAGAAGTTCTCGGACGGCACCGAGGAGTGGGTGGGGGCCTGCTGACCCGGCAAGGCGGCGCGCCGACAGGGCGTAGTCGAACGCCCGATTTGCGTAACCGGCCCCCGAGGGCGAGCGTTGATCCCACAGATGAGACAGTCTGCTGATCAACTCACTGGGGATGGGAGGTCGGGATGGCAGCGCTGGCCTGGTTGCTGATTCCGCTTTTCGCAGTCGTCGGCGCGGCGATATGGGGAAGCTGGGCTTCGAGGAACAAGACGATAGGCGACGTGGCGGAACTCGCCGGCTACGCCCGTTTCCGGGACGCCATGGAGCGGTCCCACGCCGTGACCGCCGATCCCGCCCGTCCGGAGCGCGAACCGGCCACGACGGCCTCCGCCGTCACCACGTCGCCGTCCAGCTGACGCGGGGCCGCCCCGTACGGACCGCCCCACGGGTGCACCCACAGGCGAGTCCCGTACTGTCGTTCCATGCCACGCCGCACCGCGACGATGCTCGCCTCCACCCTGGTCCTGATCTGTCTGCTCATCGCGGGCGTCCTGATCCCGGTGCCGTACGCGGAGATGAGCCCGGGCCCCACGGTCAACACCCTCGGCGAGGCCAGGGGCGAACCGGTACTGCAGATCTCCGGACGCAAGACCTACCCGACCGACGGTCACCTCAACATGACGACGGTCCGCGTCACCAGCGCGGACTACAAGATGAACGCCGTCGAGGCCGTCTACGGATGGCTGGCCCACGACAACGTGGTGGTGCCGCACGACACCCTCTACCCGGACGGCAAGACCGAGGAGGAGTCGAGCCAGGAGAACGCCGAGGAGTTCACCCAGTCCCAGGAGAGCGCCAAGGTGGCGGCCCTCAAGGAGCTGGGCATCCCGGTGGTCTCCCGGGTCGTCGTCGCGACCGTCGTCAAGGGCGCCCCGGCCGAGGGCAAGCTGCACGCCGGGGACGTCATCAGGGCCGTCGACGGCGTGCCGGTCAAGGAGCAGGGTGACGTCGCCAAGCAGGTGACGAAGCGGAAGCCCGGCCAGGACGTCGAGTTCACGATCGTCCCCGCCAAGGAGGCGGCCGCCGCCGAGAAGGCCCACAAGGAGCCCACCGTCACCCGGAAGGTGGTCATCACGACCACCACGTCCGAGGAGGGCGACCGGGCCGTCGTCGGCATCCAGGCCGGCACCGACCACGTCTTCCCGTTCACGATCGACATCAACCTGGCCGACGTCGGCGGCCCCAGCGCCGGTCTGATGTTCGCCCTCGGCATCGTCGACAAGCTCACCCCGGAGAGCCTCACCGAGGGCCGGTTCATCGCCGGCACCGGCACCATCGACGACAAGGGCGAGGTCGGCCCGATCGGCGGCATCGAGATGAAGCTGGTCGGCGCGCGGAACGCGGGCGCCGAGTACTTCCTCACCCCGGCGGACAACTGCGAGGCGGCCGCCGCCGACACGCCCGACGGGCTCACTCTGATCAAGGTCGACACCATCGACGACGCCACGAAGTCGCTGGAGAAGCTCCGCAAGGGCGACACGAAGTCGCTGCCGAGCTGCTCGAAGAGCTGACGGCACGCAGTACGCCGAAGGGGCGCCGGGTCCTGTCGACCGGCGCCCCTTCCGTGCGTACGGGCTCTCAGCCCTCGAAGGTCGCCGCCAGCGCCTCGGCGAGGCCCGGCACCAGGTCGGGGCCGGTCAGCACCTCGGTCGGGGTGTCCTTCTCGCGCAGCCGGATCGCCGCCTCGCGGGCGCCGTCCCGCAGCACGGCCACGGTCATCCGGACCTCCTGGCGGTCCGGGTGCCCGGCGACCCACTTGGCGAGCTGCTTCTCGCTCAGGCCCTGCGGGACCTGGGCCTCGGCCGACGGGGGCAGCATGAGCCGCTCCACGGTCAGGGCGCAGCCGGCCACGGCGTCGGGCCAGGCGATGGTGCCGAGGAACTCGTCGAGGGCCTTGCCGCGCGGCAGCTTGTCCTGCTCGATGGGGGTGTAGGAGGTGGCGTCGTCGCCCAGGCCGAGCTGGGAGGCGAGCTTGGGCTCCTGGGCGCGCAGCCGTGCGGTGTCGACCAGGGCGAACAGGCGGGCGGGCTGGTCCCAGCCGAGGCCCGACGCGTACTCGTCGATCTCGAGCACCGCGCGGGTGAGGGGGCTCGCGGCCATGGCCGGGCCGGAGGGGGAAAGGTTGGACATGACCAATATCCTGCCTCCTCTTCCCCGGAAGGCGGGAACTAGGTAAAGCCTCAGTAAGTTGCATCAGTGGGCTCTACGATCGCGGGGCCTGCTTTCAGACGCATCAACAGACGCATCAAACAGACGCATCAAACAGACGCATCAACATCGAGGGGCGCACGTTGGCTTTCCAGATGCCGGACCGTGGCCAAGGTCCGTCCGGGCCGAGGATGAGAGTCGGCCGGCCGTCCCGGCGGGCCCGCACCCTGCTCATGACACTCGGGGTGCTGGCCGTTCTGGCCATGGCGTTCGTGATGTTCGCCGGGTTCTGGACGGACTGGCTCTGGTACCGCTCGGTCGAGTACTCGTCCGTGTTCACCACCACCCTGTGGACCAAGATCGGTCTCTTCCTGGTCTTCGGCCTGCTGATGGGCATCGCCGTCGGCTTCAACGTCTGGCTGGCGTACCGGCTGCGGCCGCCGCTCAGTGCGATGTCGCTGGAGCAGCAGAGCCTCGACCGGTACCGGATGGGTCTGGCCCCCTTCAAGAAGTGGGTGCTGCTCGCGGTCACCGCCCTGGTGGCCCTGATCGCCGGCGCCTCCGCGTCCGGCCAGTGGCGCACCTGGCTCATGTGGGTCAACGGCGTGAAGTTCGGCCAGAAGGACCCGCAGTTCGGGCTCGACGTGTCGTTCTACGCCTTCGACCTGCCCTGGTACCGCTTCCTCCTCGGGTTCGGCTTCGCCGCCGCCGTCCTGTCGCTGGTCGCCGCCGCGCTCACGCACTACCTGTACGGCGGGCTGCGGATCACCAGTCCGGGCGCGCGCGCCACCGCCGCCGCCACCGGCCACCTCTCGGTGCTGCTCGGCCTCTTCGTCGCGCTCAAGGCCGTGGCGTACTGGCTCGACCGGTACGGCCTGGCGGTGAAGTCGAGCGACTTCAAGGCGACGGGCAACTGGACGGGCCTGCGGTACGTCGACGCCAACGCGTACCTGCCGGCGAAGACCATCCTGTTCTGCATCGCCGTCATCTGCGCGCTGCTGTTCTTCGCGACGCTCTGGCGCCGCACCTGGCAGCTGCCGGTGATCGGCTTCGGTCTGATGGTCCTCTCCGCGATCCTGATCGGCGGCCTGTACCCGGCCATCGTGCAGAAGTTCCAGGTCCAGCCGAACGAGCAGGCCAAGGAGGCGCCGTACATCCAGAAGAACATCGACGCCACCCGCAAGGCGTACGCGATCGACGGCACGAAGGCCGAGAACTACTCGGGGAAGTCGACGGTCAAGGCCAAGGACAAGCTGCGGACGGACGCCGACACGGCGGCCAGCTACCGCCTGCTCGACCCGAACATCGTGTCGCCCACGTTCCAGCAGCTGGAGCAGAAGCGGAAGTACTACCAGTTCCCGACCACCCTGGACGTGGACCGCTACGCCGGCAAGGACACCGTCGTCGGCCTGCGCGAGCTGAACATCCGGGGCATCCCGAAGCGGAACTGGATCAACGACCACTTCACCTACACCCACGGCTACGGCGCGATCCTGGCCTCGGGCACGCAGACGGACGCCAACGGCTCCCCGGTCTTCACCGAGTCCGGACTGCCGACGACCGGCTCGCTGCCCACGTACCAGCAGCGGATCTACTACGGCGAGAAGACCGACCAGTACTCGATCGTGGGCGGCCCCCAGAAGGAGCTGGACTACGAGGAGAACGGCGAGAAGACCACCAGCTACAAGGAGAAGAGCGGCGTCAGCCTCTCCAGCACCTTCAACCGCGCCGCGTACGCGGTGGCCTTCAGCGAGCCGCAGATCCTCTACTCGGGAGCCATCGGCGAGGGCTCGCGGATCCTCTACAACCGCACGCCCAAGGAGCGCGTCGAGGCCGTCGCGCCCTGGCTGACCATCGACGGCGACGCCTACCCGGCGGTCGTCGACGGCCGGATCCAGTGGATCGTCGACGCCTACACCACGACCAACGGCTATCCCTACGCCTCGCGCACCACGCTCGGCGACACCACGGCCGACTCCCTGACCGTCGGCAACCAGCAGCGCACGGTCGTCGCCCAGCAGAACCAGGTCAACTACATCCGCAACTCGGTCAAGGCCACCGTCGACGCCTACGACGGCACGGTGAAGCTCTACGAGTGGGACACCCAGGACCCGGTCCTGAAGACCTGGATGAAGGCCTTCCCGGACACCGTGAAGCCGAAGTCCGAGATCAAGGGCGACCTGCTCGCGCACCTGCGCTACCCGCAGGACATGTTCAAGGTGCAGCGCGAGCTGCTGACCCGCTACCACGTCACCGACCCCGCGCAGTTCTACAGCGGTTCGGACGCCTGGCAGGTGCCGGACGACCCGACCAACAAGGACGGCAACGCGGTCCCGCCGTACTACCTGAGCATGAAGATGCCCGGGGACACGGCGCAGCGCTTCTCGCTGACGACGACGTTCACGCCGAACGGGCGACCCAACCTGGGCGCCTTCATGGCGGTCGACGCCGACGCCACCAGCAAGGAGTACGGCCGGCTGAGACTGCTGCGGGTCACCTCGGACGTGCCGGGCCCGGCCCAGGTGCAGAGCAAGCTCAACGGCCTGCCCTCCGTGGCCACCTTCGTCCGGGACATGAAGGGCGCCGACTCGGACATCCAGTACGGCAACCTGCTGACCGTGCCGCTCGACGGCGGGTTCCTGTACGTGGAGCCGGTCTACGCCCAGGGACGCAACGCGCTCTACCCGCTCCTGAAGAAGGTCGCGGTGTCGTACGTGGACGCGGACCAGCCGGACGGTGACACGACCAAGGACACCACGGTGTTCGAGGACACCCTGACCGAGGCGCTCAACGCGGTCTTCGGGGTGGAGGCGCCCAGCCAGCCGCCGACCCCGCCGGGCACCACGCAGCCGCCCGGCACGACCCAGCCGCCGGCTTCGAACGACGCCGCCCTGAAGCAGGCCATCGCCGACGCCCAGAAGGCGTACGACGAGGGCCAGGCCGCTCTGCAGAAGAGCGACTGGAACGCGTACGGCAAGGCCCAGGAGGACCTCCAGAAGGCGCTCCAGCGGGCCGCGGAGGCCGGAGCGAAGCTCAAGACGCCCGGGTCAGGCGGCTGACCTGAGGTTTTCCGTTCCCGCGTCGTGATACTGTGGTTTCACCGACGCGGGGTGGAGCAGCTCGGTAGCTCGCTGGGCTCATAACCCAGAGGTCGCAGGTTCAAATCCTGTCCCCGCTACTCAGAGGGCAAGGGCCCGGATCCATAAGGATCCGGGCCCTTGTCGTGTGTCGACGTGCCGGGGGGTGCCGAAGAGCGGTAGGGAAGGGGCGAGTTGGCGTAAGTCGTGTTTGACTTGTCTCTCTGTGGGCATGTCGACAAAACGCTGAGTGACCTCACTGGCTGCGGTATACCAGGTGTGCTCGGGTTGCGGGTGGTGCGACGATGGTATTTATGGGGGACAGGGCAACTCTGTTGGAGACAGGGCGGTTTGTGCAGCGGCACGCCAGAAACGCCGCAGACGAGATCATCGAGGCAGTGGGGGCCGTCGATGCGGCCGTCGACACCACCACCGAGACCGACGCCGAGAACGAGACCGAGACCGAGGCCAGGCACCGGCGGGCCGCCGAGCGCGGTGACCTCGCCTCGATGAGCGCCCTCGGCGCACTGCTGCTGCGCCGCGGCGACCTCGACGGCGCCGAGCCGTACCTGCGGAGGGCCACCGCGGAGGGGGACCGGGCCGCCGCCAACAACCTGGGTGTCCTGCTCCACCAGCGCGGATACCCCGACGAGGCGGCCGGCTGGTGGCGGGTCGCCGCCGTCGCCGGCTCGGCCCCCGCCGCCCACGCCCTCGGCCGCCACCACCGCGAGCGCGGCGACGAGCCGGCCGCCGAGTACTGGCTCCGCCAGGCCGCCGAGCAGGGCCACGCCCTCGGCGCGTACGCCCTCGCCGACCTCCTGGAGCACCGCAGCGACGTCGGCGCCGAGCGCTGGCTGCGCGCCGCCGCCGAGCAGGGCCACCGCGAGGCCGCCTACCGCCTCGCCCTCGCCCTGGAGCGCCGGGCCACCGAGACCACCCGCGGGCCGCACGAGACCGGCACCCGGCTCCGCGCCCCGGGGGCCAGGGCGGTCGTGCCCTCCGGCGCGGCCGCGACCGGCACCGTGACCGCCGTCCCCGGGCAGCCGACCGGCGAGGGCGCGGGAGAGGCCGCCGAGGCCGAGCAGTGGTTCCGGCAGGCCGCCGCACGCGGCCACCGGCGGGCCGCGCTCCACCTGGGCGCCATCCTGGAGCACCGCGGAGAGCTCAAGGAGGCCGGCCGCTGGTACCTCAGCTCCGCCAAGGAGGGCGAGGCGAAGGCCGCCTGCGCCCTCGGCTTCCTGCTCCGCGACGCGGGCGACGAGGAGAGCGCCGCCGTGTGGTGGCTGCGCGCCGCCCAGGACGGCGACGGCAACGCCGCCAACGCGCTGGGCGCCCTGCACGCCGCCCGGGGCGAGCAGCAGACCGCCGAGCGCTGGTACCGGGCCGCCATGGACGCCGGCGACGTCAACGGCGCCTACAACCTCGGGCTGCTCTGCGCCGCCCAGGACCGCATCCCGCAGGCCGAGCAGTGGTACCGGCGCGCCGCCTACGCGGGTCACCGCGAGGCCGCCAACGCGCTCGCCGTCCTGCTCCTCCAGGCCGGCGACGCCAACGGCGCCGAGCCCTGGTTCTCCAAGGCCGCCGAGGCCGGCAGCGTGGACGCCGCCTTCAACCTGGGCATCCTCCACGCCGGCCGGGGCGACGACCGCACGGCGCTGGTCTGGTACGAGCGGGCCGCCGCCGCCGGGCACACCGAGGCCGCCCTCCAGGTCGGCATCGCCGCCCTGCGGGACGGCGACGAGCAGACCGCCGAGCGGCACCTGCGGTGCGCGGCCGGCGGCGGCAGCGCCGAGGCAGCCTTCCGGCTCGCCTCGGTGCTCGACGCGCGTCGCCCCGAGCCCGGCCCCGCCGTGCTCGGCGCGTCCCGCGAGGAGAAGTCCGAGTGCGAGGAGTGGTACGAGCGGGCCGCCCAGCAGGGCCACCGGCGCGCCCAGGTGCGGGTCGGGATGCTCGCCGCCGGGCGCGGCGACCTGGCCGAGGCCGACCGCTGGTACCGCGAGGCCGCCGAGGCGGGCAGCCGCAACGGCGCCTTCAACCTCGGGCTGCTCCTCGCCCGCGAGGGCAGCGAGCGGGAGGCCGCGCTCTGGTGGACCCGGGCGGCCCGGGCCGGGCACGGCCGCGCCGCGCTCCGGCTCGCGCTGCTCGCGGCGCGCCGGGGCGAGCTCGCCGAGGGGCGTCGCTGGTGCGACCGCGCGGTGGAGCTGGGCCCGGCGGAGGTCGCCGAGCGGGCGGCCAGGCTGAGCGAGGCGCTGCACCAGGAGCTCACCGCGTGAGGCGTTAACGGATTTGCGCTGGTGACGGGGGTCCCGTAAGGTTGGGTTCACCGACGCGGGGTGGAGCAGCTCGGTAGCTCGCTGGGCTCATAACCCAGAGGTCGCAGGTTCAAATCCTGTCCCCGCTACTCAGTAGCGACGAAGGCCCGGATCCAGTCACTGGATCCGGGCCTTCGTCGTGTCCGGGGGCTCGGGTCCGGAGGAGGACACGAAGAAGCCCCCGCCGGGGCGGGGGCTTCCTGGGCGCGTCGTCAGGCCGTCGTGGCACAGCTCGGGCAGATGCCCCGGTAGGTGACCTCGACGTTCGAGATGGTGAAGCCGAAGCGTTCGGCGTCCGGGAGGTCCGCCAGCGGGTCGCCGGCCGGGTGCACGTCGCGGATCGCGCCGCAGCGGCCGCAGACCAGGTGCTGGTGGGGCCGGTGGGCGTTGGGGTCGTACCGCTTGGCGCGGCCGTCGGTCGCGACCTCGATGACCTCGCCGAGGGTGACCATCTCGCCCAGCGTGTTGTACACGGTCGCGCGCGAGATCTCGGGCAGCTTCGACACCGCGCGGGCGTGGACCTCGTCGGCGGTCAGATGCACGTGATCCCCGTCGAGGACTTCGGCCACGACGCGGCGCTGCGCGGTCATCCGCCAGCCGCGTCCGCGCAGTCGTTCCAACAGGTCACTCATGGGGCCAGCCTAACAGCCGGGAGCAAGATCCCGAACGGGTGTGACTTTGGATGCCTACTCGACTTGGACATTGTCCATTGTGGGATCAGAGCCAAGATTGACTGAGACTCCGGTCGAGGGGGCTCTGGTCGAGGGGCAGGGCTCGGGGGCGATCGACGACTTCCGCGAGGCGGACGGTGACTTCGGCAAGCGGCTGGAGGTCGCGGTCCGGGCCCTGCGCGGCTGAGGACGCCTGCCGCCGGGAGGGGGCGGGCCGGATCTCCTCACGGGGTCCGGCCCGCCCCCGCATGCTCAGCCGGTGGCGACGCTGTGCACCGGGATCCAGCAGCGGATGATGTCGCGCACGGAGACGATGCCGACGGGGCCCCGGTCGTCGAGGACGACGAGGTGGCGGAAGCCGCCGCGCGTCATGGCCTCGGCCGCCTCCGCCAGCGTCCAGGTGGGTGCGGCGAAGACCACGTCACGGGTGGTGTGGGAGCCGGCGGTCTCCCGGTCGGGGTCCTGGTCCCGGGCGAGGGAGTTGAGGATGTCGCGCTCGGTGAGGATGCCGAGCCCGCCGGCGTCGGTGTCGAGGACGATCGCCGCGCCGACGTGGCGCGCCGACATCAGCCGGGCCGCCTGTCGGAGGGTGTGGGCGGGGCCGATGGTGAGGACCACGGTGCTCATGGCGTCACGGACGAGCATGGACGGAGCCACCTCCTTGGTGAGACCCCCACGAGAAAGAATTCACAAGTTCACAAGCGGGGGGACTCTCAGAGTCGCACCGGCGGGGTGGGTCGTAAAGGGGGCGCGCGAGGCGTCCCCGGGGAGTGTCGGGAGCGCTCGCCCTTCGGGGCGGCGGGCCGTCAGCCCCGGGTGCTCTCCTGGTTCAGATAGCTCAGCAGCTCGCCGTGGAGCAGGCCGTTCGACGCCGCCGCGTTCCCGCTGTGCGGTCCGTGCCGGCCGTCCAGGCCCGTGTACGTGCCGCCGGCCTCCTGGACCACGATCGCGACCGCGGCCATGTCCCACAGCGACAGCTCCGGCTCCGCGCAGATGTCCACGGAACCCTCCGCGACCATCATGTACGGCCAGAAGTCGCCGTACGCCCGGGTCCGCCAGCACGCGCGCGTGAGGTCGAGGAAGCCGTCGAGGCGGCCCTGCTCCTCCCAGCCGCTCAGCGAGGAGTACGCGAAGGAGGCGTCCGACAGGGAGGCGACCTTCGAGACGCCCAGCCGGGTCGCCGAGGACAGGCTGCGGCCCGTGTACGCGCCGAGCCCCTTCGCCGCCCACCAGCGCCGGCCGAGCGCCGGGGCGGAGACCACGCCCACCACCGGCTGGAAGCCGGTCTCCCCGGCCTCCATCAGCGCGATCAGGGTCGCCCAGACCGGCACCCCGCGCACGTAGTTCTTGGTGCCGTCGATCGGGTCGATCACCCAGCGGCGCGGGCCCGAGCCCTCCACGCCGTACTCCTCGCCGAGGATCGCGTCGCGCGGCCTGGCGCGCTGGAGCTGTCCCCGGATCAGCTCCTCCGCCGCCTTGTCGGCCTCGCTCACCGGAGTCATGTCCGGCTTCGTCTCGACCCGGAGGTCGAGCGCCTGGAAACGGTCCATGGTGGCCGCGTCGGCGGCATCCGCGAGGACGTGGGCGAGACGCAGATCATCGTGGTAATCGGCCATGGTCGGCACTCTATCCCCGACGTGCGGACACGCGGCGAACCGTCCACCGCGGCCCCTTGACAGGGAGTGGGCGCCTGCCGACGCTGAGCGGAGAACCGTTCCCTCCGGAGGTGAGGATGGCGAACGCCCGCGAGGCCCTGCTCGACGCCGCGCTCGCCGCGCTCGCGCACCGCCCCTGGTCCGCCGTGCGCATGGCCGACCTCGCCACCGCCGCCCGGGTCTCCCGGCAGACCCTCTACAACGAGTTCGGCAGCAAGGAGGGGCTCGCCCGCGCCCTCGTCCGCAGGGAGGCCGACTCCTACCTCCAGGGCGTCCGGCACCTGCTCGCCGCCCCCGCCCCGCCCGAGCGGAACCTCGTCGCCGTCGCCGAGTGGATCGTCGCCCGCGCCGCCGTCCGCCCGGTGCTCCGGGCCCTGCTCACCGGCGCCTGGAACGAACGGCTGCCCCAGCCCCGGCCGGCCCGCCCCGGCGCCCGGCCCGCCCCCGTCCCCGCCCAGCGGCGCGCCGACGCCGGACCGCCCGCGCCCGCCGAACTGGTGGCGGAGACCGCCGCCTGCGCGGGGGAGCGGTGGGCGGCCGGCTGCGAACTCGCCGTACGGATCGCCCTCAGCCACGTCGTCGCGCCGGCCCTGCCGACGACCCCTCAGTGCGCGGACCCGGAGAGCTGGAGCCCGATGACCCCCGCGATGACCAGGGTGATCGAGACGATCTTGAGCGTGGAGACCACGTCGCCGAGGAAGACCATCCCGTAGATCGCCGTCCCGGCGGCGCCGATCCCCGTCCACACCGCGTACGCCGGGCCGACGTCGAGCTTCCGCAGCGCCAGCGTGAGGAGGCCGAAGCTGCCCAGGGCGAAGGAGGCGAAGGCGATCGTCGGCCACAGTCGGGTGAAGCCGTGCGAGAGCTTCAGACAGACCGCGAAGCCCGTCTCCAGGAGCCCCGCGATCACCACCAGCAGCCACGCCATCGTCAGTGCCTCCCACGCCGTCGGTGACCGCTTCGTCGCACTTGGTGCGATTATGCACTTACCGACAGCGACGGGGCGTAAACACCGACGGCCGTGAACACCGACGGCTCAGTCGCCCTCGCGGCGCTCCCGGGTCGCGAGCAGCCGCCGCAGCGAGACCAGCCGCGCCGGATCGGCGTGCCCCTCCGCCACGTACGCGTCGAGCCCGCAGTCCGGCTCGTCGTGGCTGCACGCGCGCGGGCAGTTCTCCGTGCCCGGCTCCAGGTCGGGGAAGGCGTGGATGACCCGGGCCGGGTCGACGTGGTGCAGACCGAAGGAGCGCACGCCCGGGGTGTCGATGACCCAGCCGCCCTCCTTGTCGTCGAGCGGCAGCGCGAGGGCCGAGGTGGTGGTGTGCCGGCCGCGGCCCGTGACCGCGTTGACGTGTCCCGTGACCCGGCGGCGGTCCTCCGGCACCAGGGCGTTCACCAGGGTCGTCTTGCCGACGCCGGAGTGGCCGACGAACGCGGTGGTCCGGCCCTTGAGGTGCTCGCGGACCCGCTCCGCGGCGACCCCGTCGACGAACTCGTCGCGGGTGGTCACCACATGGGGGACGCCCAGCGCGCCGTACATCTCCAGGAGCGCGTCCGGCGGCGCCAGGTCCGACTTGGTCAGGACGAGCAGCGGGGAGAGCCCCCCGTCGTACGCCGCCACCAGACAGCGGTCGATCAGCCGGGGGCGCGGCTCCGGGTCGGCGAGCGCGGTGACGATCGCCAGCTGGTCGGCGTTGGCGACGACCACCCGCTCGTACGGGTCGTCGTCGTCGGCCGTGCGCCGGAGCACCGAGCTGCGCTCGCCGATCCGCACGATCCGGGCCAGCGTGTCCTTCTCGCCGGAGAGGTCGCCGACCAGGGAGACGCGGTCGCCGACGACGGCGGCCTTGCGGCCCAGCTCGCGCGCCTTCATCGCCGTCACGGTCCGGTCGTCCACCAGACAGGTGAGCCGGCCCCGGTCGACGGTGAGGACCATGCCCTCGACGGCGTCCTCGTGCTTCGGGCGGATGCTGGTGCGGGGACGGGTGCCCTTGCGGTTGGGCCGCTGGCGGATGTCGTCCTCGTCGGTGTGCTTGCCGTAGCGCCGCATGGTTCAGACCCCGAGCATTTCGGTCCACATCGTCGGGAAGTCCGGCAAGGTCTTGGCCGTCGTCGCCACGTCCTCGATCTCCACGCCCTCGACCGCGAGGCCGATGATCGCGCCCGCCGTCGCCATGCGGTGGTCGTGGTACGTGTGGAAGACGCCGCCGTGCAGCGGGCGCGGCCGGATGTGGAGGCCGTCCTCGGTCTCCGTCACGTCGCCGCCGAGCTCGTTGATCTCCTTGGTGAGCGCCGCGAGCCGGTCCGTCTCGTGCAGCCGCAGATGGGCCACCCCGCGCAGGGTCGACGGGGAGTCGGCGAGCGCCGCGACCGCCGCGATCCCGGGGGTCAGCTCGCCGACCTCGCCGAGGTCCACGTCGATGCCGTGGATCCGGCCCGTGCCGGTGAAGGTCAGGCCCGCGTCGGTGAGCTCGCAGGAGCCACCCATCTCGGTGAAGATCCGACGCAGCTCGTCCCCCGGCTGGGTGGTCCGCGCCGGCCAGTCGGGGATCGTCACCCGGCCGCCGGTCACCAGGGCCGCCGCCAGGAACGGCTGCGCGTTCGACAGGTCGGGCTCGACGACGAGGTCCCGGCCGCGCAGCCCGGTGGGCGTCACCCGCCACACGTTCGGGGCGCCGCCGTGCTCCGGCTCGTCGACCTGGGCGCCGACCGCGCGCAGCATGTCGACCGTCATCCGGATGTGGGGGAGCGAGGGGAGCCGGCTGCCGACGTGCCGCACCTCGACGCCCTGGTTGAAGCGGGGCGCGGAGAGCAGCAGGGCGCTGACGAACTGGGAGGACGAGGAGGCGTCGATCTCGACGGTGCCGCCGTCCAGGCCGCCGGCGCCGTGCACGGTCATCGGGAGCGCGCCCCGGCCGTCGTCGTCGATCCGGGCGCCGAGCGCGCGCAGCGCGTCGATCACGCCGTGCAGCGGGCGCTCGTGGGAGCGGGGGTCGCCGTCGAAGCGCACCGGGCCGTCGGCGAGGGCCGCGACCGGGGGCAGGAAGCGCATGACCGTGCCCGCGTTGCCGACGTCGACCGTGGCGGGGCCGCGCAGCGGGGAGGGGATGATCCGCCAGGCCTCGCCGGAACCGTCGGGGCCCACCCCCTCCTCGATCCTCACGCCGAGGGTACGGAGCGCCTCGGCCATCAGGAGGGTGTCGCGGGAGCGCAGCGGGCGGCGCAGCCAGCCCGGCTCGGCGGCGAGCGCGGCGAGGACCAGGGCGCGGTTGGTGACCGACTTCGATCCGGGCACGGTGACGGTCGCGTCGACGGCGCCGCGGGCGTACGGGGCGGGCCAGAGGTCGGTGGGCGGGTCGGAGTGCGTCGCGGAAGCTGCTGCGGTCATGGACTCACTGTACGGGGGAGTCAGATGCCCAGGAGCCAGCGCCCGCCGCCGATCAGGGCGGAGATCGCGACGGCGTGGAAGAAGAACAGCCACACGCCCGCGGGCACCTGGGTGAGCCGCGACAGCTGGTCCGCGTCCGAGTCGGGGGCGCCGCCGTGGCGCCGCTTCGCCTGGAGCTCGAAGGCCGGCCGGACCCCGCCGAGCAGCAGGAACCAGACCGCCGCGTACGCGAAGGCCGACTGCACGTTCGGCCCGGTCAGCCAGGAGACGAGGAGGAAGGCGGCACCCGTCAGGACGACGGTGAGGACCCCGTACGCGTTGCGGACCATCACCAGCATCGCGAGCAGCAGGGCGGTCGCGATCCAGAGCAGCAGGGTGACGTGGCGGGTGCCGAGCAGGGCGGCGCCCCCGAGCCCGAGCAGCGGCGCCGCCGGATAGCCGGCGGCGAGGGTGAGGACGACGCCGAGGCCGGTCGGGCGGCCCCGGGAGACGGTCAGCCCGCTGGTGTCCGAGTGCAGCCGGATCGACTGCAGCCGGCGGCCGGTGGCGAGGGCGACGAGTCCGTGACCGCCCTCGTGGGCGATGGTGATCGCGTTCCGGGCCGGGAGCCAGAGACGGCGGAAGGCGACCAGGCCCAGCGCGCAGGCGGCGGTGAGGTAGACGATCCACGTGTCGGGAGCGGGCTGGGTGCCGAGGATCTCGGTCATTTGGCGGACTGCTCCTCGCTCGCGGTCGGGATCGTGGCAGTGTGGCACGTATGTGCGGACGGTTTGCATCGAGTCGGCGGCCCGAGGATCTCGTCGAGATCTTCGAGGTCGAGAAGTGGGAGCCGGAGGAGACCCTGGCCCCCGACTGGAACGTGGCGCCCACCAAAGAGGTCTGGGCCGTTCTGGAGCGTCCTGTGAAGGACGCCGGATCCCCGCGTCCGGTTCGCCAGCTGCGCGCGCTGAAGTGGGGCCTCGTGCCGGCCTGGGCGAAGTCGCCGGAGGGCGCCGCCCGCATGATCAACGCGCGCGCGGAGACCGTGGACGAGAAGCCCTCCTTCAAGCGCGCCTTCCAGTCCCGCCGGTGCATCCTGCCCGCCGACGGCTACTACGAATGGGTGACCGGGACCGCCGAGCGCGAGCTGGAGGTCGAGGGCAAGAAGAAGCGGCCCCGGAAGCAGCCGTACTTCGTGACCCCGGCGGACGGCTCCGTCTTCGCGATGGCCGGGCTCTACGAGTTCTGGCGGGACCGCACCCTGCCCGACGGGGACCCCGCCGCCTGGTGGGTGACCTGCTCGGTGATCACCACCGAGGCCGAGACCGGACCGCTGGGCGTCGCCCCCGCCGAGGGCCCGCGCTCGCTCCACGACATCCACCCCCGGATGCCGCTGATGCTGACGGAGGACCGCTGGGACGCCTGGCTCGACCCGGCGCGCACCGACCCCGAGCAGCTGCGCGGACTCCTCGCCCCGCCGCCGGAGGGCCTGATGCGGGCCTACCCGGTCGCGACCGCCGTCAGCAACGTCCGCAACAACGGCCCCGAACTCCTGGAGGAGTTGGCCGGGCCGGAGGTCGGCACGCTGTTCTGACGCGGACCGGGCCGCACGGCAGGATGGGGACGTGACACAGTACGAGACCGTCCCCACCGACGCCGGTGAGGCACGCATCACGTGGTACGCCGGGACGGAGCCCCGGACCGTCCTCGCCCTCGGGCACGGCGCCGGCGGCGGCGTCGAGGCCCGCGACCTCCAGGCCCTGGCCGGGGCGCTGCCCGCGCACGGCGTGACCGTCGCCCTCGTCGAGCAGCCCTGGCGGGTCGCCGGGAAGAAGGTCGCGCCCGCGCCGAAGACCCTCGACACCGGCTGGCGCGGCCTCTGGCCGTCCCTCGCGAAGCCCGGCCTCCCCGTGATCGCGGGCGGCCGCAGCGCCGGCGCCCGGGTCGCCTGCCGGACCGGGCGCGAGCTCGGCGCGTCGGCCGTCCTCGCCCTGAGCTTCCCCCTCCACCCGCCGGGGAGGCCCGAGCGGTCCCGCGCCGAGGAGCTCCTCTCCACCGGCCTCCCCACCCTCGTCGTCCAGGGCGGCAACGACCCCTTCGGGCGGCCCGAGGAGTACCCGGAAGGCCCGTACGGGCTCGTGGAGATCCCCCACGGGGACCACGGCTTCGCGATCCCCAAGCGCGCCCCGCTGACCCAGGACGAGGCCATGGCGCGGCTCGTGGACGGGGTCCGGAAGTGGATCTCCACCCTCCGTTGACGCCCCGGGAATGCCGAGCGGGGGACCGCTGTTGTGGAGGGCGTCGGTGTGAGAGCAAGGAAGAGGGAGTCCGTCGCATGGGTTCGACCATCTGCCCAGAGCGTGCGCAGGCCGCTGACCTCGACTGGACAGTGCTGCCCGCGCCCAGGACCGCCCCGATTCGGGCGGCGGGCGGAGCGGTTCCTCGTCTATCCTCCGAAACGAGCGGGTCCGCCCTCGGGCTCGCCGCCGCGCTGGAGGAGGTGGGTCCGGTCACTGGGACCGACACAGGGACCGACGACGGCCCCGAGGAGACGACCGAGGAGCGCAACGCGCGCTTCGAACGGGACGCCCTCGGCTACCTCGACCAGATGTACTCGGCCGCGCTGCGCATGACGCGCAACCCCGCGGACGCGGAGGACCTGGTGCAGGAGACCTACGCCAAGGCGTACGGATCGTTCCACCAGTTCCGCGAGGGCACGAACCTCAAGGCGTGGCTGTACCGCATCCTCACGAACACCTTCATCAACTCGTACCGCAAGAAGCAGCGCGAGCCCCAGCGCAGCGCCGCCGAGGAGATCGAGGACTGGCAGCTCGCCCGCGCCGAGTCGCACATGTCGACCGGTCTGCGCTCCGCCGAGTCCCAGGCACTCGACCACCTCCCGGACTCCGACGTGAAGGAAGCGCTCCAGGCGATTCCCGAGGAGTTCCGCATCGCCGTCTATCTCGCCGATGTCGAGGGCTTTGCGTACAAGGAGATCGCGGACATCATGGGGACACCCATCGGTACGGTGATGTCCCGACTGCACCGGGGCCGCCGCCAGCTGCGCGGCATGCTCGAGGACTACGCCCGCGACCGCGGGCTGGTACCCGCGGGCGCCGGAGAGTCGTCGAACGATCTGAAAGGCTCGGGCTCATGAGCTGCGGAGAGCCGCACGAGACGGATTGCTCAGAGGTCCTGGATCATCTCTACGAGTTCCTCGACCATGAGATGCCCGACAGCGACTGCACCAAGTTCGAGGTGCACTTCGAGGAGTGCTCCCCGTGCCTGGAGAAGTACGGCCTGGAGCAGGCGGTGAAGAAGCTCGTCAAGCGCTGCTGCGGGAGTGACGACGTCCCCACCGACCTGCGCGCCAAGGTCATGGGCCGGATCGACCTGATCCGCTCCGGACACCTGGTGCCCGAGCAGGACATCACGGCGAGCGCCCCGACGACGCCGGCCCCGCAGGAGTAGCACCCCTCCCGTACCGGGAACCGAGGCCGTCGCGCACCGCTCGCGGCGGCCTCGCGCATATATCAGCTTGTATCACCCGATGGTGCGAATCACTCCGAGCGCGCCGTCGCCGTCCGCCCGACTCGCTAGCGTGACGGGCGTGATGGGCGTGAAGGTCATTCCACGAGCGGCCCGCGCGTACATCGGCTGCGCCCTGCTCGGCGCGGGAGCGTGCGTCCTGCCCGCCCTGCGCCCCGGCGCGGCCGTCCCCTGGGGCACGGTCGCACTCCTCGCCGCCCTGTACGCGCTCTGCGAGCTGCCCGCCCGCTGCCGGCTCATCGACCGCGCGCTCGGCCGCTCCCTCCCCGTGGGCACCGGCTCCTTCTTCCCCGTCCTCCTCGCCGCCGCCCTGCTCCTGCCGCCCGCCGCCGCCGCGCTCACCGCCCTCCCCGGCAGCCTCCTCGCCCGCGTCGAGGAACCCCCCGCCGCCCCCCGCCGCGCCTGGCGGGCCGCCGCCGCGGCCCTCGCCGTCGGAGCCGCCGCCCTGACCGCCGACGCCCTCGGCGCCGCCACCGCCCTCGGCCGGGGCCCGGACGCCCCCGACCTGCCGTACGCCCTGCTCCCCGCCGGCGCCGCCGCCCTCGTCTTCTGCCTGGCCCTCACCGCCCTCGACGGCGGCATCCGGGCCACCGCCGGCGGAATCCCGCCCCGCGCCGCCTGGCGCGGCCTCCTCGGCCGCTCCCTCGTCCCGCACACCGTCCACGGCCTCGCCGGACTGATGATGGCCGTCCTCTGGCGCAGCACCTACGGCCCCGTCGCGGCGCTCTTCGTGCTCCTCCCCATGTACATCTCCTCCTGGGTCTTCGCCCAGTACCACCGCGAGCGCGCCGCCCACCAGGCCACCGTCCGCGCCCTCGTCCAGGCCGTCGACATCAAGGACCGGTACACCCGCGGCCACAGCGAACGCGTCGGCCAGGCCTCCGTCCTGATCGCCCGTGAGCTCGGCATGGCCGAGGACCGCCTCGACGTCGTCCGCTTCGCCGGCATCCTGCACGACGTGGGCAAGCTCGGCGTGCCCACCCGGGTGCTCACCAAGGACGGGCCCCTCACCCCCGAGGAACGCCGGGTCATCGAACTGCACCCCGAGTACGGCCACGAGATGGTCCGCGGCATCGGCTTCCTCGGCGAGGCGCGGGCCGCGATCCTCCACCACCACGAACGCATGGACGGCAGCGGCTATCCGTACGGGCTCCACGGGGAACAGATCCCCGAGTTCGCCCGGGTCGTGGCCGTCGCCGACGCCTTCGACGCCATGACCTCCACCCGCTCCTACAGCCGGGCCCGCCCGGTGCCCACCGCCCTCGCCGAACTGGAGCGCTGCGCCGGCACCCAGTTCGACCCCCGGATGGTCGCCGCCCTCGCCCAGGCCCTCGACCGGCACGGCTGGCAGCCCGCCGTCACCGCCGACGAGGCCCGGCCGAACCCGCCCGGAACACCCCCCGGGGGAAACGTGCCGCCACCGCGCGAAGCGACCCCGGAGCCGGCCGACAGACCCAGGGAGCGCGCGTGAGGCCCCGCCCGCGCCCCGGGGCCGTCACCGTCGGCGCCGTGCGCGGCGCCGCGCTCCTCCTCGGCCTCGCCGCCTTCGGCAGCACCCTCTGGCACGGCCTCGACGAACCCGGCAACGCCCTCGCCTTCGGCACCCTCGTCGCCCTCGGCGAGCTCGCCCGCTGGGGCGCCGCGCCCGGCACGGGCGCGCCGGGCGCCGCCGAAGAACCACCGGCGAGCGAACCCGCGCCCCTCGCCGCCGCCGGAGCCCTCGCGTACGCCCTGCTCGGGACCAGCGCCGGCGCCCCCACCACCCACGGCGTCCCGCAGACCGTCGCCGTCGTCGTCGCCGCGGGCCTCGCCGGAATCGTCCCGCACATCGCCCGCGGCCGGGGCCCCGGACTCGACCACCTCGCCCGCCGCGTCCTCACCGTCGGCTTCGCCGCCCTCTGCTTCCAGCCCCTCTACAACGCGGGCGCCGTCACCGAACACCTCGGCCAGGGTCCCGCGTACGCCCTCTTCCTGGTCCTCCTGCTCGTCCTGACCGCCCTGTGCGACGCCGTGCTCGCCGCCCTCCTGCTCCGCGCCCGCACCGGATTCCCGTACGGCCCCCTCCTGCGCGACGAACTCCGCGCCTTCCTCGGCATCGGCTCCGCCGTCTGCGCCACCGGCACCGTCATGGCACTCGCCGTCGCCGCCGCCGGACTCTGGGCGCTGCCCGTGCTCGCCGTCCCGCTCCTGCTCACCCAGGTCTCCTTCCGGCGGTACGCGGCCGTGCGGACCGTCAACCGGCAGACCATCGCCTCCCTCGCCCGCGCCACCGAGATCGCCGGCTGCACCCCGCCCGGGCACGCCCGCCGGGTCGCCGCCCTCAGTGCGGCCGTCGGACGCGAGCTCGGCCTCTCCGGGGCCGAGCTGGCCGTCCTGGAGCACGCGGCGCTCATGCACGACATCGGCCAGCTCTCCCTCGTCGACCCCGTCGCGGGCGGCGCCACCGCCCTCCTCCCGGCCGAGGAGCAGCGCCGGATCGCCCTCCTGGGCGGCGAGGTCGTCCGCAGGACCGGGGTCCCCGAGGCCGTCGCCGTCGTCGTGGAGCGGCAGGCCGACCCGTACCGCGAGCAGCCGCTCCCCGCCCGGATCGTCCGCGCCGTGAACGCCTACGACGACCTCACGGGCCCCGGGACGGGCGAGGGCGCGGCCGCCGCGCTCGGGGCCCTGGAGCGGCTCAGGCTCGGCACCGCCCGCGACTATCACCCGGATGTCGTCGAATGCCTGGCCAGGGTCCTGGCACGGGGCGGAGCCGCTGGGGTGACCTCCGCGGTCCCTGGGTAACCCATGGGTAATGAGCGCGCGTCCGACCGGGCATGGTTGGATGCGAACAAGAGGGTGAAGCGACCGGCAGGCGGGAATCGTGAAGATCTTCGGGAAGGTACGGCATCGGCCCTCCGCCTCGTGGCGGCAGGCCACCGACCGCGCGTTCACGCTGATCGGCGACGGCCGGTACGAGGACGCGGGCGCACTGCTCACGCGCGCGGCGGATCTGGAGCCCTGGCTCTCGGAGTCCTGGTTCAATCTGGCGCTGCTGCACAAGTTCCGGCACGACTGGGAGCAGGCCCGGGCCGCCGGGCTGCGCGCGGTCGCACTGCTCGACAAGGAGAGCGGCGCCCCCGACTGGTGGAACGTCGGCATCGCCGCCACCGCGCTCCAGGACTGGCCGCTGGCCCGCCGGGCCTGGCAGGCCTACGGACTGAAGGTGCCCGGCGCCGCCGCGGGCACCGGCGAGCCCGCCGGCATGGAGCTGGGCAGCGCCGCCGTCCGGCTCTCGCCCGAGGGCGAGGCGGAGGTCGTGTGGGGCCGCCGGCTCGACCCGGCCCGCATCGAGGTCCTCTCCATCCCGCTGCCCTCCTCCGGGCGCCGCTGGGGCGAGGTCGTCCTCCACGACGGCGTGCCGAACGGCGAGCGGACCACCACCGCCGGCCCCTCCTACCCCGTCTTCGACGAGATCGAGCTGTGGGCGCCCTCGCCCGTCCCCACCTGGGTGGTGCTCCTGGAGGCGGCCACCGAGTCCGACCGGGACGCCCTGGAACAGCTCGCCGCCGAAGCCGGTTTCGCCGCCGAGGACTGGTCGTCCTCCGTGCGGCTGCTCTGCCGTGCCTGCTCGGAGTCGACCATGCCGAGCGCCGAGGGCGAGGGCGAGCACTCCGACCCGCACGACCACAGCGAGCCGGGCCACCCGGGCCCGCTCGGCCACCGCTCGCCCGGCGAGCTGTGGGTGCCCGAGCGCGAGTGCGGCATCGCGGCCCCGGCGGGCCTGGTGCGGGGGCTCCTCGACGGCTGGGTCGCGGACAGTCCGGACAGCCGCGAGTGGCGTGATCTCGAAGAGGTCTGCTGAGCGTCGGAGCGCGGCCCCGTAGGCTGTCCTCCGACGGAATCGGGTTTTCAGAAGGGCGCGGCCGGACATGGCGCAGCAGGAGACGGACGAGCAGACGATCAACGACGGCTTCGTCGTGGACACGGAGGACTGCGAGGAGCGCGAGCGTGCCCACCGCGAGCGCGGCACGTCCCGGCCCATCACGGTCGTCGGCAACCCCGTGCTCCACCGGGAGTGCAAGGACGTCACCGAGTTCGACGAGGAACTCGCGCAGCTGATCGACGACATGTTCGCCAGCCAGCGCACCGCCGAGGGCGTCGGCCTGGCCGCGAACCAGATCGGCGTGGACCTGAAGGTCTTCGTCTACGACTGCATGGACGACGAGGGCGTCCGGCACGTCGGCCACGTGGTCAACCCGGTCCTCCAGGAGCTGCCGGCCGACCAGCGCGTCCTCGACGAGTCCAACGAGGGCTGCCTCTCGGTGCCGACCGCCTACGCCGAGCTGGCCCGCCCGGACTACGCCGTGGTGCACGGCCAGGACTCCCAGGGCAACCCGATCAAGGTGCGCGGCACCGGCTACTTCGCCCGCTGCCTCCAGCACGAGACGGACCACCTGTACGGCTTCCTGTACATCGACAAGCTGTCGAAGCGCGACCGCAAGGACGCCCTGCGCCAGATGGCCGAGGGCACCCCGCGCTACCCGGTCGTCCCGAACGACTGACCCCTCGTACGCACGGCGAAGGGCCCCGCACTCCTCGGAGTGCGGGGCCCTTCGCCGTACCGTCTAGAAGTCCTCGTCGAGGTCCACCGAGCCCTCGACCGCCACCTGGTAGGCGGACGGGCGGCGCTCGAAGAAGTTGGTCAGCTCCTGGACGCCCTGGAGCTCCATGAACGCGAACGGGTTCTCCGAGCCGTACACCGGCGGGAAGCCGAGGCGCTGGAGGCGCTGGTCGGCGACGCACTGGAGGTACTCGCGCATCGACTCGGTGTTCATGCCCGGCAGGCCGTCGCCGCACAGGTCGCGGCCGAACTGCAGCTCCGCCTCCACGGCCTCCTTCAGCATGTCCGTGACCTGCTGCTGGAGCGCGTCGTCGAAGAGCTCCGGCTCCTCCTTGCGGACGGTGTCCACGACCTCGAAGGCGAAGTTCATGTGCATCGTCTCGTCGCGGAACACCCAGTTGGTGCCCGTCGCCAGACCGTGCAGCAGACCGCGGGACCGGAACCAGTAGACGTACGCGAAGGCGCCGTAGAAGAACAGGCCCTCGATGCAGGCCGCGAAGCAGATCAGGTTCAGCAGGAAGCGGCGGCGGTCGGCGGCCGTCTCCAGCTTCTCGATCTTCTCGACCGAGTCCATCCACTTGAAGCAGAACTGCGCCTTCTCGCGGATGGAGGGGATGTTCTCGACGGCGGCGAACGCGGCGGCGCGGTCGTCCGGGTCGGGCAGGTAGGTGTCGAGCAGCGTCAGGTAGAACTGGACGTGCACGGCCTCCTCGAACAGCTGACGGCTCAGGTAGAGCCGGGCCTCGGGGGAGTTGATGTGCTTGTAGAGCGTCAGGACCAGGTTGTTCGCCACGATCGAGTCGCCCGTCGCGAAGAACGCGACCAGCCGGCCGATCATGTGCTGCTCACCGGGGGTGAGCTTGGCGAGGTCGGCGACGTCCGAGTGGAGGTCGACCTCCTCCACGGTCCAGGTGTTCTTGATGGCGTCCCGGTAGCGCTCGTAGAAGTCCGGGTAGCGCATCGGACGCAGGGTCAGTTCGAAGCCCGGGTCCAGCAGGTTCTTCTTCTCGGTACTCATTACTGGCAGGCCTCGCAGGACTCGGGGTTCTCAAGGGAGCAGGCGATCGCGTCCGCGTCGGGGGCCGCCTGCTGGACGGGGATCGGAGCGGCGGTCGTCGCGGCCTGGGCCGCGCGGGCGATCCGGGTGGCCGGGCGGGAGCGCAGGTAGTACGTCGTCTTCAGACCCTGCTTCCAGGCGTACGCGTACATCGACGACAGCTTGCCGATCGTCGGCGTCTCCATGAACAGGTTCAGCGACTGCGACTGGTCCAGGAACGGGGTGCGGGCGGCGGCCATGTCGATCAGGCCGCGCTGCGGGATCTCCCAGGCCGTGCGGTACAGCTCGCGGACCTCGGCGGGGACCCAGGTGAAGCCGGCCACCGAGCCGTTGGAGTCGCGCAGCGCCTCGCGGGTCTGCGCGTCCCACACGCCGAGCTTCTTCAGCTCGTCGACGAGGTACGAGTTGACCTGGAGGAACTCGCCGGACAGCGTCTCGCGCTTGAACAGGTTGGAGACCTGCGGCTCGATGCACTCGTAGACGCCCGCGATCGAGGCGATGGTCGCCGTCGGCGCGATGGCGAGGAGCAGGCTGTTGCGCATGCCGACGGTGGCGATCCGCTCGCGCAGCGCGGCCCAGCGCTCCGGCCAGTTGAGCTCCACGTCGTAGTGGTCCGGGTGCAGCACGCCCTGGGCGGTGCGGGTCTCGGCCCAGGCGGGGAGCGGGCCGCTGCGCTCGGCGAGGTCGGCGGACGCCTCGTACGCGGCGAGCATGATCCGCTCGGCGATCCGGGTGGACAGGGCCCGCGCCTCGGGGGAGTCGAACGGCAGCTTCAGCTGGAAGAAGACGTCCTGGAGACCCATGGCGCCGAGGCCGACCGGGCGCCACTTGCCGTTGGAGCGGCCCGCCTGCTCGGTCGGGTAGAAGTTGATGTCGACGACCCGGTCGAGGAAGGTGACGGCCGTGCGGACGGTCTCGTCCAGCCGCTCCCAGTCGATGTCGCCGCCGGTGACGAACGCACCCAGGTTGACCGAGCCGAGGTTGCACACCGCGGTCTCGTCGTCGTTGGTGACCTCGATGATCTCGGTGCACAGGTTCGAGGAGTGCACCACGCGGCCGGGCAGGGCGGTCTGGTTCGCGGTGCGGTTCGAGGCGTCCTTGAAGGTCATCCAGCCGTTGCCGGTCTGGGCCAGGGTCCGCATCATCCGGCCGTACAGGTCGCGGGCCGGCATCGTCTTGCGGGCCAGGCCCGCCTCCTCGGCCTTGCGGTAGGCGGCGTCGAACTCCTCGCCGTACAGGTCGACGAGCTCGGGCACGTCCGCCGGGGAGAACAGCGACCACTCGGCGTCGGCGTTGACCCGGCGCATGAACTCGTCCGGGATCCAGTGCGCCAGGTTCAGGTTGTGCGTGCGGCGCTGGTCCTCGCCCGTGTTGTCGCGGAGCTCCAGGAACTCCTCGATGTCCGCGTGCCAGGTCTCCAGGTAGACCGCGGCGGCGCCCTTGCGGCGGCCGCCCTGGTTCACGGCGGCGACGGAGGCGTCGAGCGTCTTCAGGAACGGCACGATGCCGTTGGAGTGCCCGTTGGTGCCGCGGATCAGCGAACCGCGGGCGCGGATGCGGGAGTACGACAGGCCGATGCCGCCCGCGTGCTTCGAGAGGCGCGCGACCTGGTGGTAGCGGTCGTAGATGGAGTCCAGCTCGTCCTGCGGGGAGTCCAGCAGGTAGCAGGAGGACATCTGCGGGTGGCGGGTGCCGGAGTTGAAGAGCGTGGGGGAGGACGGCAGGTAGTCCAGACGGCTCATCAGGCCGTACAGCGCGGCCACCTCGTCGAGGGCGCGGACGCTGTCGTCCTCGGCCAGGCCGCAGGCGACGCGCAGCATGAAGTGCTGCGGGGTCTCGATCACCTTGCGGGTGATCGGGTGGCGCAGCAGGTAGCGCGAGTAGAGGGTGCGCAGACCGAAGTAGCCGAAGCGGTCGTCGCCGGCCGCGTCGATCGTCGCGTCGAGCCGCTCGGCGTGCCGGGCGACGAACTCGGCGGTGCGGTCGGCGATGAGGCCCTCGCGGTGGCCGACGGCGACGGAGGCCGAGAAGGAGACGGCGCCCTGGCCGGCCGCCTCGTCGGTGATGGTGAGGGTGAGGAGCCGGGCGGCGAGCCGGGAGTACGCCGGGTCATCGGCGATCAGGCCGGCGGCCGCCTCGGTGGCCAGCTCGCGCAGCTCCGCCTCGTCCGACGTGGCGCTGCGGCCGCGGAGGGCGGCGGCGGCGACCTTGCCGGGGTCCGTGTCCGGGAGGTCGGCGGTGAGATCGGTCAGGGTCCGCAGGAGTACGGTCCCGGGTCCGTCGTTCTCGATCGCTGCGGCCGGATCGGCGGGCGCGATGGTCACGTGGGGGCTCTCCCTCGCTCGGCTCGGGGCCAGGGCGGGGGGCGGGGAACGGGCGGGCCGTACGCACGGCGGCGCCGCGTCCACCGGCCCACTCCGCGAGGCCCGGACGTCTGTGACACCCGGAACGGACGGACCGGGCGCGCTGCCGGAAGGTCTTCGGACTCACCGCGTACGAAACCGCACGAAGCACACCGTTGCGGGACAGTTCCGGATTCGCGCCGGATTCCCCTGCGTCGACAGCGAGGATGAGCATACATGTGGGGGGCGCCCCTCGTGGCACCCCCCACATGTTGTGTCGGCCCCCGGGGCTACAACTCCAGGGCGTACGTCCGCAGCTGATGGCCCGGGACCGGTTCCCAGTCCCGTCCGGGGGTGCGGGCGAAGCCCATCCGCTCGTAGATCCGGTGCGCCGAGACCATCGAGGCGTCCGTGGAGAGCACGAGCCGCGCGCACCCGGTCAGGACCCGCGCCCGGTCCACGCAGGCGCGTACGAGGGCTTCTCCGACTCCCCTGCCGCGGGCCGCCGGCGCGACGACGAGCATCCGGAACTCGGCCTCGCCGGGGACGGCGATGTCCGCCCAGGCGGTGCCGCCCTCCGCGAGGGTCACCCCGCCGATGACGGTGTCGTCCGCGTCGGCGGCGACGAGCACCTCGCTCTCGCGGGCCCGCCGGGCGGTGTCCCTCAGCACGTCCAGGTAGGAGTCGTCCTCGCCGTACAGCAGCAGTCCGTCGTTCAGATAGGTCAGCCCGGTGAGGTCACCGAGCTCCTCGTACTCCTCGGGCCGTACCGCCCTGATCGTGAAGTCCATGGGCCCCAGTCTCTCCCCCCGGGGCACGCGAAGGGGGCCCGGGATCTCCCGGGCCCCCTCCGTCACGCGTCCGCGGGTCAGTGCGCTCCGGCGCCGACCGTCGGGAGGTCCTTGACGCCCGGGTCGCCGGCGTCGGCCGTGTAGTCCTCGGGGGAGGTCTCGTCGATGCCCTCGGGGGCCTTGACGGCCTTGAGGACGAAGGTCAGGACGACCGTGACGAGGACGTTGAGCACGAAGGCGGTGAGGCCGATGTAGCCGATCTCGCCGATGCCGGGGATCTCGGCGGCCGAGCCGCCGAAGTGCTTCTGGGTCGGGCTGGCGACGCCGTAGGCGGCGGCCGTGCCGTAGACCATGCCGACGGCCCAGCCGGCGAGCAGCGCCCAGCGGTGGAACCAGCGGGTGAACAGGCCGCCGACGAGCGCCGGGAAGGTCTGCAGGATCCAGATGCCGCCGAGCAGCTGGAAGTTGATGGCGACGGTCTTGTCCATGGTGAGGACGAAGACGAGCGCGCCGACCTTCACCAGGAGGGAGACCAGCTTGGAGACCTTGGTCTCCTGGGCCGGAGTGGCGTCCTTCTTGATGAAGTCCTTGTAGATGTTGCGGGTGAAGAGGTTGGCCGCGGCGATCGACATGATCGCGGCCGGGACGAGCGCGCCGATGCCGATCGCGGCGAACGCGACGCCCGCGAACCAGTCCGGGAACATGGTCTCGAAGAGCTGCGGGATGGCGAGCTGGCCGTTCTTGACCTTGATGCCGGCGGCGATCGCCATGAAGCCGAGCAGCGCGAGCAGGCCCAGCATCAGCGAGTACAGCGGCAGGATCGTGGTGTTGCGGCGGATGACGTTCCGGCTCCGGGACGACAGCGTCGCCGTGATGGAGTGCGGGTACATGAAGAGCGCGAGGGCCGAGCCGAGCGCGAGCGTCGCGTACGTCCACTGGCCCGCCTCGCCGGGGGCGAGCGCGCCGCGCGGCTTGCCGGTCGCCGGGTTGGTCTGCGCGAACGCCTCGCCCGCCTTGGCGAAGATCTCGTCGAAGCCGCCGAGCTTGATCGGGATGTAGATGATCGCCACCGCGATGACGATGTAGATCAGCGTGTCCTTGACGAAGGCGATGAGCGCCGGGGCGCGCAGGCCGGAGGAGTACGTGTACGCCGCGAGGACGCCGAAGGCGATGAGCAGCGGCAGGTCCTTGACGAACCAGTGCGTGGTCTCGCCGCCGCCGACGCCCATCACGTCCAGGACGGCCTGGATGCCGACGAGCTGGAGCGCGATGTACGGCATGGTGGCGAGGATGCCGGTGACCGCCACCGCGAGCGACAGGCCCTTGGAACCGAAACGGCCGCGCACGAAGTCGGAGGTGGTGACGTATCCGTGCTTGTGCGAGACCGACCACAGGCGCGGCAGGAAGGTGAAGATCAGCGGGTACACCAGGATCGTGTACGGGACGGCGAAGAAGCCGGCCGCGCCCGCCGCGTAGATGGCCGCGGGGACGGCGACGAAGGTGTACGCCGTGTAGAGGTCGCCGCCGAGCAGGAACCAGGTGACCCAGGTACCGAACGACCGGCCGCCCAGGCCCCATTCGTCGAGGCTGTGCTCGTTCTCGGCCTTGCGCCAGCGCGCGGCCAGGAAGCCCATGACCGTGACGGCCAGGAAGAAGAAGACGAAGACGCCGAGCGCCACGCCGTTCACGCCGGACACGTCCTTCATCGCGCGTCACCTCCCTTGCGGGCGCGCTGGTCCAGCTGCCACAGCTTGTACGCGATCATGGTGAGCGCCGTGGAGATCACGACCCAGAGCATCTGGTACCAGTAGAAGAAGGGGATGCCGGCGAGGGCCGGATCCACCTTCGCGTAGGAGCTCACCCACAGCATCGCCACGAACGGGGCGAACAGGCAGAGCGCGATCACCACCCTCAGCGGCGTGATGACCGGTTGTTTCCCTTGTGTCGCTTCTGACATGGCGAAACCGTCCCCTCACTGATCACCTCGTAATGCCGAGGAAATCTAGGGGACGGTCTCGTCGTTAGGAACCCCTGTCCGTATAACGGATCAGCTGTGTCGGGGCATCAGCCGTTGGGGCGCTGGAGGCGCGCCACGAACTTGTACCGGTCGCCGCGGTAGACGGAGCGCACCCATTCCACCGGTTCGCCCTGGGCGTCCAGCGAGTGACGGGAGAGCATCAGCATCGGGAGGCCCACGTCGGTGCCGAGCAGCCCGGCCTCGCGCGGGGTGGCGAGGGAGGTCTCGATGGTCTCCTCGGCCTCGGCGAGGTGCACGTCGTAGACCTCGGCGAGCGCCGTGTAGAGCGAGGTGTACTTCACCAGCGAGCGGCGCAGCGCGGGGAAGCGCTTCGCCGACAGGTGGGTGGTCTCGATCGCCATCGGCTCGCCGCTCGCGAGGCGCAGGCGCTCGATGCGGAGCACCCGGCCGCCGGCCGAGATGTCGAGCAGTCCGGCGAGGGTGTCGTCGGCCGTGACGTACCCGATGTCGAGGAGCTGCGAGGTGGGCTCCAGGCCCTGGGCCCGCATGTCCTCCGTGTAGGAGGTGAGTTGCAGGGCCTGCGAGACCTTGGGCTTGGCCACGAAGGTGCCCTTGCCCTGGATGCGCTCCAGACGGCCCTCGACGACCAGCTCCTGGAGCGCCTGGCGCACGGTGGTGCGCGAGGTGTCGAACTCGGCGGCGAGCGTCCGCTCCGGCGGGACCGGCGTGCCGGGCGGCAGGGTCTCCGTCATGTCGAGCAGGTGTCGCTTCAGCCGGTAGTACTTGGGCACGCGCGCGGTGCGGGTCGGCGTCCCGCTCTCTGTCTCCGTACTGCCCGCGTCCGTGGCCATGGCCTGCCTTCCCGAGTCCTGTGCTGCTGCCGTCACCGGCTCCTCCGTCTGTCGCGGCTCACATGGTGGCACGGACCGGTCACGGGTCGTCGCCCTCCCTCAGGTGTCGGTCCGATAACGGACGCGACTGCCCTTCTTATACACCCTTGACACCCCTAAAGGTCTAGGCCAAGCTCCCGGTACTGGTCTAAACCATTAAAGACCAGGTCCCAGCCCCACGAGCACTACCTGACGTATGTCTTCGCGCGGTGGGCAGGGGTTGCAGGCATCCCTGAGGAGGGTGGCGTGAAGCGCAAGCTCATCGCGGCGATCGGCGTCGCGGGCATGATGGTCTCCATCGCGGCGTGTGGTTCGGACAGCGACACAGGCAAGGACGGCGGCAAGGCCGCCGGGGGCGACAAGACCCTGACCGTCTGGGTCATGGACGGGTCCGCGCCGGACGCCTGGATGGCCGAGGTGAACAAGGCCTTCGAGGCCAAGCACCCGGGCGTCAAGGTCAAGGTCGAGAAGCAGATCTGGAACGGCATCCAGGAGAAGGTCACCACCGCCCTCTCCGAGGACACCCCGCCGGACGTCCTGGAGCTCGGCAACACGCAGACCGCCGGCTACGCCGTCACCGGCGGCCTCGCCGACCTCTCCGGCGACAAGGCCAAGCTCGGCTACGACGCCTGGAACAAGGGCATGGTCGCCTCCAACGAGCTGGACGGCAAGCTCTACTCCGCCCCCTGGTACGCCGCCAACCGCGTCGTCGTCTACGACAAGGCCGCCTTCAAGAAGGCCGGCGTCACCCCGCCGAAGACCCGCGCCGAGTGGATCGACGGCCTGAAGAAGCTCAAGGCGTCCGACCCCAAGTCGCAGGCCATCTACCTGCCGGGCCAGTCCTGGTACGTCCTCGCCGGCCTCATCTGGGACGAGGGCAGCGACCTGGCGGTCAAGGACGGCGACAAGTGGAAGGGCAACCTGTCCTCCCCCGAGGCCGTCAGCGCCATGAACTTCTACAAGGAGCTGGCGTCCTACTCGACCGCTCCGAAGGACAAGGACGAGGCGACCCCGCAGCAGTCCACCGACATCGTCCCCAAGGGCGGCGTGGCGTCCTGGATCGGCCTCGGCTGGGAGGCCGGCGGCGCGATCGACGCCATGAAGAAGGCCGGCAAGACCGCCGACTTCGGCTACTTCCCGATCCCGGGCAAGACCGCCGACAAGCCGGGCTCCGTCTTCCTCGGCGGCTCCAACCTCGCCGTCGCCGAGCGCTCCAAGAACAAGGACCTCGCGAAGGAGTGGCTGGCCCTCGCCGCCGGCAAGGAGTTCATGACGAAGTACGCCGCCGCCACCGAGGGCGCGCTGCTTCCCAACACCGACTCCGCGCAGTTCAAGCCCGCCGCGGGCTCCTTCGCCGAGGCCATGGCCGCCTCCTCCGTCTCCGGCAAGGTCACCCCGGTCACCCCGGGCTGGGCCAACGTCGAGACCGCCCCGAACCCGATCAAGGACTACATGACCAAGGTCCTGAAGGGCGAGGACGCCAAGAAGGCCGGCGAAGAGGCCGACAAGGTCATCGACGAGCGCATCAACCAGCAGTAATCCACAGCCCCGGTGGTGGGGGGGGGGGGGGGGCGGGCGCCCCCGCGGGGGGGGGGGGGGGGGGGGGGGGGGGGGGGGGGGCGCCCGCGGGGGGGGGGGGGGCGCGGGGGGCCCCGCCCCCCCCCCCCCCCCGCGGCCCCCCCCCCCCCCCCCCACCCCCCCCCCCGCCCCCGCGCCGGCGGGGGCCGCCCCCCCCCCCCCCCCCCCCCACCGCCGGCGCGTCGCAGCGATGCAGTGATCAGCGGCCCGCTCCCCCGGGCCGTGCCCCGGTGGGCGCGGGAGCCCCAGAACCGCGAGGAATGAGACCATGACCGTGGACTCCCAGGGGACGGCGACCGCCGGTCCCCAGGACGCGCCCGGGAGGGCGGCAGGGAAGTCGCAGACTCCGCCACCCTCTTCGGGCCCGAAGGAAGTCCTTCAGCCTCCACGCGGCAGACGCTCCCTGCCCAGCGGGGTGCTGCCCTACCTGCTCGTCGCGCCGGCCCTGCTGTCCATGGCGGTGCTGCTGCTCTACCCGCTGATCCGCAATGTGATCCTCTCCTTCCAGCAGCTCAACCGGAAGGAGTTCATCACCCGCGAGACGGTCTGGACCGGCTTCGACAACTACACCGAGCTCCTCGGCGACGGGGACTTCTGGACCGTCGTCGTCCGCAGCGTCGTCTTCACCGCCGTCAACGTCGCCCTCATCATGGCGATCGGCACGGGCATCGGCCTGCTCCTCAACCGCCTCGGCAAGAAGATGCGGCTGGTCCTCTCGCTGGCCCTGATGTTCGCCTGGGCCATGCCGATCGTCGCCTCCGTCACGGTCTTCCGCTGGCTCTTCGACGAGCAGTTCGGCGTCGTGAACTGGCTGATGCGCACGCTGGGCTTCGCCGGCTACGACCAGCACAACTGGTTCGAGACCGGCTTCTCCACCCTGGTCATCGTCCTGATCCTGCTCGTCTGGGGCTCCGTCCCGTTCGTCGCCCTCAACATGTACGCCGGCCTGACCACCATCGGCTCCGAGCTGTACGAGGCCGCGAAGATGGACGGCGCGAGCGGCTGGCGCACCTTCTGGGCCGTGGTCTTCCCGAACCTCCGGTCCTTCTTCATGATCACCACGTTCCTGGAGATCATCTGGATCTTCAAGGCGTTCGCGCAGGTCTACGCCATGAACCTGGGCGGCCCCGACCGCGGTTCGGAGACGCTCCCGGTCTTCGCCTACATCGAGGGCGTCGGCCAGTTCCACTACGGCGTCGCCGCCGCCATCTCCGTCCTGACGATCGTGATGCTCATCGCGGTCCTGTCCTTCTACTTCCGCCTGATCCTGAAGGAGGAGGAGCTGTGAGCGCCGCCGTCACCCCGACTCCGCAGAAGCTGCGCACCAGGAAGCCGCTCACCGTCGCCGCGGTCGCCAAGAACCTCGGCGCCCTCGTGCTCGCGGCCGTGTTCGTCTTCCCGGTCTACTGGATGTTCTCGTCCTCGCTGAAGCCGCAGCACGAGATCATGACCAAGGACCCGGTCTTCGTCTTCACGCCGACGTTCCAGAACTACGGGACCGCGACCGGCGTCGACCTGTTCTGGACGTACGTCACCAACAGCCTCACGGTCACCCTCGGCGCCGTCCTGCTCGCCCTGGTCGTCGCCCTGGCCGCGAGCTTCGCGATCGCCCGCCTCAGGTTCAGGGGACGCAAGGGCATCGTCCTCGTCGTGATGATGGCCCAGATGGCGCCCTGGGAGGTCATGGTCATCGCGATGTACATGATCTCCCGCGAGAACGACCTGCTGAACAGCATCCCGATGCTCACGCTCATCTACTTCGTGATGGTCCTCCCCTTCACGATCTGGACCCTGCGCGGCTTCATCGCCGCCGTCCCGGTCGAACTGGAGGAGGCCGCGCAGATCGACGGCTGCACCCGCGGCCAGGCCTTCCGCAAGGTGATCTTCCCGCTGCTCGCGCCCGGTCTGATGTCGACCTCGCTCTTCGGCTTCATCACCGCCTGGAACGAGTTCGCCATGATCCTCATGCTGAACAAGGAGAAGGAGTCGCAGACCCTGACGCTCTGGCTGACCCAGTTCCAGACCGCCTTCGGCAGCGACTGGGGCGCCACCATGGCCGCCTCCACGCTCTTCGCCCTCCCCGTGCTCATCGTCTTCCTCTTCCTCCAGCGCAAGGCCGTCGGCGGGATGACCGCCGGCGCGGTGAAGGGATAACGGCTCCCCATGACCACACTGGTACACGGCTCGGACACCCTGACCCGTGACGCGCTCACGGTCCTCCAGCCCGGCTTCGCCGGCACCACCGCCCCCGACTGGCTGCTCCGCCGCATCGGCGAGGGCCTCTCCTCGGTCGGTCTCTTCGGCCGGAACATCGCCGACCCCGGGCAGCTCGCCGCCCTCACCGCGCGGCTGCGCGCCGAGCGGGACGACGTCCTCGTCGCCATCGACGAGGAGGGCGGGGACGTCACCCGCCTGGAGGTCAAGCAGGGCTCGTCCTTCCCCGGCAACTACGCGCTCGGCAGCGTCGACGACGTCGAGCTCACCCGGGCCGTCGCCCGCGAGCTGGGCCGCCGGCTCGTCGAGTGCGGCGTCGACCTGAACTGGGCGCCCTCGGCGGACGTCAACTCCAACGCCGAGAACCCGGTCATCGGCGTCCGCTCCTTCGGAGCGGACCCGGACCTGGTCGCCCGGCACACCGTGGCGTACGTCGACGGCCTCCAGGGCGTCGGGGTCGCGGCCTGCACGAAGCACTTCCCCGGACACGGCGACACCAGCGTCGATTCGCACGACGCGCTGCCCCGGATCGATGTGGACCTCGCCACACTGCACGCCCGTGAGCTGGTACCTTTCCGCGCGGCCGTCGCCGCGGGTACCAAAGCGGTCATGAGCGCGCATATCCTGCTCTCCGCGCTCGACCCCCACCGCCCGGCCACCCTGAGCCCGCAGATCCTCACCGGTCTGCTGCGCCAGGAACTGGGCTTCGAGGGGCTGATCGTCACCGACGGCATGGAGATGCGGGCCGTCTCGGCGACGTACGGCATCGAGCGCGGATCCGTCCTCGCCATCGCCGCGGGCGCCGACGCCATCTGCGTCGGCGGCGGGCTGTGCGACGAGGACACCGTGCTGCGGCTGCGGGACGCCCTCGTCGACGCGGTACGGACCGGTGAACTGCCCGAGGAGCGGCTGGCCGACGCCGCGGCGCGCGTGCGCGCCCTGGCGGCCTGGACCCAGGCGCACCGGGCCAGGGGGGCTGTGGCGGTGCCGGGCGTGGCATCACAGGAGGGGACCGCGCCCGGCACCGACATCGGACTCGTCGCCGCCCGCCGGGCCCTGAAGGTCACCCGGGGGGAGCGGCCGTACACGCCGATGACCGGTGCTCCCTACGTGGCCTCCTTCACCCCGGTCGCCAACTTCGCGGTCGGCGACGAGACGCCCTGGGGCGTCGCGGCCGAGCTGGAGCGCCTGCTGCCCGGCACGGAGAGCGGCTCGTACGGCGAGTCGTCCGTGGACGCCGTCCTGGCCGCCGCGGGGGAGCGGCGGATCGTCGCGGTCGTACGGGACGCTCACCGGCACCCGTGGATGACCCGGGCCCTGGACGGCCTCCTCGCGGCCCGCCCCGACACCGTCGTGGTCGAGATGGGCCTCGACGAGGCGGAGCCCCGCGGGGCCCTGCACATCGCCACCCACGGCGCCGCCCGGGTCTGCGGCCGCGCCGCCGCGGAGGCCGTCGTCGGGACCGGCGCCTGACGGAGCGGACGTACGAAAGGGGCCCGGCACCTGGATCAGGTGCCGGGCCCCTTTCGTACGCACGCCTCAGATGCCCTGCCAGGCGGGCTTGTTCGCGAAGGTGTGGCGGAAGTAGTCGGCGAGCTTCAGCTTGGAGGCGGCGGCCTCGTCCACGACGACCGTGGCGTGCGGGTGCAGCTGCAGCGCGGAGGCCGGCACGAACGCCGACACGGGGCCCTCGACGGACTGCGCCACGGCCTCGGCCTTGCCCTCGCCGGTGGCGAGCAGCACCAGGTGACGGGCCTCCAGGATGGTGCCGATGCCCTGGGTGATGACGTGGTGCGGCACCTGCTCGATGTCGTCGTCGAAGAAGCGGGCGTTGTCCACGCGGGTCTGCTCGGTGAGCGTCTTGATGCGGGTGCGGGAGGCGAGCGAGGAGCACGGCTCGTTGAAGCCGATGTGCCCGTCGGTGCCGATGCCGAGGATCTGCAGATCCACGCCGCCGGCCTCGGCCAGCGCCCGGTCGTAGGCCTCGCAGGCCGCCAGGACGTCCTCGGCGGAGCCGTCGGGACCCATGAAGGCCTCCGGGGAGAGCCCGAGCGGCTCGACGACCTGGCGGAGCACGGTGGAGCGGTACGACTCCGGGTGCCCCGCGGGCAGGCCGACGTACTCGTCCAGCTGGGCGATCCGCGCCCGGGAGGCGTCCACGGTGCCGGCGGAGACCCGGTCGACGAGGGCGTCGTAGATCGGGATCGGAGTCGAGCCCGTGGCCACGCCGAGCAGCGCGTCGGGCTTGCGGCGCAGGAGGTCGGCGATGCCGTCCGCGATGAGCTCGCCGCCGGCCTTGGCGTCCTTGACGATGACAACTTCCACGCTGTGCCTGCCGATCTGGTGAGGGGCCGGTGGTGTAGACCAATCTAAGCCCAAATTTAGCAGGGGGAGGGCCGTCTCCTCACGTCGTTCCGCCCTGCGGACGGCACCGTCTCCATCGTCGGCCGCACCTGTCGCACCAGCCACTCGGAGGGACCGGAGGGGGCGCGGAGAAGCCCCCGGGAGGGGTGCGGAGGAGGCCCCGGGAGCGGGTGCGGAAAGGGTCCCGGAAAACCCGCGGGCCGCGGCGCCCGGCGGGACCCTCAGCCCGCCCGGCACCGCAGCCCGGAGTTGCCCGACCGGGGGTGTGCGGTCCCTCGGCCGTGTGGGAGGTCTCGGCGCAGTCAGGGCAGAGAGCGCCGGGTACCTCGTTCCATCCTCCTGTGCGGGGAGGATGGAGGCTCTGTATTTTTCATTGTGGACTAGACCATTCTTGTCTGTCCATCCACGGGAACACGGTCCTTCCCGGCCCATCCTCCAACACCGGGCCCCGGAGATCCAGGTTCACGGCCCCTGTAATTCCGCAGGTACGCTCGCATCGTGCCCTCCATGAACGACCTCGTCCGCCAGCACACCGCCCTGAGCGACTCCGACCTCGAGTGGCTCCATCTGCTGGTGTCGGAGTGGCAGCTGCTCTCCGACCTCTCCTTCGCCGACCTCGTCCTCTGGGTCCCGACCCTCGACGGCACACGGTACGTCTCCGTCGCCCAGATGCGGCCCAACACCGGCCCGACCTCCTACCAGGACGACATGGTCGGCCACCTGGTCCCGCGCGGCCGCCGCCCGCTGCTCGACGCCGCCCTCGACGAGGGCCGGATCGTCCGCGAGGGCGACCCGGAGTGGCGCGAGGAGGTCCCGGTGCGGGTCGAGTCCATCCCCGTGCGCCGCGAGGGCCGGGTCCTCGGCGTCATCGCCCGCAACACCAACCTGCTGACCGTCCGCACCCCCTCCCGGCTGGAGCTCACCTACCTCCAGTCGGCCTCCGACCTCGCCCAGATGATCGCCGCCGGAACGTTCCCCTTCGCCGGCGAGCAGGTCGACATGGACTCCTCGCCGCGCGCCGGGGACGGGCTCGTCCGCCTCGACGCCGAGGGCGTCGTCCAGTACGCCTCGCCGAACGCCCTCTCCGCGTACCACCGTCTCGGCCTCGCCGCCGACCTGGTCGGTCAGGACCTCGGCCAGATCACCGCCGAACTCGCCCCCTCCCGGGGCCCGGTGGACGAAGCCCTGGTCAAGCTGGCCTCCGGCTACGCGCCCCGGGAGTTCGAGGTCGAGGGCAACGGCGGCGTGATCCAGCTGCGGGCGATCCCGCTCAAGCCCAAGGGCACCAGGATCGGTTCGCTCGTCCTGCTCCGGGACGTCACCGAACTGCGTCGCCGGGAGCGCGAGTTGATCACCAAGGACGCCACCATCCGGGAGATCCACCACCGGGTGAAGAACAACCTCCAGACGGTGGCCGCCCTGCTCCGCCTCCAGGCCCGCCGGATGGACTCCGTCCGGGGCCGCGAGGCCCTCAACGAGGCCGTGCGGCGCGTCGGTTCGATCGCCATCGTCCATGAGACGCTGTCCCAGAACCTGGACGAGCGGGTGCAGTTCGACGAGATCGCCGACCGGGTCATCGCGATGGTCGCCGAGATCTCCCCGGGCAAGGTCACCTGCCGGCGCAACGGCCGCTTCGGCATCCTCGACGCCGAGGTCGCCACCCCGCTCTCCATGGTCCTCACCGAGATCCTGCAGAACGCGCTCGAACACGCCTTCGCGCAGGGGGAGCAGGGCACGGTCGAGGTCAGCGCGGTCCGGGGCGAGGCCCGGGCGGACGCCCGGCTCCTGATCACGGTCCAGGACGACGGCTGCGGCCTGCCCGAGGGCTTCGACCCGCAGCGGGCCGGCAACCTCGGCCTGCAGATCGTACGGACCCTGGTGGAAGGGGAGTTGGGAGGCTCCTTCGACATGCTGCCGGGCGCCGAGCGCGGCACGAAGGTGGTCCTCGACATCCCCGTGCGATCGCAGAAGTAGCCGTACGGGCGGGTGCACAGCAGCGAGCCCCGGACCGAAGGGAATCGGTCCGGGGCTCGAATGCTGTGGGTTGCTCTGCGCGCTGCGGCTCGGGGGCGGTGATTGCGTACGCGGTGTACGCGCCGCGTGCCTCAGGCTGTGCAGGTGGCTCAGGCGCTGGCGTTACGCGCCCGGTTGCGAGCGGCACGGCGCTTCATCGCGCGGCGCTCGTCCTCGCTGAGGCCACCCCAGACGCCGGAGTCCTGGCCGGACTCGAGCGCCCACTGCAGGCACTGCTCCATGACGGGGCAGCGGCGGCAGACGGCCTTGGCTTCCTCGATCTGCAGCAGCGCAGGACCGGTGTTGCCGATGGGGAAGAACAGCTCGGGGTCTTCCTCACGACAAACGGCGTTGTGACGCCAGTCCATGGCTGCTACCTCTCTCAGGTGTTACGTGCGAGTTGCTTGTGAATGTGAACGCTTTCACGAATCCCTCCGCAAGGGAAGGGCCGACTGCCAGGTGAACTGGTGTGGTCCTTGTGCTGAGGAGGGGTTCTGGCTCTCAGTGGAGGCCGGTGTTGCGGGCCGTCCCGATCGCCAAGAAGAGACTCCCAAACCCCAGGGGCGGATACAACCCCTTCCGGAAAGTTTTTTTTGATTCCTCGGTGTCGGCTAGGTCACAGCCGTACTTCTAAGGGGTGGATGCGCGCCTAAACGTTCGAGTGAAAGGACTTTGGGCCCTTCCACTCACACAATCACACGCAGTGCACGGCGTACGCCTGTGAACTTCACGCTCGTACGCAGTCCGAGGTGGTCTCCGTCCATCTGCAGAGGGAGGGGAACCTTCGAATGCAAGGTGAAGTCGGTCAGGTCGTGCAGAGACACGGCATGCTTGCCGCGCGGACCCCGCTCCGGGGTCGAAGTGAGCAGCTGGGCGCCGTAACGGGCCACCGCCGGGGTGGAGAGCCGGCGCAGTCCGAGCACGTCCAGCGCGGTCTCGAAGGACGCCTCCGGGGACGCGTACACCGGGCGATTGCCCAGGTAGGTCCAGGGGGAGGTGTTGCAGATTATGGAGAGGACCAGGTCCTCGACCGGCTCCGCGCCGGGGCGCTCCAGGGTGATCGTGCCGTGCCGGCGGTTCGGTTCCCCGAGGAACTGGCGCACCACCTGCCGCAGATAGAGGGCGTGCGTCGACCTCTTCCCGCGCTCGCGCTGCTGTTCGACCCGGCCGATGACGCTCGCGTCGAAACCGAGTCCGGCACAGAACGTGAACCAGCGCTCCGGCACCGCCTCGTCCTCGGTGCCCGGCGCCCCGGACGCCAGCCCGAGGCTCACCGTCCGTGTCCGCCGCTCACGCAGCGCGTCGAGCAGGGCGCCGGTCGCCTCGACCGCGTCGTTCGGCAGTCCCAGGGCGCGGGCGAAGACGTTGGTCGAGCCGCCGGGGACGACCGCGAGGCCCGGCAGCCGCTCCGGATCGGGCCCCTCGTGCAGCAGACCGTTGACGACCTCGTTCACGGTGCCGTCCCCGCCGAGGGCCACGACCAGGTCGATGTTCCCGGCCTCCGCGGCCCGCCGGCCCAGGTCGCGCGCGTGCCCCCGGTACTCGGTGGTGACCGCCTCCAGCTTCATCTCGCTGGCCAGCGCGTGGATCAGCACGTCGCGGGTGCGGGCACTGGTGGTGGTGGCTGCCGGGTTGACCACGAGAAGTGCGCGCATGAGCGCCAGCGTACCTACCCGGCGGTATCGGGCCCACTCCAGCCCGATCCCCGGACACCTCCGCCGGAGACCCCGGCCGGTCCGCCGGGCGCCTCCGCCGGGAATCCCGGCCGGCTCCCGGCCGGCTCCCGGCCGGTCCGCCGCCTCCCCGGCCGGGGTCCCGGACCCGGTTCTCCGGCCGCCCCCGTTACGCTGCCCTTCATGAGCAGTACGGAGCAGACCCCCCGCCCCACCCGCCTGGCCGCCGCCGCGGGCGTGGCCCTCGTCGAGGCCCTCGGGCTCCTCGCCGGAGGCGTCTACATGCTGGTGCGGGCCCTCCTCGACGGGGGCTCCGGCGGCGGGGACCTCACCAGCGGGGTGACCGGCGGTGTGACCGTGATCGCACTCGGCCTGATCCCGCTCGCCGCCGCCCGCGGCCTGTGGCGAATGCGCTCCTGGAGCCGCGGACCGGCCGTGATCACCCAGATCCTCGCCCTGCCGGTCGCCTGGCAGATGCTCCGGACCGACGGCGTGATCCCCTACGGGATCGTCGTCGCCGTCCTCGCCGTGACCGGCCTCGTCCTCCTCCTCAACCCGGCCACGACCGAGGCGCTCGGCATCCGGCGCCCCGGCCAGGAGGCCTGACGGGGATCACTCCTCGACGAGGAGCTTCTCCCGCAGCTGGGCGAGCGTCCGGGCGAGCAGCCGGGAGACGTGCATCTGCGAGATGCCCACCTCCTGCGCGATCTGCGACTGGGTCATGTTCCCGAAGAAACGAAGCAGCAGGATCCGCTTCTCCCGGGGCGGCAGGTCCTCCAGGAGCGGCTTGAGCGACTCCCGGTACTCGACCCCCTCCAGGGCCTCGTCCTCCGCGCCCAGCGTGTCCGCCACCGCCGGCGACTCGTCGTCCGTGTCCGGGACGTCCAGGGAGAGCGTCGAGTAGGCGTTGGCCGACTCCAGCCCCTCCAGGACCTCCTCCTCGGAGATCCCGAGCCGCTCCGCCAGCTCGTGCACCGTCGGCGAGCGGCCGTGCTGCTGCGAGAGCTCCGCCGTCGCCGTGGTCAGCGAGAGCCGCAGCTCCTGGAGCCGGCGCGGCACCCGGACCGCCCACCCCTTGTCACGGAAGTGGCGCTTGATCTCGCCGACCACCGTCGGCGTCGCGTACGTGGAGAACTCCACCCCGCGCTCCGGGTCGAACCGGTCGACCGACTTGATCAGACCGATCGTCGCCACCTGCGTCAGGTCGTCCAGCGGCTCGCCGCGGTTGCGGAAGCGCCGGGCCAGGTGCTCCACCAGCGGCAGGTGCATGCGTACCAGCCGGTTGCGCAGCTCCGCCTTCTCCGGGGAGCCCTCGGGCAGCTCGCGCAGCCGGACGAAGAGGGCGCGGGCGCCGCTCCGGTCGTGCGGGTCCGGGACGGCGTGGGCGTCCGGCCCCTCGTCGTCCTCGTCGCCGTCCCCGGTCTTCTCCGCCGTCGAAGCCGCCGCCGAAGCCGCCTCGACCGCCCCGCCCGCCCCGGCCCCGTCGGGGGTCGGCGCCCCGGGACGCGCGGGAGCCTCGGAGGCTTCCGGTGTCTCGGGAACCTCGGGGTGCTGCTCGTGCTCGCTCATCTGGTCCGCCTGCTCCGTAGCGACCCTGTTCGGCCGCGCCTGCTGCTCAGGGATGCCGGCCGTCGCGTCCCCGCTCCTCACGCCGGGCCTGGCCCCGCGCCGCGCTGTTTGTACAGGCTGATCGAGACCGTACGGTCCTCGGCCACCGACGACTCCACCTTCCCGGCCAGCGCCGACAGCACGGTCCACGCGAAGGTGTCCCGCTCGGGCGCCCTGCCGTCCGTCGTCGGGGCGGAGACCGTCACGTCGAGCGAGTCGTCGATCAACCGGAAGACACAGCTGAGGACGGACCCCGGCACGGCCTGCTGGAGCAGGATGGCGCAGGCCTCGTCGACCGCGATCCGCAAGTCCTCGATCTCGTCGAGGGTGAAGTCCAAGCGCGCCGCGAGACCGGCCGTGGCCGTACGCAGCACGGACAGATAGGCACCCGCAGCGGGCAGCCGGACTTCCACGAAGTCCTGGGTCCCGGGCTCGCCTGCGATCTGGGACACCCTCACCTCCAAGGTGGCACAAGCTCATTCGGGGCCCGGGGGAGAGGCCCCCGGACCGGGCGGGTACGCAGGGAGCCTGCGCGGTCCGCCGTGACGCTATCGCGATCCATCCTGCCGTGTCGCCGTGAGCCCTGGAGACCGGCGGTCTCCCCGCCCCCCGCGCCGGCAGCCGCGGAGAACCCGCGGAGGGGTGACGTACCCAGCGTCCGGGCCGTCGAACCGTCCGTGACCGCACCGGCCGCGGGGCGGCGCCCCGGCCGTCAGACGATCGAACCGTCGACGAAGCACCACCGCCAGGACTCGCCCGGCTCGAAGGTCCGCATCACCGGATGCCCGGTGGAGGAGAAGTGCCCCGTCGCGTGCCGCCCCGCCGAGGAGTCGCAGCAGCCCACGTGCCCGCAGCTCAGACAGAGCCGCAACTGGACCGGATGCGTGCCGTCCGCCAGGCACTCGGGACACGTCTCGGCCAGCGGCGCCGGCTCGGGGCGCGGCATTTCGGCCAGGTGAGGGCACTCGCTCATGATGGCCAGGTTACGTTGCGGCAGGGGAACGGGGTCGGACATGGACGCACTACAGCTGGTGGCACTGGTGGCGGCGAGCGCCGCCGTGGCCGGGTTCGCCCGCAGGACCCCGGTGCCCGCCCCGCTGCTGCTCGTCGCGGTCGGCCTCGCCGCCTCGTACCTCCCGGGGGTCCCCGACTACACCCTCGACCCGCACATCGTGCTCCCGCTGATCCTGCCCCCGCTCCTCTACACGGCCGCCGTCGAATCCTCGTACCTCGACCTGCGGGCCAACATCCGGCCCGTCGCCCTGCTCTCCGTCGGCTACGTCCTCTTCGCCACCGTGGCCGTGGGCTGGCTCGCCTACGTCCTCGTGCCCGACCTGCCGCTCACCGCCGCCCTGGTGCTCGGCGCCGTGATCGCCCCGCCGGACGCGGTCGCCGCCACCGCCATCGCCCGCAGGCTCGGTCTGCCGAACCGGATCACCACGATCCTCCAGGGCGAGTCCCTCGTGAACGACGCCACCGCGATCACCGCGTACAAGGTCGCCCTCGCGGCCGCCGTCGGCGAGGGCGTCAGCTGGGCCGGCGGCCTGGGGGAGTTCGCGCTCGCCGCGATCGGCGGCATCGGCGTCGGCCTGGTCCTGATGGTCCCGATCCACTGGCTCCGCACGCATCTGCGCGAGGCCCTCCTCCAGAACACCCTCTCCCTGCTCATCCCGTTCATCGCGTACGCCGCGGCCGAGGAGGTCGGCGCCTCCGGCGTGCTCGCGGTCGTCGTGGTCGGCCTCTTCCTCGGCCACAAGAACTGGAAGGTCGACTTCGCGACCCGGCTCCAGGAGGAGGCCGTCTGGAAGATGGTCGCCTTCGTCCTGGAGTCCTCCGTCTTCGCCCTGATCGGCCTCCAGCTGCCGTACGTCGTCCGGGGACTCGGCCGGTACGGCATGGGCGAGGCGGCCTGGTACGCGGCCGGGGTCTTCGTCGCCGTGGTCGTCGTCCGGTTCCTCTGGGTCTACCCGGCGACCTTCCTGCCCCGCTGGGCGTCCCCGCGCATCCGGGAGCGGGAGCCCGAGGTGGACTGGCGGGCGCCGCTCGTCGTCGGCTGGGCCGGCATGCGCGGCGTGGTCTCCCTGGCCATCGCCTTCTCCATCCCCGTCGCCACCGACGGCGAGGAGTTCCCGGCCCGCAACCTCGTCCTCTTCCTCACCTTCACCACCGTGATCGGCACCCTCGTGGTGCAGGGCCTCACCCTGCCGCCCCTGATCCGGCTCCTGAAGCTCCCCGGACGCGACCGGTACGCCGAGACCCTGGCCGAGGCGCAGGCCCAGAGCGAGGCCTCGCGGGCTGCCGAGGAGCGCCTGGACGCCCTCCTCGCCGACGAGCGCAACGCCCTGCCGAAACCCCTCGCCGACCGGCTGCGCACGGTCCTGGAGCGGCGCCGCAACGCCGTGTGGGAACGGCTCGGCGCGGTCAACGAGATCACGGGGGAGACCGCGGACGACACCTACCGCCGCCTCTCGCGCGAGGTGATCGACGCCGAGCGCGAGGTCTTCGTCCAGCTGCGCGACGCCCGCCGGATCGACGACGAGATGATGCGCACCCTGCTCCGCCGCCTGGACCTGGAGGAGGCGGCGGCCTACCGGGAGATCGACGACTGACGAGGGCCTGCCCGTCGGATCGGGCCCCGCGAGCCCGGCCCGATCCGACGGGAACGGTCGGACACCCCCTAGTCCGGCCCGCCCGTGATCACCGCCGCGAGCCGGGTGCCCGGCGGGAAGGCGTCCTCCTCCGCGAGGACCGTCAGGCCGTACAGCATTTTGGCGACATACAGCCGCTCGATGGCGAGTCCATGCCGTTCCTCGAAGTCCTGTGCGAACGCCTCCAGGGCGGGGGGCACGCGCGCGTAGCCCCCGCCGTGGAAGCGCTCGTCCAGGCTCCATTCCCCGCGCGGCCCCCCGAAGGCCGCCTCCTGGAGGGCGCGGACCTCCCCGCCGAGGAAGCCGCCCCTGAGCACCGGGACGCCCAGCGCCCGCTGCCCCGGGGAGAGTCCGGCCGCGAGCCCCGCCAGGGTGCCGCCCGTGCCGCAGGCGACCGCGACCGTGTCCGCCGCCCCGGCGAGCTCGCGGCCCAGCTCCACGCACCCGTGGACGGCCGGCGCGTTGCTGCCGCCCTCCGGCACCACGTACGCGCCCGCGGGGGCCGCCCGCTCCAGGAGCGCCGCGAGCACGGCCGGGTCGTTCTTCGCCCGGTACGTGGCCCGGTCCACGAACTCCAGGCGCATCCCGTCCGCCGCGCACCGCGCGAGCGAGGGGTTGAGCGGCCGCCCGGCCAGCTCGTCGCCCCGCACCACCCCGACCGTGGGGAAGCCGAGCAGCCGGCCGGCGGCGGCCGTCGCCCGCAGGTGGTTGGAGTACGCGCCGCCGAAGGTCAGCACGGGCCGGCCGGCCGCCTCGCGCAGGTTGAGCGCGAGCTTGCGCCACTTGTTGCCCGGCAGGTCGGGGTGGATGAGGTCCTCGCGCTTCAGCAGCAGCGTGAGGCCGCGCCGGGCGAAGCGCTCGTCCTCCACCGCCTCCAGGGGCGACGGGAGGCGGGGCCGCAGACGGGACAGGTCGAGCACGTTCACCCGGCCATTCTCGCCGCCCCCTCGGGGGCCGGCGCGGCAGGTCGGCTCCGGGTCAGCGCAGCTGGTCGGCGATCCGCTCGCGCATCGACGCCATGGTGAACCCGCGCGGGTCCACCTTGCCCGGCTGCCACTCCCGGTGCCCGATGACCGAGCGGTGCGTCCAGCCGTGCACCCGGCAGACGGCGGCCGCTGCCTTCGCGATGGCCTCCAGCTGGACCTTCGGCCACGGGTCCTCGCCGTCGCCGAGGTTCTCGCACTCGAAGCCGTAGAAGTGCCGGTTGCCGTCCGTGGTGGCCTCGTCGTCCGGCGGCAGCCGCCGCTCGGCGATGACCGCCCGGAGGACCTCGTCGTCGCCGAGCCCCGCGTGGTTGGCGCGCCCGTAGCCGACGAGGTGGACCGTGCCGTCCTTGGCGATCACGCCGTGGCAGAGGGGCCCCGGGAGGGACTCGTAACCGTCCCGGCAGATCTGGACGGTGCGGGCGGTGCCGCGGGTCACGGTGTGGTGGATCATCACGCCGTGCACCGGGCCCCAGGGGCCCTTGTGGTTGCGGTTGTGGGTGGACCAGTCGCCGACCTGGACGACCGCGAGGCCCTCGTCGCGCAGCGCGCCGAGGAACCGGTTCGCGGACATGGGTGAGGCCATGACCGACTCCTTCCGGAGGACGGGGTGAACTTCCGGAGTACCGGAGTCCGCCACTCCGCCGCCATCCGTTCGGACCGTGTGCGAGCCGATCCGGACAGAACGTCAGGAGACGGGTGGGGCTGCGCTGTTCGGATGGAAATCACGTGACATGCCCCGAAGATCGTCGAACAGTCCCACCCGAATGTGTAATGGCGGCGACACGCTCCGTGCTGAAAGGCTTCTCTCGCAACTCAGTCATACGAGAGGGAGTTCCATGTCCGTTGGTTCGGTTGACGGCGAGGTCCGCGCGGAGCAGCAGGCCCCGCAGCAGAGTCTCGGGACCGCCGCCGCGCGGAACCTCGCCACGACCACCAAGTCGGCCCCGCAGATGCAGGAGATCACCTCCCGGTGGCTGCTGCGGACGCTGCCGTGGGTCCAGGTGCAGGGTGGCACGTACCGGGTGAACCGGAGGCTCAGCTACTCCGTGGGCGACGGCCGCGTGACCTTCGTCCAGACCGGAGAGCGCGTCGCGGTGATCCCCGCCGAACTCGGCGAACTCCCCGCCCTGCGCGGCTACGAGGACGAGACCGCGCTGACCGAGCTCGCGGCCCGCTGCACCCAGCGGGAGTACGCGGCGGGCGAGACCATCGCCGTCGCGGGCGCGCCCACCGACCGGGTGTACCTCCTCGCGCACGGCCGCATCGAGCAGATCGGCGAGGGGCCCTACGGCGACGAGGCCGTGCTCGGCGTCCTCGCCGACGGCGCCTACCTCGGCGAGGACGCCCTGGTCCGGGAGGACGCCACCTGGGACTGGACCGCCCGGGCCGCCACCGCCTGCACGGTCCTGGAGCTCACCCGTGCCGACGTACGGAACCTCGCGGAGCGCGCCGGCTCGCTCGCCGCCCACCTCGCGGGCGTGGCGTCGATGCCCGAGCAGCGCACCAACACGTACGGCGAGGCGGCCATCGACCTCTCCGCCGGCCACGTCGGCGAGGCGGTCGTCCCGCACACCTACGTCGACTACGACGCCTCGCCCCGTGAGTACGAGCTGAGCGTCGCCCAGACCGTGCTGAAGGTCCACAGCCGCGTCGCCGACCTCTACAACCAGCCGATGAACCAGACCGAGCAGCAGTTGCGGCTCACGGTCGAGGCGCTCCGCGAGCGCCAGGAGCACGAGCTCGTCAACAACAAGGAGTTCGGCCTCCTCTCCAACTGCGACTACGGTCAGCGGCTCCAGCCGCACGACGGCGTCCCCAGCCCGGACGACATGGACGAGCTGCTCTCCCGCCGCCGGGGCTCCAAGATGTTCCTCGCCCACCCCCGCGCCATCGCCGCCTTCGGCCGCGAGCTCAACAAGCGCGGACTCGTGCCCGAGACCATCGAGATCGCGGGCAACCGCATCCCGACCTGGCGCGGTGTGCCGATCTACCCGTGCAACAAGATCCCGGTCTCGGACGCCCGGACCACCTCGATCATCTGCATGCGTACCGGCGAGGCCGAGCAGGGCGTCATCGGTCTGCACCAGACCGGCCTCCCCGACGAGATCGAGCCCAGCCTCTCCGTCCGCTTCATGGGCATCGACGAGCAGGCGATCATCTCCTACCTGGTCACGGCCTACTACTCGGCGGCGATCCTCGTCCCGGACGCCCTCGGCGTCCTGGAGAACGTCGAGGTCAGCCGCTGGCGCTGAGCCGGCGGCACCCGGGGGCGGGGAGCGGACCCGCCCGCCCCCGGGAGCACCCGGCCCCGCACGGCGAAGAACCGCCGTGCGGGACCGCCGCGAAGGATGCGAAGGAAAAGACCGTGACCATGACCAGCACGGACGCCGTCGCCGACGGTCAGGGGGCCGTGGCGCTCCTCGACCGGACGCGCACCGCCGTCAACCCCCAACTGCGCTCGACCGTCGACTCCCTGCCGGACTCCATGCGGCGGGTGGCGATGTACCACTTCGGCTGGGAGCGCGCCGACGGCACCCCGGACGCGGGACAGCCGGGCAAGGCGATCAGGCCCGCCCTGGTCCTCGCGGCGGCCCGTGCCCTCGGCGCCGACGAGACCCGGGCCGTGAAGGCCGCGGCGGCGGTGGAGCTCGCGCACAACTTCACCCTGCTCCACGACGACATCGTCGACGAGGACCCGACCCGCCGGCACCGGCCCACCGCCTGGACCGTCTTCGGCATCCCCGACGCCCTCATGGCCGGCGACGCGATGAGCGCACTGGCCCTGCGCCTGCTCGCCGAGGATCCGCACCCGGCGTCCGCCGCGGCCTCCGCGCGCCTCGCCGCCTGCATCATCGAGCTCTGCGCCGGCCAGCAGGCCGACTGCGCCTTCGAGCGGCGCGACCCGCGCGAGGTCTCCCTCGACGAGTGCCTGGCCATGGCCACCGCCAAGACCGGTGCCCTGCTCGGCTGTTCCTGCGCCCTCGGCGCGCTCTACGCGGGCGCGGGGGAGGAGGAGGTCGCGGCGATGGACGCCTTCGGCCGGGAGGCCGGTCTCGCCTTCCAGCTGATCGACGACCTCATCGGCATCTGGGGCGACCCGGAGCGCACGGGCAAGCCGGCCGGTGCCGACCTCGTCGCCCACAAGAAGTCGCTCCCGGTGGTGGCGGCGCTCACCTCCGGCACCCCCGCGGGGGAGGAGCTGGCCGAGCTGTACTCCCGGCCCACCCTCGACGCGGCGGCGGTACGGGCGGCGGCGGACGCCGTCGAGCGGGCCGGCGGCCGGGACTGGGCGCAGGCCCAGGCGGCCGAGCGCATGGGCCGCGCCGTCGAGCACCTGGCCCAGGCGGTGCCGGACCTGGCGGCGGCGGAGGACCTGCTCGCCCTCGCGGAGTTCGTCACGCGGCGCACGCGCTGACCCGGCCGCGACGGCTCACGCCTCGGGGACGATCCGGGTGACCACGGTCTCGATCATGTCGTCCAGGTCCCGGTCGCCGAGGATCCCCGGGACCGTGAAGTGGTCGAGGAGCAGCCCGGTGAGGGCGAAGTACAGCAGGCGGACCGTGTCCGCGTCCCCGGGCATCCCGGCGGCGAGGTGCCCCTGGACGTTCGCGTCCAGGTCGGAACGGAGCACCTTGGTGAGCTGGGTCCTCAGCTCGGGGCGGCGGACGGCTTCGAGGCGGAGCTCGAAGAGCCCGAGGTAGCAGGTGCGCTCGGCCGCGAGCCTGCGGGCGATCCAGCGCATCAGGTCGAGCACGAGCTCCCGGCTGGGAGCCGGCCGCATGGCGGCCGCCGCGGCCTCCGGGTCCGGGGTGAGCCGGACGAAGATCCGGTCGCCGACCTGGGAGAGCAGCTGGTCCCGGTCGCTGAAGTAGTTGGACGAGGTGCCCGTGGGGACCCCCGCCCGGGCGTCGACCGCCCGGAAGGTCAGCCCGCGGGCGCCTTCGTCCGCCAGGACCTCGATCGCGGCGTCGAGCAGGTTCGTGCGGCGCTCCGGGTTTCTCGCCATGTTCGGACTCCCTCGAAGAAATGTCTTGCGCAACCACTACAGGTGAAGCACTATAACTGTCGTGGTTGCGGACGCAGCCGCACTCCCGACACGAAGAGGACCGGTTTGCGCAAGCTCACGTACTACATCGCCTGCACCATCGACGGCTTCATCGGCGACCCCGAGGGCGACGCCACCTCGATGTTCAAGTTCACGAACGGCGAGTACATGGCGGCCATGAACGCCGAGTACCCCGAGACCGTCCCGACGCATGGGCGCGAGATGTTCGGGATCGACGCCGAGAACAGGCACTTCGACACCCTCGTCCAGGGCAGGCGCTCCTACCAGCTCGCCCTCGACATCGGCATCACCAGCCCGTACAACCACCTGCGCGAGTTCGTCGCCACCCGCTCGCTCGCCGAGTCGCCCCACCCGAACGTCGAGCTGATCGCCGACGACCTGGTGGGCCGGGTCCGCGAGCTCAAGGCCGAGGACGGCCCGCTGGGCATCTACCTCTGCGGCGGCTCCACCATCGCCGGCGAGCTCATCGAGGAGATCGACGAGCTGGTCATCAAGACGTACCCGCAGGTCTACGGCACCGGCATGCCGATGTTCGGCGCCGGCTTCGAGCCCCGGGACTTCGAACTCGGCGACGTCCGCGCCTTCGGGAACGGCGTGCTCGTCCGTACGTACACCAGGAAGCGGTAGCGGCCCCCTCCCCGGCGGCGGGCGGCGTCGCGCGGGGCGACCTACCCTGGATGCATGGGTGAGGAGACGCCCCGCACCACGCGGGACCCCCTGGCGGAGCGCCACTGTCCGGCCTGCGGCGGACCGCTCGCCGTGCTGGCCACCCGGCACAAGGTCCTCGGGGCCTGGGTGCCGGAGTGGGAGGTGCAGCCCTGCCGCAATCCCGACTGCCCGCTCTACGAGGGGGCGGAAGCCGCTACCACGCACGTGACCGGCAAGAACGGCGAGATCGGGAGAAGTCCGGCCCCCGGGTGACCGGACGCGCGGCGAAGCCCGTCATGCGGCTACAGTCCGCGCATGTCATCGGAGTCGACAGAAGTCTGGACCGGCTGGTACCGGGACCGCAGCGGCGCGGAAGCGATCGTCATCACGGCCGACGGGCGGCGCGTCGCCACCCGGATCAGGGGCATCGAGTACACGGGCGAGAGCTTCGCCGCGCTCGGCGCCGCCGACGAGGGCGGGCGGGCCCTCACCGGCTGCGTCCTGGAATGGGACCTGCCGCTTCCCGTCGTCGTGGACGGCGCCGCCCAGCAGGCCACCCTGGCCTGCCTGCTGACGCTCGGCGAGCGCGCCGACCTCAGCCTGACGCTGCACTACGGCGGCGCCGCCTTCGAGGCGTGCGTCGCGGGGGGCGACTTCGAGGAGGCCCTGGAGCGGGTGCGGAGCCAGCTGCCGCCCGGCGCGGACTTCGGCCGCAGGCTCCTCCAGACGGCCTGAACGCACGGATGGCGCCCCGGGGAGGGGGCGCCACCGTCGTACCCGGCTCGACTCCCGGTCAGCCCTTGAAGGCGGAGGCGAGACCGTAACGCCACAGCTGGTCGACGCGGGAGCGCTCCTGCGCGTTCGGCTGGGCGTTCTGGCAGGACGTGCCGGGACCGCCGCCCGACATCAACTCGCTGCACGGGCCGCTGTAGTGGTCCGGCAGCCCGAGGACGTGCCCGGTCTCGTGGGCCGTGACCCGGGTCGAGTTGTACTGCTGGTTCTGCCGGTAGTCGAGGAAGATGTAGCCGCTGCCGTGGCCGTCGGTGCTGGCGTACGAGCCACGGGAGTCGTTGCCCTCGTAGTAGGCGAAGTCCGGGTTGCTGCCCTCGACGAGCCGGACGTTCACCACCGAGCTGTTCCATATCTGGGCGGATCGGGCGATCTGGGTGCGGAAGCTCGGCGCGTTGGCGGCGCTGTAGACGACGGTGACGGCGGTCGCGCCGGGCGTGGCGGCCCGCTTCTTCGCCACCGACCTCATGACGGCGTCGAAGAAGGCCTTGTTGGCCTTGGCCTCCTCGGCCGAACCGGCGTACGCCACGGCGGCGTTGCCGGAGGCGCCGAAGGCGCTGGTGGTGCCCGTGCCGACCGCTGCCGCCGGGGCCGTACCGAAGGAAGCGGCGAGACCGAGACCGAGGGCGGCGGTCAGCACGGAAGTGAGGACCTTGGGGTGACGCATGGGGGGCTCCTCCTGTTGGTGTCGGGGAGAGTCTCGGGGGAGCCGACCCGTCCGGGGATGATGCCAACCGCCGATAGCCTCACCGCATCACAGGGGTGAGCAGCATCAACTCCCTCTGAATCAAAGGAGATTGATGCTTCCCCGGCGTCTGGTGTGACGCGGGGAGCCCGCCCTACCCTCGGGGGCATGGAGCTGGAGGTGAGACATCTGCGCGCGCTCTGCGCCATCGCGGACACGGGCAGCCTGCACAAGGCCGCCCGGCAACTGGGCATGAGCCAGCCCTCGTTGACCACCCAGCTGCGCCGCATCGAGAACTCCCTCGGCGCCGAACTCTTCTCCCGCGGCCGCACCGGCTGCCGCCCCACCCCCCTCGGCCGCTCCCTGCTCAGCAGGGCCCGCCCCCTGGTCGCCGACATGGCCGCGCTCGTCACCGAGACCCGGGCCGCCGCCGCCCGCGCCGACGGGCCCGGACTCCGCGTCGGCTCCACCGCCAGCCGGGCGCTCCCGGGCTGGCTGCGCCGGCTCCGGCAACGGCTGCCCGGCACGGACGTCGGCCTCCGGGTGGACGTCTCCGCCAACGCGCTGCTGCGCACGGTCGCCACCGGGCAACTCGACGTGGCCTTCGTGCACGAGGTGGAGGGCTGCCCGCTGCGGGTCCCCGAAGGCCTCACGGGCCGGGTCCTGGTCGCCCGCGAACCGCAGTTCGTCTCCATGGCCCCCGACCACCCGGCCGCCGCCGGGACCGTCGTGGACCTCGCCGACCTCGCCGCCGACCACTGGATGGTCGACCCGACCGTCGACGGCGAATGGGACGGCCTCCGACGGGTCCTCGACGCCGCCGGCATCGACCCGCCCCTGCTGCACGGCGACTACCACACGGCCGCCTCGCTCATCGTCCTCGGCGAGGCCGTCGCCCCCTGCCAGCCCACCTCGGTCCCGCGCGAGGACATGGCCATCCGCCCCCTGCGCGGCGACCCGCTGGGCGTCCGGCTCCTGCTGTACGCGCGCCCGGACGCGCCCCTGGACGTCCTGTACGCCGAACTCGCCGCGGCCTACCGGGAGGTGGCCCTGCGGGCGGCCCCGTACCGCGAGTGGCTCCACCGCCAGGGAACGACGGCCACGCTGTCGGTGGGACCGTGCATGATGGCCGTATGAGCGAACGCGAGGCCGTGGTACGACACGCACACCCCGAGGACCTGCCCCGGGTCGTCGAGCTGATCACCGAGCACGCGGCGTACGAGAAGGCCGCGCCCCCGGCCCCCGGCCTCGCGGACCGCCTCGCCGCCCTCCTCTTCGGCCCCGAACCGCCCCGCCTCCGCTGCTTCGTCGCCGCCCTCCCCGACGGCACCCTCGCGGGCTACGCCACCTGCGCCCCGGAGCTCTCCACCTGGGACGGCACGGAGTACCTCCACATGGACTGCCTCTACCTCACCGAAACCTCCCGGGGCCACGGCCTCGGTCCCCTCCTGATGGCGGCGATCCGCACCGAGGCCCGCACCCTGGGCCTCCCGGAGGTCCAGTGGCAGACCCCCGCCTGGAACGAGGACGCGATCCGCTTCTACGACCGCCTGGGAGCGACCTCCAGGGAGAAGCGCCGCTACTCCCTGCCGACGGGGGCGTAGGAGCACCCGGAGGCGCCCGGACCGTGGAAACGCGCGGAGGGGCACGGCCGCCGGGCGGCCGTACCCCTCCGGGTGGGAATCAGAAGGTCAGGCCTTCTTCGTCTCCCAGAAGATGCGGTCGATCTCGGCGATGAGCTCCAGCGCCTTCTCGCCCGTCTTCGGGTCCGTCGACGCCTTGGCGGCCGAGAGGGCCTTCAGGGTGTCGTTGACCAGCTGGTTGAGCTCGGGGTACTTCTCGAAGTGCGGGGCCTTGAAGTAGTCGCTCCAGAGCACCGAGACGTGGTGCTTGGCGAGCTCGGCGCGCTGCTCCTTGATGACCGTGGCGCGCGCGCGGAAGTGCGGGTCGTCGTTGGCCAGGTACTTCTCCTGGACAGCCTTGACGGACTCGGCCTCGATGCGGGCCTGGGCCGGGTCGTACACGCCGCACGGGAGGTCGCAGTGGGCGCTGACCTTCACCTTGGGGGCAAACAGGCGGGAGAGCATTGAGCCGTCCTTCCTCGTGATCGTCTTCTCAGGTGGGACATTACTCGGTGAGAAGGGCGTTTTCGCGGGCGCCCCCTGGGGCTTAGGTCAAAAGTCCAGGGTCACCATGGGACTCGTGTACGAGTGGACGAGGCTGGGCAGACGTGGCCGGGAGGTGCCGGATGAGGGAATCGGGGCGGGAGAGGGTGGCCGAGGCCGGTGCGCCCTTCGGGATCGCCGAGGTGACGGGGGTGTCGATGGTGCCCACGCTGCTGCACGGCGATCAGCTGCTCGTACGGTACGGGGCGCGGCTGCGGGCCGGGTGTGTGGCCGTGCTGCGGCATCCGCTCCAGCAGGATCTGCTCATCGTGAAGCGGCTGATCGAGCGACGTGACGGCGGCTGGTGGGTGCTCGGGGACAACCCGGACGCCGAGGGGGACAGCCGGGTCTTCGGAGCCGTACCGCCCGAACTGGTTCTCGGGCGGGTGTGGGCGCGGTACCGGCCGGTGACGCCGGGGCGTCAGCGTTCGCCGGGCGTGATGCTCTCCTGGCTGGTGTCCTCCGTGAGGCCCGTGCGCTCGGCCTCCAGGCGTTTGCGGGCCCGGTAGGCGGCCACGTTGGCGCGGGTCGCGCAGCGGTCCGAGCAGTAGCGGCGGGAGCGGTTGGTGGAGGTGTCCAGGTAGGCGTTGCGGCAGGGCGGCGCCTGGCAGAGGCCGAGCCGGTCCGCGCCGAACTCCGTCAGGTGGAAGGCGAGGCCCATCGCGGAGATCGCGGCGTAGCCCGTGGTCGCGTTCGAGGAGTGGTCGGCGAGGTGCATGTGCCACCGGGGCCGGCCCTCCTCGTCGAGGGTGTCGTGGCCGGAGATCTGCGGGCTGACCGGGAACTCCAGGAGGAGGGAGTTGAGGAGGTCGACCGCCCCCGTGTGGTCGCCCTCGTCCGCCGCCGCGAAGACCGCCCGCAGGCGTGCCCGCACCGTGCGGAAGCGCGGCAGGTCCGCCTCCGTGACCCGCCGGGCCATCTGGGTGGCGGGGCCGAAGAGCTCCCGGAGCACCTCGACGGAGGTCAGCGCGTCCTTGTTGCGGGCCGGCTCCTCGGTGTTGACCAGGCGTACGGCGAAATCCGAGTAATGGGCCAGTTCCACTTGTAGTCCTTACTTCGGCGGGCTAGTGTCTCGGTCGAAAGGGGTAACGCCTGTTTCCCCTTCGAGGGTATTACGAAGGCGGGGAGGAACCACCATGACCGGAACCGACTGGGCAGCCTGGCAGCAGAGCTGGGACCGTCAGCAGGAGTGGTACATGCCGGACCGGGAGGAGCGGTTCCGCGTGATGCTCGACATGGTCGAGGCGCTGGTGGGGCCGAAGCCCCGCGTCCTCGACCTCGCCTGCGGTACGGGAAGTATCACGAGCCGGCTGCTCCGGAGGTTCCCCGACGCGACCAGCGTCGGCGTCGACCTCGACCCGGCCCTCCTCGCCATCGCCGAAGGCTCCTTCGCCGGCGACGAGCGCGTCACCTTCGTCACCGCCGACCTCAAGGACCCCTCCTGGGCCGCGAGCCTGCCGTACGGCTCGTACGACGCCGTCCTCACCGCCACCGCCCTCCACTGGCTCCACAGCGAGCCCCTGACGGCCCTCTACGGGCAGCTCGCCGGCCTCGTCCGCGACGGCGGGGTCTTCATGAACGCCGACCACATGATCGACGAGGCCACGCCCCGCATCAACGCCGCCGAGCGCGCCCTGCGGCACGCCCGCATGGACCGGGAGAAGGCCGACGGAGTCCTCGACTGGGCCGACTGGTGGGCCGTCGCCGCCAAGGACCCGGTCCTCGCCGAGCCCACCGCCCGCCGCTTCGAGATCTACGGCGAGCACGCCGACGGCGACGCCCCCTCCGCCGCCTGGCACGCCGACACCCTCCGCGCCGCCGGCTTCGGCGAGGCCCGGACGGTCTGGGCCTCGCCCTGCGACAGCCTCGTCCTCGCCGTGAAGTAGCCGTGAAGTAGCCGCGGTGCGCGAAAGGGGCGGTACGGGCTTCTGCCCGTACCGCCCCTTTCCGTGCGCCTTGCGGTGCCGTGCTCTTACGGCACCGTGCGTCTTACAGCACCTTCGAAAGGAACGCCTTCGTCCGGTCCTGCTGCGGGTTCGTCAGGACGTCCCGCGGGTTGCCCGCCTCGACCACCACGCCGCCGTCCATGAAGACCAGCGAGTCGCCGACCTCCCGGGCGAAGCCCATCTCGTGCGTGACGACGATCATCGTCATGCCCGACTCGGCCAGGTCCCGCATGACGTCGAGGACGTCGCCCACGAGCTCCGGGTCGAGCGCCGAGGTCGGCTCGTCGAAGAGCATCAGCTTCGGTTCCATCGCCAGCGCGCGGGCGATGGCCACGCGCTGCTGCTGGCCGCCGGAGAGCTGGGACGGGTAGTTCCCCATCTTGTCCCGCAGGCCGACCCGGTCGAGCAGGCGCTCGGCACGCTCGCGCGCCACCGCCTTGGACTCGCCCTTCACCTGGACGGGCGCCTCCATGACGTTGGCCAGGGCCGTCATGTGCGGGAAGAGGTTGAAGCGCTGGAAGACCATGCCGATGTCACGGCGCTGGACCGCGACCTCGCTGTCCTTCAGCTCGTAGAGCTTGTCGCCCTTCTGCTTGTAGCCGACCAGCTCGCCGTCGACGGACAGCCGGCCGCCGTCGATGCGCTCCAGGTGGTTGATGCAGCGCAGGAAGGTCGACTTTCCGGAGCCGGAGGGGCCGACGAGGCAGAAGACCTCGCCGTTCTGCACTTCGAGGTCGATGCCTCGGAGGATGTGGGCCGCGCCGTAGGACTTGTGGACGCCTTCGGCCTTGACCATGGGCTGGCCGGTCATCGGGTCGCCTCCGGGGAACGCTTGAACGTGGTGAGGTTCGCCTTGACCCGCTGCCACGGGGTGGGCGGCAGGTTGCGCGTCGAACCGCGGGCGAAACGACGCTCCAGGTAGTACTGGCCGACGCTGAACACGCTGGTCAGCGCGAGGTACCAGATGGAGGCGACGAACAGCATCTCCATCACGGCGCCGGCCGTGTTGCCGATGTTCGACGAGGCGCGGAGCAGTTCGGTGTACTGCACGGCCGAGACCAGGGACGAGGTCTTCAGCATGTTGATGAACTCGTTGCCCGTCGGCGGCACGATCACGCGCATGGCCTGCGGGAGCACGATGCGGCCCATGGTCTTCGTCGAGGACATGCCCAGCGCGTGCGCCGCCTCGGTCTGGCCCTCGTCGACCGACTGGATGCCGGCGCGGACGATCTCCGCCATGTAGGCGCCCTCGTTCAGGCCGAGGCCCAGCAGGGCGACCATGAACGGCGTCATGACGTCCACGGTCTCGTTCTTGTAGATCGGCCCGAGGTTGATGTAGTGGAAGATCAGCGACAGGTTGAACCAGACGAGCAGCTGGACGTAGACCGGGGTGCCGCGGAAGAACCAGATGTAGAGCCAGGCGACCGCGCCGGTCACCGGGTTCTTGGAGAGCCGCATCACGGCGAAGACGATGCCGAGGACGAGGCCCAGCGCCATGGACGCGATGCTGATGATGATGGTGTTCCACATGCCGTCGATGACGGAGGGGTCGAACACCTTGTCCCACACCGTGGCCCAGACGACGTCGCCCTGGGAGAAGGCGTAGACGAGCCACCCGAGGAGGACGACGACCACGACGGCACTGACCCAGCGGCCGTAGTGCCGCACGGGGATGGCCTTGATCGCCTCGTAGGGGACGCCCGAGGGGGTGGGCCCGGCCGGAGCGGCGGCCGGGTCCTTGCTGATCTTGTCAGTCATGACGACTGCCCTTCAGTGGTACGAGGAGAGGTCACTTGCCGGCGTTGATCGTGGCCGACTTGACCGCGCTGCCCTCGACGTCCCACTTCTTCAGGACCTCGGCGTAGGAGCCGTCCTTGATGATCGCGTCGAGCGCTTCCTTGACGGCGTCGCGCAGCTGGGTGTTGTCCTTGGAGACGCCGATGCCGAAGAGGCCGACGTCGCTCTGGTTGCCGGTGACCTCGAAGTCGTTGCCGCCGCCCGAGGTCTTCGCGATGTACGAGGCGACCGGGTAGTCGTTCAGGTCGGCGACCGCGCCGCCCGCCTTCACGCGGGTCTGGGCCTCGGCGTCGGTGTCGAAGGCCTGGATGGTCAGCTTCTTGTCGCCGCACTTGGTGGCCTGCGCCTTGAAGGTGTCCTCGTAGATCGTGCCGCGCTGGACGGCGACGGTCTTGCCGCAGAGGTCGTCGAGGGAGTTGACGTTCTGCGGGTTGCCCTTCTTGACCAGCAGGGAGACGCCGGAGCTGAAGTAGTCGACGAAGTCGATGCCCTTGCCGATCTTCTTCCCGTTGTCGTCCAGGCCCTCCTGGCGCTTCTTGTTGTCCGTCATCGAGGACATGATCAGCTGCTGGCGGCCGGTGTAGATCGAGGTGATCAGGCCGTCGAAGGTGCCCGAGACGAACTCGAGCTTGACGCCGAGCTGCTTGCTGAGGGCCGCGCCGAGGTCCGGGTCGACACCGACGATCTTGCCGCCGTCGGTGAACTCCATCGGGGCGTACGAGGCGTCCGTGCCGACCTTGATGACACCCGCCTTCTGGATGTCGGCGGGCAGCTTCGAGAAGAGCGGGGCCTTGCTCGCGGCGGCGGAGGAGGAGCCGCCCTCCTTGGTCGAGCCGCTCTCGGTCTGGTCGCCGCAGGCGGTCAGCAGCATCGAGCCGGCGACCGCGATGGCGGCGACCGCGGCAAGACGGGACGTGCGGGTCTTGGCGGTCGTACAGCGCGTGGAGCGTGCGGTCATGGTCGGGTTCCTCCGGCGTGTGAAGTGCTGCCAGGTGGTCGCGTACACACCTTCGAGTGTCGCGACCTCGTGTGATTACGGCATCTTGCCATTCGGACTGCCACAAACCGACGGCCTCGGATGTCAAAATCGGGTAACAGGTGACCCCGAAATCCCGACAGGCCGGTACATCAGGGCCGGATCTTCTGCGGGATCCCTTCCCCTTCACCGGAAAATCTGCGGTTCATCTCGCCATTCGGACGAGCGGAAGACCGCCAATCGGGTGCGGAGATCATCTATCGGGACATCGGGTGACGTGTCATCCTCCATCCGCGTCCGGACGCACTCGGTATGAGTCGCGTCACCGAACGGATATGAACTCGTCTGCGGTGCCGTCTGTCCGGTAAGAAGGATCCTTACACCCCTCATCCGGGGCTCAGGGCGCGTTGTGCGGCGCGCCCGCGCGGCTGCCAGACACGGCGGCCGCGGGACCCGCCCACCGCTCCACACCAGGAGCGGCCAACCCTCAAATGAAGCAGACTCAAGGGGTCAACCCAATGGCAGCGGAAATCGTCAATCCTCGCAACGACAGTGGTACGGATGCTCCCGAGGAGCCCTTCGACCCCGTCTTCGCCCTCCACCGGGGCGGCAAGATGGCCGTGCAGGCCACCGTCCCCGTCCGGAACAAGGACGACCTGTCCCTCGCGTACACGCCCGGCGTCGCCAAGGTGTGCACCGCGATCGCCGAGCAGCCCGAGCTGGTCAACGACTACACCTGGAAGTCCCAGGTCGTCGCCGTCGTGACCGACGGCACGGCCGTGCTCGGCCTCGGCGACATCGGCCCGGAGGCCTCCCTCCCGGTCATGGAGGGGAAGGCCATCCTCTTCAAGCAGTTCGGCGGCGTGGACGCGGTCCCGATCGCCCTGGCCACCACCGACACCGACGAGATCGTCGAGACCGTCGTCCGGCTCGCCCCGTCCTTCGGCGGCGTGAACCTGGAGGACATCTCGGCCCCGCGGTGCTTCGAGATCGAGCGCAAGCTCCAGGAGCGCCTCGACATCCCGGTCTTCCACGACGACCAGCACGGCACCGCCATCGTCACCCTCGCCGCCCTGCGCAACGCGGCGAAGCTGACCGGCCGGACCCTCGGCGACCTGCGTGGTGTCATCTCCGGTGCCGGTGCGGCCGGTGTGGCCATCGCGAAGTTCCTCCTGGAGGCCGGCCTCGGCGACGTCTGCGTCGCCGACCGCAAGGGCATCGTCAGCCGCGACCGCGAGGACCTCACGGACGTCAAGCGCGAGATCGCCGAGCTGACGAACAAGGCGGGCCTCACCGGCTCCCTGGAGAGCGCCCTGGCCGGCGCGGACGTCTTCATCGGCGTCTCCGGCGGTACGGTCCCCGAGGCGGCCGTCGCCGCCATGGCGCCGAACGCCTTCGTGTTCGCCATGGCCAACCCGAACCCCGAGGTCCACCCCGACGTCGCGCACAAGTACGCGGCCGTCGTGGCGACCGGCCGTTCGGACTACCCGAACCAGATCAACAACGTCCTCGCGTTCCCCGGCATCTTCGCCGGCGCGCTCCAGGTCCGGGCCTCCCGGATCACCGAGGGCATGAAGATCGCCGCGGCCAACGCCATCGCGGACGTGGTCGGCGACCAGCTCGCCGCCGACTGCGTGATCCCGTCGCCGTTCGACGAGCGGGTCGCCCCGGCCGTCGCGGCCGCGGTCGCCGCCGCCGCCCGCGCCGAGGGCGTCGCCCGCCGCTGACGCGCCCACCCGCCGCGCGCCCGTCGCCGGCGCGCCCCGGGCATCCCGAAGGGCCCCGTTCCGACCGCCGGAACGGGGCCCTTCGGCGTGCGGGGCGTACGGAAGGTGGGGTGCCGGCGCGCACTGTCCAGGCGACACGGGTCACACGGGTGCGTGGTTCCGCCGCCCACCGGCGGCGGCCTAGGGTCGAGGCCATGTTCGCTGCCTACGCTGCCCGAATCGACCGCGACCAGCCCCTGAACGGCCTCGAATTGGGCGAACGCCCCGAACCCGAGGTACGGCCCGGGTGGACGACCGTCACCGTCAAGGCCGCCTCGCTCAACCACCACGACCTGTGGTCGCTGCGCGGGGTCGGACTGCCCGAGGAGAAGCTGCCGATGATCCTCGGCTGCGACGCCGCCGGAATCGACGAGGACGGCAACGAGGTCGTCCTGCACTCCGTCATCGGCCAGACGGGCCACGGCGTCGGTCCCGACGAGCCCCGGTCCATCCTCACCGAGCGCTACCAGGGCACCTTCGCCGAGCGGGTCACCGTCCCCAGCTGGAACGTCCTGCGCAAGCCGAAGGAGCTGTCCTTCGAGGAGGCCGCCTGCCTCCCCACCGCCTGGCTGACCGCCTACCGCATGCTCTTCACCAACGCCGGCGTGCGCCCCGGCGACTCCGTGCTCGTGCAGGGCGCGGGCGGCGGCGTCGCCACCGCCGCGATCGCCCTCGGCAAGGCGGCCGGCCTGCGGGTCTTCGCCACCAGTCGCGACGAGGCCAAGCGGAAGCGGGCCGTCGAACTCGGCGCCGTCGAGGCGTACGAGCCCGGTGCGCGGCTCCCGCAGCGCGTGGACGCCGTCATCGAGACCGTCGGCGCCGCCACCTGGTCGCACTCGGTCAAGTCGCTGCGGCCCGGCGGCACGCTCGTCATCTCGGGCGCCACGAGCGGCGACCGCCCCTCGCACGCCGAGCTGACCCGGATCTTCTTCCTGGAGCTGAAGGTCGTCGGATCGACGATGGGCTCCAAGGACGAGCTGGAGGACCTCCTGGCCTTCTGCGCGGCCACGGGCGTCCGGCCGGTGATCGACGAGGTGCTGCCGCTCGACCGGGCGCGGGAGGGCTTCGAGAAGATGGCCTCCGGCGAGCTCTTCGGAAAGATCGTCCTGAAGACCTCGTGACGACCTCTTGATGACTCGTCAGTACTGCTGATGGGATCTCCGGCACGCGAAACGTGAACATCTCTCACTTCCTCGTGCCGGAGGTCTTCCTTGCTGAGAACGCGAACCACCCTCGCGGCGACCCTCGTCGTCGCCGCCCTGCTCGCCCCGACGGCCGCCCGCGCGGAGCCGGCGGAGACCGCAGGGGACGCGATACCGGCCCTCACCGACGAGCACGGCCGCACGCTCACCCTGCGCGGCTGGAACGTCGAGGACAAGGCCAACCGAGGCGACGCCGCCCTCTCCGCGATCACCGAGAAGCACTTCCGCGACCTGCGGGCCAAGGGCTTCGGCTTCGCCCGCCTGCTCGTCTTCTGGGACGACCTCGAACCCCGCCCGGGCCGGTACAGTCAGACCTATCTGCGGAAGATCGAACGCATCCTGGACTGGGCCCGGAAGTACGACGTCAAGGTCCTCATCGACGCCCACCAGGACGTCTTCGGCCCCGCCTTCGGCCACCGGGGCGTGCCGGCCTGGGCGACCAGGACCGACGGGCTGCCCTTCACCCCGCACCCGGACGACTGGTTCTCCGAGTACTTCGAGCCCGCCGTCCAGCGGGCCTTCACCCACCTGTACGAGGACGAGGACCTGAGGCGCGCCCAGGCCCGCATGTGGCGGGTGCTCGCCGACCGCTTCGAGGACCACCCGGCCGTGCTCGGCTACGACCTCATCAACGAGCCGATGGGCGAGCTGCGGGAGGGCGAGGACCTGCCGACGGCGGCCCGGCGCATCGAACGGGACCAGCTCACCCCGATGTACAACCGCCTCGCGGACGCGGTCCGTTCGGCCGACCGGGACGCCTGGGTCTTCGTCGAGCCGACCCCGATCGTCGGCGAGGGCGTGCCCACCGGACTGGGCAGGATCGACGACCCGAAGGTCGTCTACGCCCCGCACTTCTACAACACCGGCATGGAGGCCGGCGCCGACTACGACCCCGCCGCCGGCTGGATCGAGAGCTACGAGCAGGCCGTCACCCTGTACCCCAAGGAGTACAAGGTCCCCGTGGTGGTGGGGGAGTGGGGACCGCTCAACAACTCCCTGCCGAACATGAACCGCTTCTACCGCGAGGCCATGGCCTCCCTCGGGCGCTACACCTCCGGCTGGGCGGGTTACGTGTGGTGCTACGGCGGCGGCTACTGCGCGGTGGACGGCACCGGAGCCTTCCGCACGAACAAGGAGCTGACCGCCGAGCCGTACGCGGAGGCGGTCGCGGGCACGGTCCGCTCCGCCGCGTACGACTCCGGGTCCGGGGTCTACCGCCTGTCCTACGACGCGGCCGGCCGGCGCGGCTCCCGCGTCACCGAGCTCTCCCTCCCGCCCGGCGACTGGCGGATCACCGCCCACGGCGCCGCACTGGTGCTCCGCGAGGACCGCGGCAGGGCCTCGATCCTCGCGGCCCCCGGCGCCCGGGTGACGGTCACGGTCACCCGGGGCTGAGGGAGGAGAGACCGAGGGGCCGAGAGGCCGACGCCGGGGCCGGGGCCGGGTCCGGGGGTGGGGTCGGGCCCCGGCCGGGGCTGAGGGGCTGCGGCCGAGGCCGGGACCGGGGCGAAGGGGTTTCGAGCCCGGTGCGTGCCCCTCGGGGCGCCCCGGTCGGGCCTCAGGCCTTTCTCTCCGGGTGGAGCAGGGTCGTGATGCGGATCGCCGCCTCGGACAAGTGGGCTCGGGTCTCGGTGAGTTGGGACTCGTTCACACCGTGGTCGCGGGCCGCGTCGCGGATCTCGTCGCGGAAGCGGTCGAGGAGACGGTCGAGGTCGCGGGCCGGGTCGCCCGAACCCGCCGTGTCCCGCGCCCACTCCGGTGCCTCGTCGGCCGGGGCCTTCGTGAACGACGGCTCCGGCGACGCGGCCTTCGGGTGGGTCGTGCCCGTCACCAGGTCGCCGAGCTGGGCCGTGATGCCCGAGATCCCCTCCCAGACCCCCTTGGGCCAGTCGCCCCGCGAGAACCGGTCCTGGACCTCCTCCTGCACCTGCTGGGCGATCCGCTGGAACTCCTTCGCCTGGCGCCGCGCCGACCGGGCCTCCTCGCGGGCCTCGCGGGCCTGCCGCTTCCACTCCTGCTTGAACCGGCGCATCTCCTCCTTGGCCTCGGCGAACGAGGGGGGATCCACCGTGCGGTTCTGCCCGGCGGCGACACGCATCTCGCTGCGCACCCGCCCGGCCGCGCCCCGCACGTCGTCGCGGATCTCCGCCGCCAGCTCCGCGACCGACTCGCGGATCTCCCGCTCGAGGTCGTCCAGTTCGGCCCCGCGCCCGGCCAGCTCGGCGCGGCCGGCGTCGGTGATCGAGTAGACCTTGCGGCCCCCCTCGCTGGCATGGGTCACGAGGCCCTCGGCCTCCAGCTTGGCGAGGCGCGGATAGACCGTGCCCGCCGAGGGGGCGTACAGCCCCTGGAAGCGCTCCTCCAGGAGCCGGATCACCTCGTACCCGTGGCGCGGGGCCTCGTCGAGCAGCTTGAGGAGGTAGAGGCGGAGGCGTCCGTGGGCGAAGACGGGCGGCATGTCAGAGCACCTTTCCGGTCGCGGAGGGGGTGGACGAGGGGGCGGTGTCGCCGTCCTCCTCGGGCTCGGGGCGGCGGAGCAGGGCGATGGAGCCGGAGACGGTGGTCGCCTTGAGCGTCCCCCGGCCCGAACCGAGGGTGCCGGTGATGGACTTGGCGCCCCACTGGCCCCCACCCGCAGGTCCTCGAAGGCGTTCGACACGGCGCCGCTCGTGGTGCTCGCCTCGACCCGGGCGTCGGCCGGGTGCGGGAGCCGGATGGCCACCTCGCCGGAGACGCTGGTGAGCCGGATGTCGGCGGGCGGTCCGTCGAGCCGGGCCGGGTCGAGGTCGATGACCATGTCGCCGCTGACGGTGTCGGCCTTCACGGACGAGCCCGAGCCCTCGATCACCGTCACGTCACCGGTCACGGAGTTGACGCGCAGCGCGCCGGTGACCGACTGGGCCTCCAGGCTCCCCGATACGGTCTCGGCCCGGACCGGGCCCGAGAGTCCGAGGAGGGTGGTGTCGCCCGTGACGCCGCGCACCTCCGTACGCCCTCTGATCCCCGTGACGACCGTCTCGGCGCCGACCGCGCCCACCTCGACGTCGACACCCGCGGGGACGGCGACGGAGACGACGGCCCGGCGCCGGTACTCCTTGCGCTCGAACCACTTGAGGATGCTCTTCCACTGCAGGTCCTCGTAGGTCACGGTCAGCGTGGAGCCGTCCTGCGTCACGATCAGGGGCGGGCCCTCGATCTCGGAGATCTCCACGCGGGCGGAACTCTCGTCCGTCCCCACCACGTTCACCGTGCCATTGACGATGCGGACCTGCAGCAGCGTCACGGGGTCGACCGGAGCCAGCTTCGTCGGCTCGGTGACGGACCACTCTGTCATGGTGCTGACCTCCCGTATCGGCAACGCAACATATCGCGTCTCTCGGAAAACACGATATATCGCGGCCTCGCGGAGTCAACCCTGACTCATCCCTCATTCGCCCCTGACAGGGGAGGGATGATGACCGTCATATGCGGACGAATTGCCCTAGCGTGGGGCCATGAACGCGACATCCGGACCACATTCCGCCGGAGCCCTGCTGCTCTGCCGCGGCGAGCCGTCGGAGGTCCGGCCGCCGGCCCGGCTCCTCCGGGAACGGCTGCTCCTCGCCCCCGCGGGCGCCGAGTGGACCGTGCTCGTACCGGAGGGGAAGCCCTGGCTGCACGGCGGGGAGTCCGTCGAGCAGGTCGTCACCGGCTGGGCCACCGCCCTCGCCGTCCCGGCCGGCGGCCGGCCCGTCGTCGCGCTCTGGTGGGACCGCGATCGCGCCGGCCTCACGCTCGCCGCCGGCTTCCGCCGCACGGTCGGCTACACCTGGCTCGCGGACGGCACCCCCGTCGGCGAGGACGAGGCCATGCGCACCTTCGCCGCCCGGCTCGCCCTCGACCCCGTCCTGGACGTGCAGGCACTCGAACCGCTCACCGAGCCCGACCCGGACGCCGACGCCCACACCCGTCTCGTCGGAGTCGTCGCCGTCCTCGCCCGCGCCGGACTCGCCCTGCCCGCCGGACTCGTCCCCGGCGACGGCGCCGACCGGCTCCGCTCCGCCGCCCTCGACCAGGGCGCCGAGCAGCTCGAAGGGCACGGTTGGCGCGACGCCGTGAGGGCGGAGCTGGAGGTGGCGGAGAGCGGTCCCGTCGGCCCGTACCTGCGCGGCCCCAAGGCGCGCGTCCTGGGCGGGGCACAGCTCGTCGCGGGGGTGCCGCTGCTGCTCTGGGGGGCCGGCCGGCGCAGCGGCGGCTGGGCGACGGCCGGCGCGCTGCTCGTCGCGCACGGCGCGCTCGGGCTCGCCTACGACCGGCTGCGGGAGCGGTGAGCCCATGACCGGCTGCGGGAGCGGTGAGCCCACGATCGGCTGCGGGGCGGCGAGCCCACGACCCGCCGCGGGACGGTGAACTCACGACCGGTCGCTGGAGCGGTGAGCCTGCGTCCGGCCACAAGGGCGGTGAGCTCACGACCGGGTGCGGAAGCGGTGGGCCTGCGTCCGGCCACAGGAGCGGTGAGCCCACGACCGGCTGCGGGGCGGTGAACTCACGGCCGGCTGCGGGAGCGGTGACCGGGTCGTCGGTCCCGCAGCCGGGTGCGTCTCCTACTCGTCCTCGTCCTCGTCGTCGTCCAGACGGGCCAGCCAGGTCGCGAGGCGCTCGACCGGCACCTCGAAGTCGGGGTTGAGGTCGACGAACGTCCGCAGCTGCTCGGCGAGCCACTCGAAGGTGACCTCCTCCTCGCCGCGCCGCTTCTCCAGTTCCTCGATGCCACGGTCGGTGAAGTACATGCGATCAGGATAGGCCGTACCCCTCACATCCCCTGTCGCCCGTCAGCCCCACCGATTAGCCTGCTGGATCCAACATCGCTTCGGGGAGCGGGGGCCGCTGTGGCACACGGGATCGCTCGGATTCGACTGGACGACGGCACGCCCGTGTGGGCACGGGTCGGCGACGTGGAGCAACTCGGCCGGGGCGGCGGTTTCCAGGACACCGGGGTCAGGGACCGGGTCGTCTCGATGGCCGGCGGGCTCACGGACGTGGTGCGCGGGGTCGTCGGGTCCCTGCGCGCCGGCCTCGACCCCCAGGGGCCGGTGGAGGTCGCCGTCAGCTTCGGCATCGAACTGTCGGCGCAGTCCGGCAAGGTGATCGGCGTCCTCGCGGACGGCGCGGGCAAGGCCTCCGTGAACGTCTCCCTCACCTGGACCGAACCGGGCCCGACGACCGGGCGCGCGACGGAGTCCGCGCCCGGCTCCGCCGAGGCGGAGCCCGCGGAACGACGGCCGGGCATCGTCCCGCAGCGGCGCCCGGCGGCCGATGGCACCGCATGAGCGCCTTCGACGCTCTCGTGCGCCCCGCACTCGTACGCATCGGCGCTCCCGACAGCGGGTATGACCCGCACGGCGACCAGTTCTGGGGCACCGGCTTCTTCATCGCCCCCGGCTGGGTGCTGACGTGCGCCCATGTCGTGGCCGAGGGGGGTGGCGAGGTGTGGAGGAAAGAGCCGGCCGTCGGCATCACCTGGCAGGACGGCAGGAGGACGCGCCGGTCCATCGGCACGGTGGTGCTCGCCCTGCCCCGGCCCGAGGACCCCGACACGCGCCCCGAGCCCTGGGGCTTCCCCGACGTCGCGCTCGTGCGCGTGCCCGGCACCGACAAGGCCTCCTGCGTCCTGCTCTCCGAGCAGCCTCCCGCCCGGACCACCGAGGTCGGCCTGCACGGCTGGTCACGGGAGACCGGGGAGCTGGGCATCCGCCAGGTCCACGGCCGGCTCAGCGGCGTCGACGCCCGGGCCCTCGTGACGGAGGGGGTGCTGCCCGTCGAGGGCTGCTCCGGCGGCCCCGTCGTCGACGACCTCCAGGGCGCCGTGATCGGCTTCAACAAGGGACGCTGGTCCGACCACGGAGCCCTCGTCCCCCTCACCGCCCTGCGCCGCCTGCACGACGCGCCCGGGGGCCGGCTCTGGGCCGAGGCCCTGCGCGACCACGACCGTCATCACCTCGACCACTACCTGAAGTCGCTGGAGGACGGGTCCGACTGGACGCGCGCGCAGAAGACGCTCGGCGGCCCGCAGCCGTTGAGCCCGAGCCTGCGCACCCGGCTGCGGGGACAGCTCGCCGCCCTGCCGCCGCCGATCAACCCCGGCGAGATCATGGACGTGGTCGACCGGGTCAAGGCCTGGATCAGGAACACCACGGCCCCGGACGCGTTCGAGGACGACCCGCGCACGTGGAGCGAGGGCGCGGCCCTGCTGTACGGGCTGCGCGCGCCCGGCCGCAGCGAGCCGGGCGACCCCGGCCTCGACGCCGTGCTCCTGTACGCGGCCCATGTCCTCCGGCGCGTCTCCGGGCGCCCCGGCGGACTGGGCGACGCGACCGCCTTCCGGGACTGGCTCGTCTATCTGGCCGCCGACGCGGGCCCGTTCCTCCGCCGGGAGATCGACGACCTGATCGGCTCCAGCGTCGCCGACGTCCGCGAGCGCCGCGCACGCGCGGACGTGCTCCTGGAGATCGACACCCCCCGCTGGGACCGGCGCTACCCCTGGCGGGTGAAGCTGCTCCGCGACGGCCACATGGTCACCCCGCTCCACGGCGACGACCGCGGCGTCGAGCGGGCCGAGCTCAGGAGCACCCTGCGCGGGCCGCTCGCCGAGGCCCTCCGGCTCGGCGACAACGGGCCGTACCTGGCCTCCGTGGAGGCGGTGCTGCCGCGCGAGCTCTTCGACGAGCCGCTCGACACCTGGCGGCTCGAACCCCCGCAGGACCCCGACGAGGAGTGGGGGACCGCCACCCTCGGACAGCGCCGCGTCGTGGTCATCAGGGACGCCCGGCGCCACGGCAGACCGCCGTCGCCCGAGTGGCGGGAGCGCTGGGCGGCCGGCGAGCGAGGGCCGTTGCGCGCGGTCCCGCTGCGCGCCGAGGTGCCCGGCGCGGGCCCGGACGCCCACACCCCGCGCATACGGAAGGAGAGCTGGGCGAAGACGTACGAGCGGCTCCGCGAGGCCCAGGGGGGCACCGTGCCGGTCTACTGCGGCCCCGTGGGCAGCGGCGACGGGCTCATGGCGATGAACGCGGCCCTGGCCGCCGGCCACCCGCTGGCCCTCTGGCGGACCGGCGCCCACGACCACACCGACTGCGCGGCCTTCCACGTGGAGGCGGACTGGATGCTCGCGGACGCGCGTACGGCCCAAGGGCTCGGCGAGCCCGTCCGCTCCCTGCGCGCCCTGGTGCCGGAGCGGGCCGACCTCGCCTGGGCCGAGTCCATCGCCGTCCTGTACGACCCGCCCGACCGCCCGCCGGCCGCCGGCCGCCTGGAGGCCCCGCCGCTGCTCGGCGAGGACCCGTGAGCCGGGCGGAGCGCGCCCCCGGCCCGGGGCGCCCCGCGAGCCCGGCCCCCGCCCCCGCCCCCGGGCGCCGCGCGAGATCGGCTCCTGCCCCCCGCCCCGGGTCGTCCCGCGAGTCCCGCGGAGTGCGCCCCCGCCCCGGTCCGCCCCGCACGTCCCGCGGAGCGCGTCCCCGCCCCGGCCGCCCCGCGGATCCGGTGGTTCCGGGGTCCGTTCCGGACGACCGGTTTGGGGGTCGGCAGGGGCGGGTTCCGGGCAGTACGTTCGGGGGGCTCGGCCGGCACACCACAGCCAGAAGGAGTTCATGGTGAACGATTGGCGGATCTACCGTGGGGCCGGGCATCCGCACGACGAGATACGGCGCCTGCCCGCCCCGCCGCCCTGGCGTGACTTCTCGACGGGCGGCGCCGACGACACCCTCGCCGGCTCCGACCGGCGGCTCGGCGTCAAGCGCCGGCTCGTCCAGAACCACCACCCCCGGCCCGCCGAGACCGACGCGGTCAACGCCGCCCTGTACCTGCGGCGCCCGCTCCTCGTCACCGGCAACCCCGGCACCGGCAAGTCCACCCTCGCGCACGCCGTCGCCCACGAGCTGCGCCTCGGCCGCGTGCTGCGCTGGCCCATCGTCAGCCGCTCCACCCTCCAGGACGGCCTCTACCGGTACGACGCCATCGGCCGCCTCCAGGACGTCCAGCTGGAGCGCGCCCGGACGGAGGCGCCCGGCTCCTCGGCCGCGGCCCCGGCCGGCATCGGCTCGTACATCCGGCTCGGACCGCTCGGCACCGCGCTGCTCCCCTCTGAGCAGCCCCGCGTACTGCTCATCGACGAGCTCGACAAGAGCGACCTCGACCTGCCCAACGACCTCCTGAACGCGCTGGAGGAGGGCGAGTTCGCCATCCCCGAGCTGGAGCGGCTCGCCGACCGGGAGCCCGTCGTCGAGGTGCTCAGCGACGACGGCCGCAAGGTGCCGGTGTACGGCGGCCGGGTCCGCTGCACCACCTTCCCCTTCATCGTGCTCACCTCCAACGGCGAACGGGACTTCCCCGCCGCCCTGTTGCGCCGCTGCATCCGCCTGGAGCTCGAACCGCCCGGCGAGGAGCAGCTCGGCGCGATGATCGAGGCCCACCTCGGGGCCGACGCGGTCTCCGGCGACGGCGAACAGGGCCTCGTCCAGCGGTTCCTGAACCGCGAGCCGGGCGAGGTCATCGCCACCGACCAGCTGCTCAACGCGCTCTACCTCACCCAGCACGCCTCCCGCGCCGAGCGGGTGACCAGGGAACGCATCGCGGACATGCTTATGCAGCCACTCGATCAGCCGAGGTGATGACCGGATGCACCGGACGCACCGGATGCCTCTGGAAGAGCTGACCCGCAGACTGCGGGCGGGCGGGGCGGACCCGTCCGCCGAGGCGGTCGCGGACGCGCTCTGGCTGTCCCAGTGGCTACCGGAACCGGAGGATCCCGATCCGGAGGCCCCCGGTCCGGAGCCGTCCCGCGCGGACGACGGGAGCACGGAGACCGCCCGGCCCGCCGACGAGGGGCGAGATCCGGCCAATCCGGAGGAGACGCCCACGGGTACGTCCGCGCGCCCGCCCCGGACCGGCGGAAGCCGCGAGTCCGTCGCCCTCCACATGCGCTCCGGAGCCGCCCCGGCGGACGGAGCGCGCGGCGGCGCGGGCGGGGGGACACGACGGAGCGCCGCCCTGCCCGTACGAGCCCCCGGCGCCAACGCCCTGCCCGGACTCCTCGGCCTGCAGAAGGCCCTGCGCCCGCTGCGGGAGTACGCGCCCGCCCCGCCCCGCCCCGGCGAGGGCACCCTCGACGAGGAGGCCACCGCCGAACGCAGCGCTGCCGCGGGCATCCTGACGCCCGTCCTGCGCCCCGCCGCCGGCCGCCGCCCCGACATCCAGCTCCTCATGGACACCGGCCCCGCCATGGTTGTCTGGGACCGCATGGTCGAGGAGCTCCGCCAGGCCTGCCAGCAGTCCGGCGCCTTCCGCGACGTCCAGGTGCACCGCCTGTACGACACCGGCGAAGGCCCCCCGCTCGTCACCACCACCTCCGGCGCCGACGGCCGCCCCCGGCTCCGCCCCGTCGACCAGCTCCACGACCCCACCGGACGCCGCTTCACCCTCGTCGTCAGCGACTGCGTCGGACCCCTCTGGCAGCGCGGCGCCGCCCAGCGCTTCCTGCGCCAGTGGCCCCGCCACTCCCCGCTCGCCCTCGTCCAGCCGCTGCCGCCGCGCCTCTGGCCGCGCACCGCGCTCCCCGCCGAACCGGGCGCCTTCCAGCGCTCCACGAGCCCAGGGGGCCCCGCCGTCTTCCGCTCCGACGACGAACCCTGGGCGCTTCCCGACCCGGCCAGACAGGCCGTTCCCGTGCTCACCCCCACCCCCGAGGCCTTCGCCTCCTGGGCCCGGCTCCACACCGGCCACGGCGGCGACACCGTCCGGGGCTGGGCCGCCTGGCTCACCCCCGGGCCGACGCGACCGCCCGCGCCCCGGACACCGGGCGTGCCGCGCGGCGACGAGGAACTCCTGCGCGCCTTCCGGGCGGGCGCCTCCCCGGGAGCGCTCCGGCTCGCCGTCCATCTCGCGGCGGCCCCGCTCACCCTCCCCGTCATGCAGCTCGTCCAGCGCGCGATGCTGCCCGACACCGGGCCGATGGAGCTGGCCGAGGTCCTGCTCAGCGGGCTCCTGCGACGACTGCCCGGCCCCACCCCGTACCCCTGCTTCAGCTATCCGCCCGGCGTCCAGCAGCTCCTGCTCTCCTCGCTCGACCCCGGCGCCGCCGCCCTCGTCCTCAAACACTGCTCCGCCTACGTGGAGCGCAACTTCGGCCAAGGAACGCGGAACTTCCCGGCGCTCGCCGCCGCCCGGCTCGCCGGCCACGGCCCCGCCACCGGCGCCGAGGGCGGTTCCGGCCCCGTCCCGGCGTCCGACGAGACCGACGAACCCACCGGGAGCGAGGGCGCCGAGGCGGAACTGTTCGCCCGCATCCCCGCGCGCGTGCTCCGCTTCTACCACCCCGACCTCGTCACCCCCGACCCCCTCACCGAAGCCCGCCGCCTCCTCGAACAGGGACGTGCCCAGTCCGACCCCGCCCTCCTCTCCGCCGCCCGCGAGCGCGCCGAGGAGGCGCTCCCTGCCGCGCCCGTCGAGGCCCGGGTCGTCCTCGGCCGCGCCCTGTACGCGGAGGCGGGCACGGGGGCCGTCCGGCGGGCGGGACGACGCGGCGAGCTCCTCGCCCTGGCCGCCGACACCCTCGCCCACGCCGCGGAGCTGGCCCGGCCCGGAGACGACCACTGGGCCGAGGCCCGCCTCGAACGGGCTGTCGTCCAGCACGCCCTGTGGCAGGAGACCGGGGACCGCCGGCAGCTCGACGCCGCCCTCGCCGCGCTCGCCGAGGACGCGGACCGGTGGCCCCCGGCCGTCCGGCCCACCCTGCGCCTGCGCCGGGGACGGCTGCTCCTGGCGCGCGGCGACGGAGCCGCGGCGGCCGAGGAGCTCACCGCGGCCCTCGCCTTCGGGGAGAGCGCCGCGGCCCTGCTCGACCTCGCCGACGCCCTGCACCTCGCCGAGGCGGGCCCCGAACGCGTCGGCCCCGTCCTCGACCGCGCCGAAGCCCTCCTCGGCGACGGCCGGGCGCTGCGGCTGCGGCACGCCGTGGCGCTCGCCCGGCTGCACGAGACCGCCGGCGACGGACCGGCCGCCGACGCGGCCTACGAGCGGGCCACCCTGCTCACCCCCGCCGAGGGCGAACAGCGCGGCCGGCTCCTGCTCACCTGGGGCGAGTCCCTGCTGCGCCGCGCCGCCGCCGGCACCGGGACCCGGCCGGTCGACCGCGCGGAGTCCGTGCTGCGCGAGGCCCTCACCTGTCTCCCCGCGGGCGCCGCCGCCCGCGAGCGGGCCCGGATCCTCATCGGCAGCGTGCTCGCCCTGCGCTTCGACCGCGCCGGGTTCCTGCCGGACCTGTACGAGAGCCGCCACCTCCTCGACGAGGCCCTCCGCACCGCCCGCGGCCCGGCGGTCCGGGCCGAGATCGGGCTGCAACTGGGCTGGGTGCAGCTGCAGCTGAGCGAGGCGGCGAGGGACGGGCAGCTGGTCGGCGCCCTCACCGCCTTCCGGCGGGCCGCCGAGGACGCCCGCGCCGCCGCCGATGCCCGTGCCGCCGAGGACGCCCGTGCCGCCGAAGACACCCGTGCCCCTCGCGGCGACGCCCCCGGCACGGTCACCCTGGCCCGGGCGCTCCACGCCCAGGGCGCGGTGCTGTACCTGATGGACCGCGTCGGCCAGGCCGCGACGGTCCTGGAGGAGGCCGCCGAGCAGTGGCGGCGCCTCGACGGCATGCTGGTGGCGGTGGACTGGGCGGACGTGGAGCGGACCCGGGCCCTGCTCGCCGAGGTCCGCGCCGACCCCCGCCCGCGGCCGGACCGCTTCTCCCGCGAGGAACGGCGCCGGATCGCGCCGCCCTGGTGGCCGTGGCGCGAAGAGGACGCGGAACGGCTTGATAACGGGGGCGCGCATGGGCGCAGTTGAGTCGAACGGGTTTCCGCCTCTGGGGGGTCGGGAAGAACCGCTGCGCCGCTACGACCGTGGGGGACAAGGGCTGGTGAGGAGGAGCAGAGGGTGTTGCAGCACACGAAGCGGGTCTCAGGCGTCGACCGGGCCGGCGAGCGGCCCCGACACCTGCCCGATCTCGACGGCGTGGACCTGCGGACCCTGCGCTTCACGGACGATCCCGAGCTGGTGGCCGCCGTCGAGCGGGTGCTCGAACAGCCGCAGGAGCTGGGGGCTTCCTGGTACGAGGGGGACACGGTCCACGACTGACCTCCGGAGCGGCCGCACCGACCGGCGCTTTTCGGTCAGATACGGGCCACCCGCAGGCAGCCCTGGGAGGCGGGACCGAACCGATGCCCCGGGGAGGCGGGACCGGGCCGACGGCCCGGGGGGACGGGACCGAATCGATGCCCCGGGGAGGCCGGAGCGGACTGACAACCCCGGGAGGCGGGACCGAACCGACGGCCCTCGAAGGCGGAATCGGACCGACAGCCCCGGGAGGCGGGAGTGAGCCGGCACCCCGGGGCGGCGGGAGTGAACGGCGTCCCCCTGCCCGCGCCCGCCTTCGCCCAGTTGGCCCGGGTCAGCCCCGCTCCGGCCGGACTCACCGTGCTCCGGTCCGCCCTGCACACCCGACGACTGCTGCTCCTCAAGGCCCTCCTGATCCGGGTCGGCCGCCACCGCGAATCCGTCGGACAGGGCGCGCTCGGCAGGTTCGAGCGCTCCTGGGAGCTGCTCGAACGGGTCGAGCGGCGCCATCCCGCCGTGGTCCGGGACGTCCTGGACTATCCGATGACCGGGGCGTGGCTCGCCGGGGCGCTCGCCGAGCCCGCGGGACCGGGCTTCGACCGGATGCTCGGCCACCTGGACGGCCTCGCGGCCACCGCCGCCCTGCGGTGCGGCGGCCCGCTCGACCTGACCGTGGAGACGCCGGACGGTCTGCTGCCGCTGCCCGGCGTGGGCCGGCTGCGGGTGGCCGCGGCACGGGTGCGGATCAGCGCCGGCGACCGGACCGTGCGGTTCCACCCGGACGGCGCCCGCCGGGCCCTGGCCGCCGGTCTCACGCTCGTCGACCGGCACCGCCGCCTCCTCGCCGGCCACGGCCCCGGCTGGAGCGCGGTGCGCCCGCTGCCGGGCGGCGCCGCGCGCCTGGACGACCTCGACCCGTACCGGGTGCCGGGCGGTGCCACGGCGGTGACCGCGGCCGATCACGCCGACACCGACCACACCGCCTGGTCCGCCCGCTGGCGGGCCGCCCAGGACCTGCTGCTGCGCACCGACCCCGGCCGGGCGGCCGAGGTCGCCCGCGGGGTCCGCGCGGTCGTTCCGCTCGTCCCGCGCGGGCCGCGGCACCTCGGCGCCACCCTCAGCGCCGCCCCCGGAGCCATCCTGACCTCGCTGCCCGCCGGGGGCGAGGGCATGGCCGAGACGCTCGTGCACGAGCTCCACCACAGCAAGCTGGCCACGCTCCACGAACTCGTGCCGCTGTACGGCCCCGGGCGGGACGCCGTGCACCGGGTCGGCTGGCGGCCGGACCCGCGGCCCATCGCGGGCGTCCTGCACGGCGCCTACGCCCATCTGGCCCTGGCCGACCTGTGGCGGCGCGCGGTCACCGCCGACGGGGTGCCGAGGACCTGGCGGTCCGGTGCCGGGCAGCAGTTCGACGACATCCACGATCAGGTGGGTGAAGCGCTGGAGATCCTGCTTGAATCCGATGAACTGACTTCTGAGGGAAGGGAGTTCACGCATCAAATGCGGCTGCATCATGCGAGCCTGGGCGCGGCTCCCCTCGCCGCTGGGTAACACTGTGCCCACGGCACATGACACTGCGTTGCGCGGGAGCGGGACGGGAGACACGACAGATGGCGGAACAGCGGTCGGGCGGTGCGGCGGACCACGGAGCCAGGAATGCGCCGCAGCACGTCCTCGTGGTCTTCCCCGGCTACCACCGCCCATGGGCGAACTGGATCAACCAGCGGCTCGACGCCCACGGCGTGCGCGCCACCCTGCAGCGCTGGGACCCGCCGCGCGAGGTGCCGCTGGAGGACTCGCTCGGCGACCTGCTGCTCGCCCGCGGACAGGTGCTGCTCGTGCTGGACGACTGGTTCTTCCAGCTCGGCCCGCGCGCCGCCGGCGAGTGGAACGACGTCCTGCGCGGCTTCGTCGCCGCCCACGCCGACCGGTTCGCCGCGGTCAACCTCACCAACCGGACCCTGCTCCCGGCCACCGCCGTCCTCGAACCCGTCAGCCTGTGGGGCGTCGGCGAGGAGGAGGCCGAGGCCCGGCTGTTCAGCCGGCTCGGCATCGACCCGCGCCGCGCCACCGGCCGCCGGCTCCCCGCCGGGGCCCTCGTCCGCTTCCCGGACACCCCGCCCGAGATCTGGGGCGAGGTCCCGCGCCGCAACCCGCGCTTCACCGGCCGCGACGACCTCCTCACCGACCTCCAGGAACGGCTCATGGACGCCGAGCGCGGCAACGCCGCGTGCACCCTGCTCGGCATGTCCGGCATCGGCAAGACCCAGCTCGCCGCCGAGTACGCCCACCGCTTCAGCTCCGACTACGACATCGTCTGGTGGGTCAGCTCCGACGACCGCAACGTCCAGCGCGACCGCTTCGGCGAACTCGCCGTCCAGCTCGGCCTCAGCACCGGCAACGAGCCCGGCGAACGCATCCGCGCCGTCCGCGAGGCCCTGCGCCGCGGCGACCCGCACTCCCGCTGGCTCGTCGTCTTCGACGGCTGGGACGACACCGACGGCGCCGACGTGATCCTGCCCCAGGGCCCCGGACACGTCCTCGTCACCTCCCGCAACCGCGGCTGGGGCGACCACACCGAGATCGTCGAGGTCCCCGGCTTCGACCGCGCCGAGTCCACCGCCTACCTGATGCGCCGCGCCCCGCACATCACCGCGCCCGAGGCCGACGAGGTCGCCGCCGAGTTCGGAGACGTACCCCTGCCGCTGGTGCAGGCCGCCGCCTGGCTCGGCGAGTCCCGCATGGAGGTCTCCGAATACCTGCGGATGGTCCGGGACGGCAGCATCTCCGCCGTGGACGAGCCGGCCGGCCCGTACGGCATGCCCAACTCCTCCCTGACCTCCTGGTCGATACTGATCAACCGGCTCCGCCTCTCCCAGCCGCAGGCCATCGACGTGCTCAGCCTGTGCGCCTCCTTCGCCCCCGGCCGCATCCCGCTCGGCCTCGTCCGGGCCTATCCGCAGGCCGACCTCCCCGAGGACCTGCGCTGGATGGTCACCGACCTCGCCGCGTGGTCCCGGGCCCTCGACACCCTGGTCAACTACTCCGTGCTCAGCCGCGAGTCACGCGGCCCCGCCGACGGCGGCGAGACGGGACCGCACCAGGAGTCCGTGCACATGCACCGGCTCGTCCACAACATCGTCGCCCGGCTCACCGACGGCGAACGCCGCGCGGCCCACCGCAAGGCCGTCCGCACCGTGCTCGCCGAGGCCGATCCCGGCAACCCCACGGACAGCCGGAACTGGCCCAGGTACGCCGAACTGCTGCCGCACCTGGAGCCCTCCGGCGCCCTGGCCAGCCGCAACCCGCGCGTGCAGACCGCCGTCCTCAACTGTCTGCGCTACTGCCTGCGCAGCGCCGAGTTCCGGGCCGGCATCCGGCTCGCGGAGAAGATCCGCGAGCAGTGGTCCACCTTCATGGACCCGGTGAGCAACGAGATGCTGGAACTCACCTCCCAGGAATGCGTCATCCTGCGCAAGTACGGACGCTTCCGCGACGCCTACCAACTCGACCTCGCCGTAAGCGCCCGCCTCGCCGAGGCGGCGGCCCCCAACCCGCTCGGCTCCCTCCGCGCGGCCGTCTCCATCGCCAGCGACCTCCGCTACCTCGGCCAGTACCAGGAGTCGGAACGGGTCCAGCGCGAGGCCCTCGCCGAGGCCCGGCGCCTGCTCGGCGAGAACGAGCACCTCACCCTCTCCGCCGGAAGCAACCTCGGCATCGTGCTGCGCAACCTCGGGCGCTACCAGGAGGCGTACGACCAGGATGTCGAAACCCTCGCCCGCGCGGAGAGCGCCCTCGGCGCCCTGCACTCGCTGACCCTCATCACCAGCAACAACCTCGCCCAGGACCTGCGCCTGCTCGGCCACTACCGCGAGGCCCTGGCCCGCCAGGAGGCCAACGTCCGCGTCCAGGTCCGGATCCTGGGGCCCCAGCACCTGCAGACCCTGTACGCCCGGGCGCAGCTCGCCCTGTGCCGCCGGCGGGAGGGCAGCTTCCAGCAGGACCTGGGCGCCACGATGGCGAGCGTGCTCGACCAGATGCAGCAGGTGCACGGACGCGGGCACTACCTCACGCTCAGCGCCATCAACAACTACGCCAACTACCTCCGCGAACACGGCGACCTCGACCAGGCCCGCGAACTCAGCCACGAGGCCGAGGCCGGCTACCGCGCCCTCCTCGGCCCCGCCCACCCGGTCGCCACCGGCGTCCTCGCCAACACCGCCCTCGTCCTCCAGGCCTCCGGCGAACGCGCGGACGCCCTGGCCATCCTGGAGGCCGCGCTCGCCGGACTGACCTCCTCGCTCGGCCCCGACCACCCCTGGGTGCTCGGCTGCGCCCTCAACGCCTCCGCCGCCCGCAACTTCAACGGCCGGGTGGCCGACGCCGCCGAGCTCAGCCGGGACACCCTGCGCCGGGCCCGGCACACCCTCGGCAACGAGCACCCGCTCACCCTGTCGTGCCAGGTGGCCCTCGCCACCGACCTGCGCGGGCTCAGGGAGACCGATGAGGCCGGGAAGCTGGAGGAGGCCGCGCTGCTCACCCTCACCCGCACCCTGGGCGCCCAGCACCCGCACACCCTGTCGGCGCGTCAGCGCAACCGTCCCTACTGGGACTTCGAGGCCAACCTGGGCTGAGCCCGCACCGCCGACGGAACCCGGGCCGGGCCCGTACCGCCGACGGAACCCGGGCCGAGACCCGCACCGCCGGTGGGAACGCCGGAGGCCCGGCACCCCCAGTGGGGTGCCGGGCCTCCGTACGTACCGAGGTCGATCAGGCGTCGAAGACCTCGTTGACCAGCTGCTGCTGCTCCGCCTGGTGGCGCTTGGCCGAGCCGACCGCCGGGGAGGAGGAGTGCGGACGCGAGATCCGGCGCAGGCGCTCGCCCGCCGGGATGTCCGCGCCGACCGCCAGGTCGAGGTGGTCGATCAGGTTGAGCGCGATGAACGGCCAGGCACCCTGGTTCGCCGGCTCCTCCTGGGCCCAGATGTACTTCGCGGCGTTCGGGTACTTGGCGATCTCGGCCTGCAGCTCGGCACCCGGCAGCGGGTACAGGCGCTCCAGACGGATGAGCGCGGTCTCCGTGTCGCCGCGCTTCTGCCGCTCGGCCTCCAGGTCGTAGTAGACCTTGCCGGCGCAGAAGACGACCTTGCGGACGTCGGCCGGGTTGACCGTCGTGTCGCCGATCACCGGGCGGAAGCCGCCGGTGGTGAACTCCTCCACCTTGGACGCCGCGGCCTTCAGACGCAGCATCGACTTCGGGGTGAAGACGATGAGCGGCTTGTGGTGCGGGTTGTGCACCTGCCAGCGCAGGAGGTGGAAGTAGTTCGACGGCAGCGTCGGCATGGCGATGGTCATGTTGTCCTGGGCGCACATCTGGAGGAAGCGCTCCGGGCGCGCGGACGAGTGGTCCGGGCCCTGGCCCTCGTAGCCGTGCGGCAGGAGCAGCGTGACGCCGGAGGTCTGGCCCCACTTCTGCTCGGCCGAGGAGATGAACTCGTCGACGACGGTCTGCGCGCCGTTGACGAAGTCACCGAACTGGGCCTCCCAGATGACCAGCGCCTCCGGGCGGGCCAGCGAGTAGCCGTACTCGAAGCCCATCGCCGCGTACTCGCTGAGCAGCGAGTCGTAGACGTTGTAGTGGGCCTGGTCCTCGGTCAGGTAGAGCAGCGGGGTGTAGTCCTCGCCGGTCTCCTGGTCGACCAGGACCGCGTGGCGCTGGCCGAAGGTGCCGCGGCGGGAGTCCTGGCCCGACAGGCGGACCGGGGTGCCCTCCATCAGCAGGGAGCCGATGGCGAGGGTCTCGCCGAAGCCCCAGTCGATGGTGCCGTCGTCGATGGAGGCGGCGCGGCGCTGCATCTGCGGGAGCAGACGCGGGTGGACCGTGATCCGCTCCGGGACGTTGACCTGCGACTCGGCGATCCGCTTCACGACCTCCTGGGAGACCGCGGTGGTGACGGCGACCGGGAACTCGGCCCGCGCGTCCGGCACGGTGGCCGACGCCGGGGCGGCGGTGGCCTCGCGGACCTCCGCGAACACCTTCTCCAGCTGGCCCTGGAAGTCCTGGAGCGCCTGCTCCGCCTCTTCGAGGGTGATGTCGCCACGACCGATGAGCGACTCGGTGTACAGCTTGCGCACCGAACGCTTCTTGTCGATCAGGTTGTACATCTGCGGGTTGGTGAACTGCGGGTTGTCGCCCTCGTTGTGACCGCGGCGGCGGTAGCAGATGAGGTCGATCACGACGTCCTTGTTGAACGTCTGGCGGAACTCGAAGGCGAGCCGCGCGACGCGGACCACGGCCTCCGGGTCGTCGCCGTTCACGTGGAAGATCGGCGCCTCGATCATGCGGGCCACGTCGGTCGCGTACATCGAGGAACGCGAGGACTCCGGGGCGGCGGTGAAGCCGACCTGGTTGTTGATGACGATGTGGACCGTGCCGCCGGTGCGGTAGCCCCGCAGCTGCGACATGTTCAGCGTCTCGGCGACGACGCCCTGGCCGGCGAAGGCCGCGTCGCCGTGGAGGGCGATCGGGAGGACGGTGAAGTCCGTGCCGCCCTTGTTGATGACGTCCTGCTTGGCGCGGACGACACCCTCCAGGACCGGGTCGACCGCCTCCAGGTGCGAGGGGTTGGCGACCAGGGAGACCTTGATCTGCTCGCCGTCCAGGCCGGTGAAGGTGCCCTCGGCGCCCAGGTGGTACTTCACGTCGCCGGAGCCGTGCATCGACTTCGGGTCGAGGTTGCCCTCGAACTCGCGGAAGATCTGCGCGTACGACTTGCCGACGATGTTCGCCAGGACGTTCAGGCGGCCGCGGTGGGCCATGCCGATGACGACCTCGTCGAGGCGCGACTCGGCGGCCGAGTCGATGACCGCGTCGAGCAGCGGGATGACGGACTCGCCGCCCTCCAGGGAGAAGCGCTTCTGGCCGACGTACTTCGTCTGCAGGAAGGTCTCGAAGGCCTCCGCGGCGTTCAGCCGGCGCAGGATCCGCAGCTGCTCCTCGCGCTCCACGCGGGAGTGCGGGCGCTCGACGCGGTCCTGGATCCACTTGCGCTGCTTCGGGTCCTGGATGTGCATGAACTCGACGCCGGTGGTGCGGCAGTACGAGTCGCGGAGCACGCCGAGGATGTCGCGGAGCTTCATCATCGACTTGCCGGCGAAGCCGCCGACCGCGAACTCCCGCTCCAGGTCCCACAGGGTGAGGCCGTGCTCGGTGATGTCCAGGTCGGGGTGCTTGCGCTGCTTGTACTCCAGCGGGTCGGTGTCGGCCATGACGTGGCCGCGGACCCGGTAGGAGTGGATGAGCTCGAAGACGCGCGCGGCCTTGGTGACGTCGTCGTCGTGCGAGGCGTCGATGTCCTTGAGCCAGCGGACCGGCTCGTAGGGGATGCGCAGGGCCTTGAAGATCTCGTCGTAGAAGCCGTCCTCGCCGAGGAGGAGGTTCGACACGACCCGCAGGAACTCGCCGGAGGCGGCGCCCTGGATGACGCGGTGGTCGTACGTCGAGGTCAGGGTCATGACCTTCGAGATGCCCAGCTTGTTCAGGGTGTCCTGGGAGGTGCCCTGGAACTCGGCCGGGTAGTCCATCGAGCCGACGCCCATGATGACGGACTGACCGGGCATCAGACGCGGCACGGAGTGGACGGTGCCGAGGCCGCCGGGGTTGGTCAGGGAGACCGTGACGCCGGAGAAGTCCTCCATCGTCAGCTTGCCCACGCGGGCGCGCTTGACGATGTCCTCGTACGCCTGCCAGAACTCGAAGAAGTTGAGCGTCTCGGCCTTCTTGATGCCCGCGACGACGAGCTGGCGGTCGCCGTTGGGCTTGACCAGGTCGATCGCGAGGCCGAAGTTCACGTGCTCCGGCTTGACCAGGGTCGGCTTGCCGTCCTTCTCCGCGAAGGAGTAGTTCATCGACGGCATGGCCTTGATCGCCTGCACCATCGCGTAGCCGATGAGGTGCGTGAAGGAGATCTTCCCGCCCCGGGCGCGCTTCAGGTGGTTGTTGATCACGATCCGGTTGTCGAAGAGCAGCTTCACCGGGACGGCGCGGACGGACGTGGCCGTCGGCACCTCCAGGGAGGCGTTCATGTTCTTCGCGACCGCGGCGGCGGGGCCGCGCAGCGTGATCAGCTCGGGGCCGGCGGGGGCCTCGGCGGCGGGAGCGGCCTTGGCGGGCGCCGGAGCGGCCTTCACGGGGGCCGGGGCGGCGGCCGCGGGCTTCGCGGCGGCGGGCGCGGGAGCCGCGGCCGGCTTCACGGGAGCCGGGGCGGGCGCGGGGGCCGGGGCGGGCGCGGGGGCCGGGACGGCCGCCGGAGCCGAAGGCGCGGCCTGTGCGGGGCCCGCCTGCGGCGCGGCGGGCGCGCTCTGCGTGGTGGTGGGAGCCGGGGCGGCCGGGGTCTCCGACGCTCCGGGCTTGTAGTCGGCGAAGAAGTCCCACCAGGCACGATCGACCGAATTCGGGTCCTGGAGGTACTGCTGGTAGATCTCGTCGACGAGCCACTCATTGGCACCGAAGGCGGCTGCGGGGCTTACGCCCTGCCCGTCTTGGTCGGCCGGGGAGCTCGGGGTACTGGGGGACTGAGACGACACGGCGGCAACCGCCCTCTTCCGCTTCGCAAGGTGATGGACAGCGGAAATAAAGGCTACGCCTGTCCGGCCGGGAGGTGCAGGCCGGGCAGTCCAACGTTGTGCAAGTCACACTTGACAGGGTGTTTCGATGCCGTGAATGGCGGGAAACAACCGTGGTTCCGCAGGTGTGAGGGTAGGAGGAAGCGTCAGCACGGCCCGGTTCGGCCGCACTCCTGATCACGTCCCGCTCACGGAGGCGCAGGTCTCGCTCACGGAGACGCAGTCCCGCTCACGTTGACGCACGTCCTGCTCACGTACACGCAGAACGTGTGCTTCCGGTTCGAACCCTACGTCAATCTCTGAGGGGAAGCCTGCCCGGAAGAGTGACTCTGATGCGGCATCCACGTGACGATTCGGCCACTCCGATCCCGCCGCCGTGCAGATCCACCGCCCAGCGGGCGATCGCGAGCCCGAGACCCGTGCCGCCGTCGCTGCCCGGGCCCTGCCGGTCCTTGGCCGAGCCCCGGTTGAACCGCTCGAACACCTTGTGCCGCTCCGACTCCGGGATGCCGGGACCCTCGTCCTCGACCTCCAGCTCCAGCGAGTCCGGATACGGGCCGCGCCGGGCCCGGACCGTGACGCGGCCGTGCGGCGGGGAGTGCTTCACCGCGTTGTCGATCAGGTTCGCCATCACCTGGTGCAGCCGCTCCGCGTCCGCGTGCGCGACCAGCTCGGGCGGCGACACGTCCAGGTGCAGGTGCACGTCCGTGCGCCGGTGCAGCCCCGAGGTGGACGACAGGCCGCGCTGGGACGCGGCCAGGTTCGCCTCCCGCAGGACGCCCGACAGATACGGCCAGACCTCGAAACGGCTCGCCCGGAGCGTCACGACACCGTTGTCAAGACGTGACAGGTCGAGCAGGGTCTCCACGAGCCGCCCGAGCCGCTCCGTCTGCTTCAGGGCCGAGCGCATGGTCTCCGGATCGGCCTCGGACACCCCGTCCACGACGTTCTCCAGGACGGCCCGCAGCGCGGCGATCGGCGTGCGCAGCTCGTGCGAGACGTTGGCCACCAGCTCCTTGCGGTGCCGGTCGACGGCCTCCAGGTCGTCCGCCATGCGGTTGATCGTCGAGGCGAGGTCGCCCAGCTCGTCCCGCCGGTCGGCGCCCCGCACCCGACGGCTGAAGTCCCCGCGCGAGATCGACCCGGCCACCGTGTTCATCTCGTCCAGCGGCGCCGTTAGGGACTGCGCCACGAACTGGGTGATCAGCAGGGTCGCGATCATCGCGAAGACCGTGATGTACCGGAACTCGGTGGAGGTGCGGATCGCCACCAGGGCCAGGCAGGAGGTCAGCAGGACCGCCCCGACGACCAGGGCGCCCAGCTTGGTCTTGATCGAGATCACGATCCGGCGGGGCCGGCGCGCGCTCTGTCCCGTGTGCGGCCTCCCGGGCCCCGGCCGGCTCACGGCGCCGGGGTCTCCAGCGCGTAACCGACGCCGTGGACCGTACGGATCCGCTCGGCCCCGATCTTCCGGCGCAGCGCCTTGATGTGGCTGTCCACGGTCCGGGTGCCCGAGGCGTCCGCCCAGTCCCACACCTCGGCGAGCAGCTGCTCGCGGGAGAGGACCGCCCGGGGGGTGCTCGCCAGGCAGACCAGCAGGTCGAACTCGGTCGGGGTCAGGTGCACGTCCTCCGCGCGGACCCGGACCCGGCGCTGCGCGTGGTCGATCTCCAGCTCGCCCAGGCGCAGGATCCCGCTGCGCGGGGTGACCGCCGCGAGCGCGGCCCGCTCCACGCGGCGCAGCAGCACGTGCACCCGGGCGGCCAGCTCGCGCATCGAGAACGGCTTCGTCATGTAGTCGTCCGCGCCGACGCCGAGGCCGACCAGCATGTCGGTCTCGTCGTCGCGGGCGGTCAGCATGAGGACCGGGACGGGGCGCTGGGCCTGGACCCTGCGGCACACCTCCAGGCCGTCGAAACCGGGCAGCATCACGTCCAGGACCATCAGGTCGGGCTGCCAGGCCTCGGCCGCGTCGACGGCCGCGGGGCCGTCGGTCGCGGTCTGCACGAGGAAGCCCTCGGCGCGCAGCCGCGCGGAGATCGCCTCCACGATCGTGGCGTCGTCCTCGACCACCAGGACGCGCCGCTGGGCCCCCGGAGTGGCCGCCGCACCGTGGTGAGTGGTGTGTGTCTGCTCCATTGCCCCGCCTCGCGTCGCCGATGTCGGTGCAGCAGCCTAGAGGTACCGGCGGCGTCCAGGCTATCCAGGAGCTACCCGGGACGGACGGCGAGGTGGACCGCGTCGGGGACGCCCCGGGCAACGGGGATCTCTTCCGTCCGTACCCCGCTGAATCCGGCATTCCGCAACGACTCTTCGAAATCGGCGGACGGCTGCGCGGACCACACGGCGAGGATCCCGCCGGGGTTCAGGCGGGCCGCGCAGGTCGCCAACCCCTCGGCCGAGTACAGGGATTCGTTGTCCTCGGTGACCGTCCAGTCGGGGCCGTTGTCGATGTCGAGGCAGAGGGCGTCGTAGGTGTCGGTGGTGGTGCGGAGGTGGGTCACGAGGTCCGTGTGCAGGATCACGGTCCGCGGATCGGCGAGCGCGGCCCCCGAGATCGCCGCGAGCGGTCCCTGCCGGTGCCAGTCGATGATCGCCTCCTCGCGCTCGGCGACCGTGATCCGGCCCCAGCGGGGGTCGGCGGCGGCGTGGGCCAGGGAGAAGCCGACGCCGAGGCCGCCGACGAGGACGGAGGCGCCGGGACGGGACCCCTCGGGGAGGGCGTCGAGGGCCGCGTCGATCAGGAGCCGCTCGGAACGCCCGTCGGAGGTGTCCATCAGGAAGGTGCCGTTGGCGATGATCTCGTAGTGCTCGGCGCGGCGCCGGAGCACCACTTCTCCGTACGGCCCTTCACGTCGGTCGAGGGTGACGGGGCTGGTCATGATCACTCCGTGGTCTCGTGTGCGTCCGGTTCGTCCCGGCCATCCTGGCGGGGCGCCGACGGCCGGGACAAACGCATAACGCGACCTCGGCCGGGGGCGGGGCGGGGCGCACGGCGGTCCTCGCCCGCCGCCGGCCGACGGGCCCCGGGTCCGTTCAGCGGCCCGTCGGCGGGCCGCCCTCCGGGAGGGCGGCGAAGACGCGCTCGAGGGCGGGCGGCCGGGAGCCGTCGTCCGCGACGACCAGGCGGTGGCGGTACGTCACGTAGTACTGGAAGCCGTCCGCGATCGGGCTGCCCGTCGGGCGCTCCGGGACCAGGGCGAACGCCGGGTCCTCCAAGGCCGCCCGGAGCTCCGCGGCCTCGGCGGGGGTCTGCCTGCCGGTCCGGGGCGGCCTGGTGCCGGAGCGGACGGTCCAGCTGCCGTCGTAGTGGACGACGAGCCGGTTGCGGACGCCCGCCAGGCCGCCGTTGACGACCACCTCGACGAGGACCTCGCCCGGCTGGGGGTCCGCCGCCGGTGTGCCGGGGTCCGTCGTGGGGCTCGGCAGGGCCGGCGCGCTCGCGCTCGACGGCCCGCCGGGCGCGGGCGGCGTCCCGGGGCCGCAGCCGCTCGCGCCGCCCACCAGGGCCCCCGCCAGCAGCAGGGCCCCGCACCACGTTCCCGTACCCCGTACGCCTCGCACCATGGGACGAGCATGCCCGCTCCGGGGCCCCGCGCGCAGCCGGACGCGGCAGGGAGCGTCAGGGGGTCGTCCGTACGATTCCGGTGAGCGGTCCCCGGTGGCGCCAGCCCAGCGAGTCGTAGAGCGCGAGGCCGTCCGTGGTCGCGGCGAGCACCCCGGTCTCGGCGCCGGCCTGGGCGGCGGCGGCCTCCAGGGTGCGCATGACGTTCGAGCCCAGGCCCCGGCGCCGGTGCGCGGGGTCGGTCTCGATCTGGTCGGCGACGGCGGTGGAGCCGGTCGGGGCGATCTGGCCGCGGGCGGCGAGGGTGCCGTCCGGGGCGAGGACGCGGACCCGGACGACGCCGTCGTCGACCTCGGTGGTGCGCGCGTACCCCTCGGGCGGCGCGGGGCGGGCGCCGGGGTCCAGCCGCTTCACCATCATGAAGCCGGGGTCGTCGGGGATCGTCCACCCGTCGGTGATCCAGGACGCCGCCTCCTCGGGGGTCGCCATCACCTTGAGCCAGCTGTACGGCGTGGTCAGCCGGGCGCAGAGCGCGCCGACGGAGGCCGCGTCGGGGGCGGGCAGGACGTGCCGCACGACGTGCCGGGGCAGCCCGACGTCGATCCGGTAGCCCCAGGGCTCGGCGACGGCGGCCGGGGTGCCCCGGGAGACGGTCCAGCCCGCCACCCAGGCGGAAGTAATGGCTGCAATATCCATGCAGGCATTACATCGGCTTCACGCGGGCGCGTGCGTGTCTTGTGAGATTGATCTCTGCGTCCAGCAGGACTGTGACCTCGGGAACGCAAAGTGATTCGTCCTGGGAGGAGGACGCTTTGTGCAGACTTACCCTGCGTTTTCCTTGCCCACGGGGATCGCCGCATGGGTCACGTTCAGTTGTTGACGTCCTGCTTGATCTGCACCAGCGCCTCGTCCCACACGTCCCCTCCATCCGCCCAGGTCCACAGCCATTGACGCAGAGACGGTGCCGCGTAGCGCACGCCATCGTGAGGGTTCTGGCCCCATTCGGGTACCCAGCCGTCGGCGTCCCAGAGAAGCACCGGATTGTCGATCGCTATCAGGGAGACGTACCACTCCATGGTGCAGCCGCCACCCGTCAGGAAGAACCACGAGGCTGGTGGGCCCCATCCTGGCCGCTGGTCATGGAGGGCGGTTGCGCAGGGCCAGTCCTGCACGTGCCAGTGCGGAATGCTGCGCGGTGTCAGTGATGCGAGGCCGCCATCCGGCCCGAATCCTCCGTCACCGATCTCGGTGTAGACACGTCGAAGCAACTCGGGCAGCCGATATCCGAGCTTCTGTTCCGCGTGCTCGACTTCGGCGAATGTGACAGGCGGGAAGGGCTTGTCGGGGAGGCTTCCGCGGGAGGGGATCGTGCCTCCGGCGCCCCATGCGAGTGCGTGCAGTCTCTCCAGAAGCGTGTCGTCGTCCGCAGCGGTGCGGTGGGTGGCATCTGTCACGAGCCGGAACTGTAGTGGGGAAGGGTTGTTGCTTCGGAGGCTCGGCGCTTCTTCGCGACTTCTTCGCGCATGAGGTCGTCGGTGCGTGTGCTGTGCCAGATGGTTCCTTCCCACTTCTCGTACTGGGGATCGGGGTCACGTAGGAGGACGGACTTGAGGTGGCCGTGGAAGAGCATTGCGCGGCCCTGTTCCCGCCGGGTGCGGTTGAACCACGTTGCGCTCTTTTCGTGCCGGGCGAGGCGGTTCGCTGCGAGGCCGGGGAGGGTGCCGCGCATCCGGCCGGGTGTGTAGGTCGTCAAGGGGCGGCTCGGTGGGCGCCATGAGTCGGCGAGGGACCAGTGTGCGATGGCGTCGCCGCGGCGGTCGGCGGGCTTGTAGGGGTAGGTGACGCGGTTGCCGATCTCCGCGAAGAACCGGGCTTGCTCTGTCGCTGTGCCGTCGGCCAATTGCCGCCAGTGTGGTGAGGCGATCAGCGGTGCCATGGCGACAGCCTCGGGGTAGATCGCCGCGAACAACCGCGAGGTGCTGTAGCTGGGGTAGGTGCGCGTCTCCCGGCTGAACGGGATGAGGAGGTCGATGCGGTCTTCCCAGGTGTCCCAGGTGCCGAACACGGCGCTGGAGGGACGTCCGTCCACGGACCAGATGTGTGCGCAGAGCATGAGGGCGCTGAGCACGGCGTCGTAGGTGGCTGACCAGCCGTAGCGGCTGAGGAGGCGCAAGTGCTTGCGCTGGGCGTCGACGATTTCGGGGAGCCGGGTGAGGTCGACGGCGGGGTGGTCGATGTCGGGCGGGCCGATCCACGTGCGGTGGCGCAGGCAGACGTAGCGGTGGTGGGGCAGGAGCCGGGTCACCTTGCCGCCGGGGTGCCGGGCGTCGCAGCGGTGGCAGCCGGTCTGTGGTTGGTGCCGGAACATTGCCCAGTCGGGCGCGGGGCTCCGGAGTTCGGGCATTGCGCCGGCGAGGGCATGGGCGGTGCGGCCGGTGAGCGCGGCGAGGCGTTCGGGGACGACGACGCGGCGCATGCCGCCAGACTTCTCGCGTTCGGTGACCTGGGTCCAGAGGTCGTTGATGTCGAGGCCGTGGAGCGTGGCCAGGCGGCTGATGTAGGAAGCGGGGATCTCGTGCCGGGCGGGCGGGACGGGATCGGGAAGTCGGCGGATGAGCATCAGGCCACGCGCCTCCGCCGGGCAGAAGGTTTGGCGGGTGCGGTGCGTTTCTCGGACTGCTCGGCCGCGTAGTCGACTGGGACGATCTCCAGGAGGTCCTCAGTGATGCGTTCGCTCTCGTCCTGGATGGCGAGGACGGCGGCGCCTCGGACGAGCTGGGAGAGGCTGCCGATCATGCCGCCGGTGCGGTGGAAGAGGTACTCGCTCAGACCGGTCAGTGTGCCGGAGGTGTGGTTGTGCAGCCGGAGCGTGGATTCCAGAGTGCCCACCAGGGCCCGCCAGGTTTCCTGGTCCTCGGCGGTGACGTGTGCGAACGGGGTGGCGGGGACGACGACGAAGCGTCCTGCGATCTGCCGTCCCCGGGTGCCGGCGAACAAGCCGTTGGACTCGACGTCCATGCCCGCGTAGGCGAACGTCGCGGGCAGCCGTTCGGCGAAGTACTTCAGCTGGTCGGAGGCTTCGGCGCCGGAGCGGGTCGTGAGGGTCAGGTTGTGGATCTCGTCGACGAGGACCAGGTCGACGTGGACGTGGGCGGCGGTGGCGCAGACGGCGTCGACGACGTCGGTGATGTTGGCCCGGGAAGGGAAGGTCAGTCCGAAGAAGCGGGCGAACTCCATTGCGAGCATCTTCGGTGTGGCCGCGGGCGGAACGGTGACGTAGACGACCGGGAGCCGGTTGCGGTCGTGGGGGTGTCGCTTGCGGACGGCTAGCTCGTGCGCCCGCCCCAACTGGGTCAGGGCGGTCGTCTTCCCGGTGCCGGAGGCACCGGAGAGGATCACGCCGCGGCGGGCGGAGATCTGATTGCGGTTGAGCTGGATCAGCAACCGGGAGGTGGCGGTGACCTTGCGGATGACCGGGGTGTTCACCATCGGTAGAGCGGCGTGATACTCGCGGCGACGTTCGTCCACGTGCATCTGTTCCTGCGGGATCAGGGCCGCTCGTTCGCCAGCCGTCAGCAGGCGGGGCGGAACCGGCTCATGGCCGACGAAATGATGCCACCCCTCCTTGGTGGTCAGCGGGTTGTCGGGCGGAACCTGTGAGGCCGCGTCCGTGTCAGGGGCGGACGGGGAGAACGTGCTCATAGCCACCTCTCGGCTTCTGCGTGAGCGTCGAAGATCCCGAACTCCACCGTGGTCACGGGCAACTGGACCTCGGGCGCCGGCTCCGCGCGGCGTTCGGCCTCGGGTGCCGCTGCGGGCGCGGGGACGGCGCGGGCCGTGCGGGTGCGGGCGACCACCTTGGCCGACCTGGTGTCAGGGCCGTGCTCGGCGCGGGTGAGTAGACCGTCCAGGGCACGGGCGACGGCCGTTTCGTTGGTGTCGTCCAGTCCGGCCTCGGCTGCCAATCGGCGCGCGTGTTGCCAGGTGAAGTCCGCGAACGGCGCGTTCACCAGCGGCCACTGCGTCCACGGCACGGTGATCCAGCCGCCCGTCGTGCGGACGAATACCTGGGACAGGTCATAGGGGTCGTAGTGCACTTCCCAAAGACCGCGCTTGGCGGTGATCCCGGAGTGCTCGCGCCGATGCGGCCCCAGGTCGGGGCAGTCGTAGGTGCGGTAGCTGATCTGGATGCCGTAGTCGTTGATCGCTCGCCAGGCCACCGGCAGCAACTCCAGGTAGTCCTCGCCGCGGAGCACGAGCGGCAGATAGCCGCAGGCCGCCACCAGCGAGGCGTACTTGTCGTTCGGCGACATCGCCTTCTTCGGGCGGAACGGGTCGCGCAGAGCGGTGTGCGGCCTGGCCTGCCAGCCAGCCAGCAACCACTCATCCAGCAGGTCCTGAAGCTCCGGAACCGTCCAGACGGCCTGGTCCTCGACCTTCTCGCCGCGGCGGGAGACATCCCGCCCGGTGTAGCCGGCCAGGTGCTGGGTGAACAGCGTGTTGATCGAGGAGAACGTGGCCTCCACGATCGCCTTGTCGGTCGGCGTGCGCGGACGCGCCCGCTGCACTGAGATGCCGAGTCGTTCGCAGGCCCGCAGGAACGTGTCGGAGACGAAAACCTTCCCGCCGTCGATGACGACCGTGTCCGGCACGATCACCGGTTTCGCCGCGGCCTGTTCCATCCGCGCGTCCACGTCCAGCAGCCGCAGGTGCGGCATCCGCGACGCCGCCATGCGCAGCGAAGCGGACCAGCCCGGCCGCATCGGCTCGGGCACCAGCATCCGGGCCAGCAGCAGCGAGGCGTCCACCGCTTTGGTGCCCACCGGTCGCAGCACTGCGGCGCAGACCGTGCGGGTCGCGACGTCGACCGCGATCGTCAGATCCGCGCGGGCCGTCAACCCGGAGTCGAGCACCACCATCGCGTCCAGCGGGGTGGAGTCGATCTGCACCTGTTCCCCGGGCCGGTCCGCGAACGTCGGCGTGAATGGCCCCTGCGGGCGGTTCGCCGTCTGCCGCCGCGTGACCGCCGAACCGAAGGTGTGTCGACCGGTGGAGAGCGCGTCGACCAGCTTGTAGAGGGTCCGCTGGCTCGGCAGCGGAACCACCCCCTCGCCGTGGGTGGCCTCCACCAGCTTGACCACCCGGCGAATCAGCCGTGACCGGGTCCCCGTCGAAGTGTGCGTCTCCGTGTCCAGGACCTCCTGGACGGCCGCGACCAGCCGGGCGTCCGCCCGCCCCGTAGCCTCCCAGGTCCGGGTCGCCCGCTGGTCCACCAGCCCCCAGAGCCCCTGCTGGACGTAGCGCGACCGTCGGTTCTGCACCGTCCGAACGGTGACTCCTAGCTCGCTCGCCTTCGCGGCCATCCGTTCCATCAGGGAGTAGACAGCCGGGTCATACCCAGGGCGCGGCTCGGTGCCCGCCACGGCATCCGGCGGCAGCCCGGTCTCGACCTCCACCATGTGCCGTTCCCATTCCCGTGCAGCCTCCCGGACCGACTCCGGCAACGTTCCCAGGAGCCCCGACGGCTCCAGCGCGGGCAGCGGCTCCGTGCCGGTGACGGCGAAGTCCGGCGCCGCCATCAGATGCGAGGCCAGCACCACCGATTCCGCCCCGGCCTGCGACCGCAGCCGCACAGACGTACCGGCGAGCCCCACCACCTGGTGGTCCTCGTTGTCGTAGGTGATCCAGTCACCGGGCCGCAGCACGGCCCCACGCTTAGTAGCCACCGGTCACCCCCGCGGACACCGCCGTCGCCGAATGCAGCGGAACCGACATGTCCACGGTCAGCTCGTGCGTCCACAGCAGATGGAACAGCACCGGCAGCACCGCGATCTCATCACCCACCGACGACGCCCCGTCCATCAGCGGCCGCGGTTCCGTGAACGCCGCCAGCAATCCGCAGACCACCGGCTCCAGCCGATACCGGGGGTGCCGGTAACCGGCCAGCCAGCGCACATTGCGCAGGACGATCGTGTCCGGGTTCCCCACCAGCCGGAACTCCCACCCAACCTGCATGCAGGCTGCTTGCGCCGCCTCGAACTTCGCCACATCCCTCGGCTTGCGGCGGTCCGCAGGCCGGCAGTCGACCACCACCGCAGTGCCGTCCTCCCGGCGGGCGAAGTAGTCCGGCGCGTGAGAGACGCCCCTGCCCGCCTCCGACTGCCAGAACAGCCAGAACGGCTGCGAGGAGATCCCCACGACCGACGGATCGAAGTCCAGCAGCATCACATGATCGCGCTCCAGCCAGGACTCGTATCCGATGTGACCGCCGACCGTCGCCGACCACCACAGGCCCGGCAGATGGCGCTGTCCCTTGTACGACTTGAACGCGCGTACCGGCGCTACGTCCTCGAACCGCACCGCCCGGGCATCCATCAGCGGCAGGCGGAACTCCGACCCGCACCGGTCGGTGTACGCGACCTCAAACCCCTCCGCCGGCGGCCCGGAGACACCACCCGGCAGAACCCCTAACGCACGTGCCACGACTCGCTAACCCCACCCCGCGACGAAAGGTCACTCTGCAAGGCGAACGAGCACACGAAGAGTAAAGCTGCGAAACGAAGAGACCGGCGTCACAGGACAGTGCGGGGGTGATCGCTCAGAGCGAACGGGCGTCCGGGAACATCCCGGGGCTCACAAGCATTGAGTGCACATAGCTCAACTTGACTGCCGAAGGGGAGATCATGGCTTCTGAGTCCATGGCGTCCGTGCCGCTCACTCTGCCTGTGCTGCCGCTCGACGACGAGGTCGTGCTGCCCGGAATGGTGGTGCCGCTGGACCTGTCCGACACCGACGTACGGGCCGCCGTCGAGGCCGCCCAGGCCGCGGCCCGCACCGGCACGGGCAAGCCCCGCGTGCTGCTGGTGCCGCGCGTCGACGGAACCTACGCGGCCACCGGCGTCCTGGGCGTCGTCGAGCAGGTCGGCCGGCTGTCCGACGGCGACCCCGGCGCACTGATCCGCGGCCTCGGCCGCGTCCGCATCGGCGCCGGAACCACCGGTCCCGGCGCCGCCCTCTGGGTCGAGGGCAGCACCGTCGAGGAGACCCTGCCCGACCCGCTGCCCGGCTCCGTGACCGAACTGGTCAAGGAGTACAAGGCGCTGGCCACCAGCTGGCTCAAGAAGCGCGGCGCCTGGCAGGTCGTCGACCGCGTCCAGCAGATCGACGGCGTCGGCGCCCTCGCCGACAACTCCGGCTACTCGCCCTTCCTCACCGTCGAGCAGAAGGTCGAACTCCTGGAGACCGCCGACCCGGTCGCCCGCCTCAAGCTCGCCACCGCCCAGCTCCGCGACCACCTCGCCGAGCAGGACGTCGCCGAGACCATCGCCAAGGACGTCCAGGAGGGCGTCGACAAGCAGCAGCGCGAGTTCCTGCTCCGCCGCCAGCTCGAAGCCGTCCGCAAGGAGCTCCGCGAACTCAACGGCGAGTCCGAGGGCGACGAGTCCGACGACTACCGCGCCCGCGTGGAGGCCGCCGACCTGCCCGAGAAGGTGCGCGAGGCCGCCCTCAAGGAGGTCGAGAAGCTGGAGCGGGCCAGCGACCAGTCCCCGGAGGGCTCCTGGATCCGCACCTGGCTCGACACCGTCCTCGAACTGCCGTGGAACGAGCGGACCGAGGACGAGTACGACATCCGGGGCGCCCGCGCGGTCCTGGACGCCGAGCACGCCGGCCTCGACGACGTGAAGGAACGGATCACCGAGTACCTCGCGGTGCGCAAGCGGCGCTCCGACCGCGGCCTCGGCGTCGTCGGCGGCCGCCGCGGCGGAGCCGTCCTCGCCCTCGTCGGCCCGCCCGGCGTCGGCAAGACGTCGATCGCGGAATCCGTGGCCCACGCCATGGGCCGGAAGTTCGTCCGGGTCGCCCTCGGCGGCGTGCGCGACGAGGCCGAGATCCGCGGCCACCGGCGGACCTACGTCGGCGCCCTGCCCGGCCGGATCGTCCGCGCCGTCAAGGAGGCCGGCTCGATGAACCCGGTGGTCCTGCTCGACGAGATCGACAAGGTCGGCTCCGACTTCCGCGGCGACCCCGCGGCGGCGCTCCTCGAGGTCCTCGACCCCGCGCAGAACCACACCTTCCGCGACCACTACCTGGAGGTCGAGCTCGACCTCTCCGACGTCGTCTTCCTGGCCACCGCCAACGTCCTCGAAGCCATCCCCGAGGCTCTCCTCGACCGCATGGAGCTGGTGCGCCTCGACGGCTACACGGAGGACGAGAAGGTCGTCATCGCCCGCGACCACCTGCTCCCGCGCCAGCTGGAGCGGGCCGGCCTGGAGCCGGGCGAGGTCGTCCTGGAGGAGGCCGCGCTGCGGAAGCTGGCCGGCGAGTACACCCGCGAGGCGGGCGTCCGCACCCTGGAGCGCTCGATCGCCCGGCTGCTGCGGAAGATCGCGGCCCAGCACGAACTGGGCGACCGCGAGCTGCCGTTCACGGTCGGCGCCGACGGCCTGCGGGAGTTCATCGGACGCCCGCACCACGTGCCGGAGTCGGCCCAGGACCCGGCGGAGCGGCGGACGGCCGTGCCGGGCGTCGCCACCGGGCTCGCCGTGACCGGCGCGGGCGGTGACGTCCTCTTCGTGGAGGCGTCCCTCGCCGACCCGGAGACGGGCGCCGCCGGTCTGACCCTCACCGGTCAGCTGGGCGACGTGATGAAGGAGTCGGCGCAGATCGCGCTCTCCTTCCTCCGCTCGCACGGCGCGGAGCTGGAACTGCCCGTCACCGGCCTGAAGGACCGGGGCGTGCACATCCACTTCCCGGCGGGCGCGGTGCCCAAGGACGGGCCGAGCGCGGGCATCACCATGACGACCGCCCTCGCCTCCCTGCTGAGCGGCCGGCTCGTCCGCACGGACGTGGCCATGACCGGCGAGGTCTCCCTCACCGGCCGGGTGCTGCCGATCGGCGGCGTGAAGCAGAAGCTCCTCGCCGCGCACCGGGCGGGCATCACGACCGTCGTGATCCCCAAGCGGAACGAGGCCGACCTGGACGACGTCCCGGCCGAGATCCTGGAGAAGCTGGAGGTCCACCCGGTGACGGACGTCCGCCAGGTCCTGGAGATCGCCCTCGCGCCGGCGGTGCTGCCGGTGGAGGTGGCGGCGTAACTCCCCACGTTCCGGAGCGGGGTGCCGACCGCGGCACCCCGCTCCGGCGTGCCCGGGTGCCGTTTACCCGGATGTCAGCCGGGACTGGCATGCTCGTACGCATGAACGACGACGCCTTCTGGGCTCTCATCGACGAGTTGGGCCGCCGGCCGGGTGACCGGGAGGAGCGGCTCGAATGGCTGCGGGCGGAGTTGCTGCGGCGCCCGGAGGCCGAGAGCGTGGCGTTCCAGGTGCGTCTGGAGCGGGCGACCGAGCTCGCGGACACGCGCGCGCTGTGGACGGCGGCGAACCGGATCGAGGGCGGCGCCTGCACGGAGGACGGCTTCCACTACTTCACGCTGTGGCTGGTGGGCCAGGGCCGGAAGGTGTACGAGTCGGTCCTCGCCGACCCGGACGCGCTGGCCGACGTGCCCGGGGTGCGCGCGCTCGTGGGCCGGCACCACGACGAGTGGGACGACGACGAGTGGCCCGAGTGGGAGGAGCTCGACTACGTCGCACAGGACGCGTACGACGAGCTGACGGGCCAGGAGGACGACGACGGCGAGGAGTTCCTCGACGCCGTCGAGGAGGCGGAGGACGCCGCGGAGGCGGCGGGGGAGTGGGAGGAGTACCGGGGACCCCGGCCGGAGGGGTCGGCGATGCCCCGGCTCACCGCCCTCTTCCCGCTCTCCTCCGGCTCCTAGGAGCCGGAGGAGTCCCCGCGGTCCCTCAGGGGCGGCCCCGCGGCCTCGGAGCCGTCCCCGCGGTCCTCAGGGCGTGTCCCCGCGGTCTCGGGGTCGTCCCCGCGGTCCTCAGGGCGTGTCCCCGCGGCTTCGGGGTCGTCCCCGTGGTCTCAAGGCGCGCCCCCGGCGGCCTCAAGGCGCGCCCCGTGACCTCAGGAGGCGGGCGTGCCGCGGCGGCGGCTCAGGAGGAGGCTGCCCGTCGCGAAGACGGCGAGGGCGCCCGCGCCCGCGAGGGCCGTCGGCAGCGGCGAGGAGGGGGCCTCGGCGGTGTCGGCGGACAGGGCCGGGGGCTGCTCGTCGCCGCCGTGGCCCGCGTGGCTCACGGTGGAGAGCGAGGCCCCCGCCGCGATCTTCGCCTCGGTCGGGGCCTGGGCCCGGCTCCCCGTCGACGTCGACGCCGCCGTGCCGCCGAAGGTGACGTCCGAGCAGCTGTAGAAGGCCTCGGGGCTGTCGTTGCGCTGCCAGATCTTGTAGACGACGTGGCGTCCGGTGCGGGCCGGGAAGGTGCCCGTGAAGTTGTAGTAGCCGTCGGTGGCGGTGCGGCCGGTGGTGTGGACGGCGACGGGGGTCGGGTCCAGGTCCGACCACTTCAGGGGGCGGGTCGGGTCGAACCCGGCCTTGGTGATGTAGACGGTCATCGTGCCCGAGTGCGGGGCCGTCACCCGGAACCTGAAGTCGAAGGGGCCGGCGGCGACGGCCGTGGCCGGCCAGTCGGTGCGCGCCCAGTCCAGGGCCCGGTACTTCTCGCGGTTGGCCGAGCAGAGCCTGCCGTCCGGGATGAGGGCCTGGTGCCGGCCGGCGGCGTCGGCGATGTTGACCTCGTTCCAGTCGTAGAGCGGCTGGGTGCCGGAGTCGGCGACGAGGTCCTTGCACACCTGCGACCTGGGCGTCTCGGGGCCTTCGGCGTAGCAGGCCGCCACCCGGCTCACGGGGTTGAAGACGGCTCCGTGGGCGCTCGCGGTGGCGGGGGTGAGGCTGACCAGGGCCGCGGCGGCGGACAGGGCCGCGGCGCCGGTGACGGTACGGCGGGAGGACGGCATGCGGGGGCTCTCTCTCGTGCGTGGGGGAGTACGGGGTGAGCAACGCGCTCCGGACGCAGGGGAGTTGGGCCGCGGGCGTCCGGCGGAGGAAGCCTCGCATTGGTCCATACCAATGGGCAAGGGGAGGGACGGAAAAAGGCGGTCCCCCGGGTGCCGCCGCACCCGGGGGACCGCCGCCCGGCGGGAGGGGGCCGGCTCAGCCGTTCGCGAGCGCCTGGACCCGCGAGAGGTCGCCGTTGAAGTGGTTGTGGTCGCCGACCGTCGGGCCGGAGGAGGTGTACTGCCAGATCGTCTGGTACGGCCAGCCGGCCGGGAGCTCGCCGACCTCGGAGGCGTACCGCGCGATCCACAGCGGGTTGGTGGAGCCGAAGGCCGCGGAGTTGCCGGTGCACTGCTTCCACCAGCTGGTGGCCGTGTAGATCACCGGGTCGCGGCCGGTCCGGTACCGGTAGCGGTTCACGAAGTCCTGGATCCAGGCGACCATCCCGGACGCCGTCTTGCCGTAGCAGGTCGCGCCGTACGGGTTCCACTCGATGTCCAGCACGCCCGGCAGGGTCCTGCCGTCCTTCGACCAGCCGCCGCCGTTGTTGACGAAGTAGTCGGCCTGGGCGGCTCCGGTCGTCGTGTCCGGGGTGGCGAAGTGGTACGTGCCGCGGATCATGCCGACGTTGTAGGAGCCGGTGTACTGCTGGGTGAAGTAGGTGTTCTTGTAGTACGTGCCTTCCGTCGCCTTGACGTAGGCCCACTTCACGCCGCTGTTCCACAGCGTGGACCAGGCCACGTTGCCGTTGTGGCTGGAGACGTCCACGCCTTCCGTCTGCGCGGCCAGGGTGGAGGGGCCGCCGGGCTTGGCGCCCTGGCCGTCGTGCGCGATCACGCCCATGCCCATGTAGGCGGAGCCGCGCGGGGGGACCGCCTGCCGGGCGCCCGAGTCCTGGGCGGCGGTGGCGGTGCCGGAGAGGCCGAGGGGGAGGAGGGCCAGGGCCGCGAGGGCGGCGCCGGCGAGGGTCGTTCCGGATCTGTGCACACGCATTGCGTGCCTCCGAAAGGCTCGGTGGGGAGCGGGGGCGGCAGGTGTCGCGACACGACCTGGAATGGACATGTCATTCAGGGCTGCCGGAAAAGACGCTACGCACGTAGACCCGCCCACGGAAGAGGGCCCGGTTGCCGCCGTTGGTCTACGCCTGCGAAATACTGAAGGAGCTGCGGCGATGGGCGCCCCGGCAGGAAACTTTCAGCGACCGGAAAGCGCGCGGGAGGTGCTGACGTGCACGGAAGCGGTACGGGAAATGAAGGCCGGGCCACCGCCGGAGGTGGTGTGGACCAGGAATTCCTCGCCCTCGAACGGGAGCTGGCGGTCTTTCTGCGCCGCGCCCGCGCCCAGTCCGGCGAGATGGCCCGCGAGGTCCACCCCGAACTGGAGCCGGCCGCCTACGGCCTCTTCGTCCGCCTCGACGACGCCGGACCCCAGCGGGCCACCGAACTCGCCGGCTACTTCGGCGTCGGCAAGGCCACCATGAGCCGCCAGCTCCGCGCCCTGGAGGACCTCGGGCTCGTCGCCCGCGACCCCGACCCCGCCGACGGCCGCGCCTCGCTGGTCCGCCTCACCGAGGAGGGCCGCAGCCGCTTCCGCAGCGTCCGCGACGCCCGGCGCGAACGCTACGTCCGCAAACTCGCCGACTGGGACCGCGCCGAGGTCGCCGAACTGGCCCGCCTCCTGCACCACTTCAACGTCCGCTCGGAGGGCTGACGCCCGGGGCCGCCGCTCAGCGGTCCCACAGCTCCGCGTACACCGCGGTCGCGTCGTCGTGGAGCTTCCAGCGGCGCGGCCCGCCCACCCGCGCGTCGTCCGCCTCCAGGGCCCGCACCCGGCGGAGCAGACCGGCCGGACCCTCCTCGCGCAGCACGCCGAAGCAGTCCGCCCAGTCGCCCTCGCCGAACAGCTCCACCCAGCGGCTCGCCCCGTCCGTGAGCGCCGCCAGGGCCCGCACCTCCGCGCGCGGGGTCGTCCCGGCCACCGCCCGCGCCGCGACCGCCGGGTCCGCCGCCGCGGTGAAGAAGCCGCCCGCGCGGTTCCGCAGCCGGTCCGTCGCCTCCAGCGAGCGCCGCACCTCGTCCGGCACCCGGTCGAGCCGGTCGTCGACCACCGCCCGCACCGTCCCGTCGGGGGCCTCCAGGAGGAGGACGGAGTCGGAGAGGACGAGGTGCTCGACCCGGACCCCGTCCCAGCGGGCGAGCACCACGGTCGCCTGCGGCGTTCGCACGTGAGAAAGGTCACAGGTGTCGCGGTGGGTGTCCGCGGTGCGCCGGATGGCCAGCGACAGGATCTCGGACAGCGACATGTCCCGTCGGGAACCGGACAGTTCGGTCAAAGCTCCGCCCAGTCGCGCGGTGAACCACGGGACCGTGTGCACACAACCGTCATCACCGACGGGAGGCGTGACGCCGTCGAGCAGGACGAGCGCCCCTCCGCCGTCCGAGCTGGACGGAACGGTGGCCACCCAGTCCTCGTTGGGGCGTTCGGGGCTGCCGGGGAGGGAGGCGACTTCGCTGCGCATGGCCTCCAGTCTGCCCGTCCCCGCGCGTCCTCCCCGGAACTCCTTCACGGGACCTGCAAATGACCGGAAAAGGCCTGTACCAACCTCGCGAACGCTGCCCGAGAGGCGGAAGAAGCACCTCCGGGAAGCTGCGGGCGCGCATCCTGCCAAAGCCCGCCCGGAAGATCCAACCGGCGCCCCGCGCGAGCCACCGGAATACGCCTCCGGAAGTTGTTCGCCAACTACTGAGTGTTGTTCACTCGTTCGGGTGGCGGAGCGGCCGATGCCCGTCCCCCTGCCGGAAGCGCTGGAATGGTCGGAAGCCGTACCAGGGGTGGGGGCGCTCCATGTGACCGGCCGTCACCTCTGCTTCATCGGCGGACGAATCAAGAATGCGAGCACCGGTGCAGAAGAAGCGGCCTCGGAGCAACAACGGCACGCAGAGCCAGACCACCGGTGAGCCGCAGGCCCCCGCCGGCCGGCCCAAGCGCGTCCGCAACCGGCTGGTCGCCGGCGTCGCCCTCGTCGGCGTCACCGTCCTCGCCGCCGGAGCCCCCGCGATCCTCGCCGCCTCCGCCGAGCTCACCGAGTCCCAGCGCCTCGTCACCCTCGCCGAACTCGACCGGCAGGCCGTCACCCTCGCCCACTCCCTCGCCGACGAGCGCGACGAGGTCGTGGCGTACATCGCCGCCGGACGCGAGACCCAGACCGGCGACGCCGAGCACCGGCGCAAGGTCACCGACGCGCGCTCCACCCGCGTCGACCGCCAGATCGACGAGATCCGGGCCGCCGCCCCCGCCGAACTCCGCCGCGACCTCGCCGGCGTCCCCTCCGTCCGCCGCACCGCCCTCACCGGCAAGGGCACGGCCCTGGAGGCCCACAGGGCGTACTCCGACGTCATCGACAAGCTCCAGGCCCTCGCCGACGAACTCGCCGACAAGACCCCGGCCCGCGCCTCCGACGCCACGCTGACCGGGGCCACCCGCGCCCCCGCCGCCCTCGGCCGCGCCGTCGAACAGGCCTCCGCCACCCGCGGCCTGCTCCTCGGCGCGCTCTCCGTGCCGCAGCCCCAGCCCACCGGCGGCGTCCACTACGACGCCCGGAGCGGCACCTACGTCGCCGACGAGCCCGAGGGCGCCGCCGAGGCCGACCGGGCCCGCGACGGCCTCACCGCGGCCGCCCAGCAGGCCCGTGTCCGCGAGCTCGCCGCCCTCGGCGACTTCGACCAGGCCGCCGGCTCCACCGCCCGCGACTCCCTCGCGGCCACCGTCACCGGCCCCGACGTCAAGACCGCCGAACTCGCCCTCGCCAGCCTCACCGACCAGCCCAAGCTGACCGAGGCCGAGCGCGGCACGGACCCGGCCGCCCTGGAGGCCGCCCTCTCCGCCCGCATCGAGCAGATGCGCGGCGTCGAGTCCGCCCTCGCCACCCAGCGGGTCGAACGCCTCGCCGCGCTCCGCGACGACGACGTCACCGCCCTCGAACTGCGCGTCGCCTTCCTCGGCGGCTGCCTCCTCGTCGCGATCGGCATCTCCACCTACGTCGCCCGCACCCTCACCCGGCCGCTCGCCGTGCTCCGCCTCGGCGCCGCCCGGCTCGCCGCGGCCCCCGAGCCGCACACCGAGGAAGCGATCCGCTTCACCGGCCGCAACGACGAGTTCGCCCAGGTCGTCCGCTCCCTCAACGCCCTGCACGGCAAGCTCGCCGGCCTCGCCGCGCAGACCGAGCGGCTTACCGACGAGCGCGCCGACCTGGCCGCCGCCAAGGACGCCGTCGGCTCGGAGCTCGCCGCCCAGCGCGCCGACCTCCAGGGCCGGGTCGCCCTCCTCACCGCCGACCTCGAACGGCTCAGGGGCACCGTCCACCACACCTTCGTCAACCTCTCGCTGCGCAGCCTCGGGCTCGTCGAGCGGCAGCTCGGCGTCATCGAGAAGCTGGAGGAGCGCGAGCAGGACCCGGACCGCCTCGCGACCCTCTTCAAGCTCGACCACATGGCGACCGTCATGCGCCGCCACAGCGAGAACCTCCTCGTCCTCGCCGGCCACGAGCACGTCCACGGCCACGCCGGGCCCGTCCCGCTCGTCGACGTGCTGCGCGCGGCCGTCAGCGAGATCGAGCGGTACGAGCGGGTCACCATCCAGTCGCTGCCGCCGCACGCCCAGGTCGCCGGCTTCGCCGCGGACGACCTGAGCCACCTGGTCGCGGAGCTCCTGGAGAACGCCACCTCCTTCTCGCCGCCCGACGCCGAGGTCCAGCTCTCCGGCTGGCTCCTGGAGAGCGGCGAGGTGATGCTCTCCGTGCAGGACTCGGGCATCGGCATGACCGCCTCCCGGTCCGCCGAGCTCAACGCGCGCCTCGCCGAGGCCGACCCGGAGGCCTTCGAGGGCGAGGGGCTCGGCATGCGGGTCATCGCCCTGCTCGCCGCCCGCCACGGGGTCCGCGTCGAGCTGCGCGAGCAGAAGCAGGGCGGCACGGCGGCCGTCGTGGTCCTGCCGCTGCCCCTGCTGCCGACCGCCCCGCCGACGGCCGTGTCGGAGCCCGTACGGGTCGCCGGCACCGCGCCCGCGATCCAGCTGCCCGGCTCGGTCGCGGAGGCCAACTCCAACACCCTGCCGCCCCGGCACCGCGACCCCCTCGTGGAGGCGGCGGAGGCCGCGTTCCTGGCGGCGGAGCCGGCGCGGGAGCGGGAGCAGGAGCAGGAATCGGCGTACGCGCCGGAGCCTTCGGCGCCCGAGTCCGAGCCCGCGTACGCCCCCGAGCAGGAGACCGCGCCCGAGGCGCCGTACGCCCCGGAACCGGAAGCGGAGGCGGCACACGCTCCCGCGCCCGCGTACGGCCCGGAGCACGAGCAGCCGGCGCCCGCGCCCGCGTACGCCCCGGAACCGGAAGCGGCCCACGAGCCCGCGCCCGAGCCGGAAGCCGCGCCCCGGGCGCCGCACGAGTCCGCCGAGTTCGGCGAGTCCGTCTCCGAGACCACGCTCCAGGTCCGGCTGCCCGACCCGCCGCCGGAGCCGGACGCCCACGAGCGCACCGCCGACGGCGAGGAGGCGGCCCCCGCCGGGGCGGCCGCCGCCGACGGGGCGGTGCCCGGCCCGCGCCCCGCGCAGTGGGAGCGGGTCACCGACAAGGGGCTGCCCAAGCGCACCCCGCAGGTGGTCCGCCAGCCCTCCGCCCCCACCGCGCCCCGCCGGGGCGGCGTGGACGCGGAGGCCCTGCGCCGCCGGCTCGGCGGCTTCCACCAGGGCGCCAAGGCCGGGCGCCGGGACGTGGAGGCGGAGCTGGGCGCGGCGGGCACAGAAGCCACGAAGACCGCACGTACAGGGGAGAAGACGGGGGACACAGTCGAGGAGGCACGCAGTTGACCGCGACGGGAACGTTCGGACTGAGCACGGAAGCCCGCAACCTGCAGTGGTTGCTGGGGAATCTGGTGGAGGAGGTCCCGGGGGTCCGCTCGGTGGCCGTCGTCTCCTCCGACGGCCTGATGCTGCTCTCGTCGGATCCGGCCACCCAGCAGACCACGACGGTCACCACGGGAGCCGGCCGCCCCGACGGGCCGCGCGGCTCCAGCGCCGATCTGGCCACCATCGTCTCCGGCATCGGCAGCCTCACCATCGGGGCGGCCCGGCTGATGGACGGCGGCGGCGTCAAGCAGACGATGGTGGCGATGGAGGAGGGCAGCGTCTTCGTCATGTCGATCAGCGACGGCTCGCTGCTCGGCGTGCACGCCACGCCCGACTGCGACATGAGCGTCGTGGCGTACCACATGGCGCTCTTCGTGGGCCGCGCCGGTCACGTACTCACCCCCGAAGTCCGCAGCGAGCTGCGCAAATCGATGGAGAGCACCCAGTGACGGCCATGTCCTCGGCGCATCACGCCTTCAAGCTGCCGGTACGGGGAGAGGGACGGCGCCCCGCGCGCGTGCGCCCGTACTCCCTGACCGGCGGCCGGACCCGCTTCGGGCACATCCTGCTCGTCGAGACCTTCGTGGCCGCGCTCGAAGCGCCCGCCACCCGCAAGGTCCTGACGGACGGGGGGCCCGCCGCCCGCGGCCTGATGCCGGAGATGCGGGCCATCGTCGAGATCTGCCGCCGGATGCGGACGGTCGCGGAGATCTCGGCGCTTCTGAAGATGCCGTTGGGTGTCGTCCGGGTGCTGCTCAGCGACCTGGCCGACCAGGGAAAGATCCGTGTGTACGGGACCGGTCACGGCACCGGGCAGCCCGACCGCGCGCTCCTCGAAAGGGTGCTGAGTGGACTCCGTCGTCTCTGACGCCACCGCCGTCTCCGAAACGCCGGCGGTCGACGTCGGCATCCCCGCCCAGCCGGGGTCCGCATCGCGCGAACCGGTCGCCGACGAGGCCGCCACCGACGGGGTGGACACCGAGGAGGGCGCCCAGGACTGGCAGCTCGACCACTCCCGCGCCCCGATCGCGACGAAGATCGTCGTCGCGGGCGGCTTCGGCGTCGGCAAGACCACCTTCGTCCGCGCCGTCTCGGAGATCACCCCCCTCCAGACCGAGGCGCTGATGACCCGGGCGAGCGAGGACACCGACGACCTCACCGCCACCCCGGACAAGCTCACCACCACGGTGGCGATGGACTTCGGCCGGATCACCCTCGACAACGACCTGGTGCTGTACGTCTTCGGCACGCCGGGACAGCAGCGCTTCTGGTTCATGTGGGACGACCTGGTGCGCGGGGCGATCGGGGCGATCGTGCTCGCCGACACCCGCCGGCTCACCGACTGCTTCCCGGCGCTCGACTACTTCGAGAGCTGCGGGCTGCCGTACATCGTGGCCGTCAACCACTTCGAGGGCACCGAGCTGTTCGAGGCGGAGGACGTGCGGGAGGCCCTGACCGTGCCCGCGCACGTGCCCGTGGTGATCATGGACGCGCGCAAGCGGTACAGCGTCGTCGAGACCCTGCTCTCGATGGTCGCGCACGCCCTCGAAGCCACGCCCGAATAGCCGCCCCCCGAACAGTTCGACCCGTCACGCCAGGAGCCCCGCCCATGCGGAAGATACTCATAGTCGGCGCCGGCCAGTCCGGCCTGCAGCTCGCCCTCGGACTCCAGTCGCAGGGGTACGAGGTCACCCTCATGTCGAACCGGACCGCGGACGAGATCCGGACCGGCCGGGTCATGTCCACGCAGTGCATGTTCGACACCGCCCTCCAGCACGAGCGGGACCTCGGCCTCAACTTCTGGGAGTCCCAGGCCCCGAAGATCGAGGGCCTCGGCGTCTCCGTCGCCGGTCCCGACTCCGCCCGCCTGATCGACTGGGTCGGCCGGCTCGACGGCTACGCGCAGTCCGTCGACCAGCGCGTGAAGATGGCCGGCTGGATGGACACCTTCGCCCAGCGCGGCGGCCAGCTGGTGATCCACGGCGCGGCCGTCGGAGACCTGGACTACTTCTCCCGCAGCTACGACCTGGTGCTCGTCGCCGCCGGAAAGGGCGAGCTGGTCTCCATGTTCGGCCGGGACGCGTCCCGTTCCCCGTACAGCGAGCCGCAGCGCGCCCTGGCCGTCGCGTACGTCCACGGCCTCGGCCCCCGCCCCGAGCACCCGGACTTCGACGCGGTCCGCTGCAACGTCGTCCCGGGCGTCGGCGAGCTCTTCGTCATGCCGACCCTCACCACCGGCGGCCGCGCCGACATCCTCTTCTGGGAGGGCGTCCCCGGCGGCCCCCTCGACGTCTTCAAGGGCGTCAAGGACCCGGCGGAGCACCTCTCCCTCACCCTGGAGCTGATGGAGAAGTTCACGCCCTGGGAGTACGCGCGGGCGACGAAGGTCGAGCTGACCGACGCGGGCGGCACCCTCGCCGGCCGGTACGCGCCGACCGTCCGCAACCCCATCGGCCGGCTTCCCGGCGGCGGCCTGGTCCTCGGCGTCGCCGACGTCGTCGTCGCCAACGACCCGATCACCGGCCAGGGCTCCAACTCGGCGTCCAAGTGCGCCGCCGCGTACCTCGCCGCCATCGTCGAGCAGGGCGACAAGCCCTTCGACGAGGAGTGGATGCAGGGCGCCTTCGACCGCTACTGGAAGACGGCCGAGCCCGTCACCAAGTGGACGAACGCGATGCTGGCGCCCCCGCCGGAGCACGTCCTGAACCTGCTCGGCGCGGCAGGACAGCTCCAGCCCGTCGCCGACCGCTTCGCCAACGGCTTCAACGACCCGGCGGACTTCGAGAACTTCTTCTTCGACCCGGAGAAGACGAACGCGTACCTGGCCTCGGTCGCCGGGGCCTGACGAGCCTCTGACCTGTTGCTGAAGGGGTGTCGTCGGTGGTTGTCGGTCACCGACGGCACCCCTTCGACGGTCCGGGGACGGCCCCGGCCGCCGACCGTGCGTCAGGCTGAGCCCCCGGCCACCAGGAGCGGCCGGAGCGGCCGGTTCGGCACGCGCGGAGTAAACTCCCCCCGGTCCAGACGGAGTTCGGGTGAATGGGGGTGGCTCGGATGGACGTGTACAGGGGCGGCCGGTTGACGGGCGACAGCATCGGCCACGTCAAGGAGGACGGCACGGTCGTCAGGGGCGGCCGGTGGGCGGGCAACCCGGTCGGCCACGTCAAGGCGGACGGCACGGTCGTCAGGGGCGGCCGGTTGACGGGCGACAGCATCGGCCACGTCAAGGAGGACGGCACGATCATCAGGGGCGGCCGGTTGACGGGCGACAGCGTCGGCCACGTCAGGGAGGACGGCACGGTCGTCAGGGGCGGTCGGTGGACGGGCAGCAGCGTCGGCTACGTCAAGGACATGACCGACATCCGCAAGGCCGCCGGGGCGGCCTTGCTCCTGCTGCTGAGCTGACCCCACCGATCGCGTCCGGTGACGGGATTCTCGCCGGCACCCCGCCCTGTGGGCGGCATCGGCGTCCGCCGGGTGCGAGGCCGCGGCCGGCAGAGGACGGAGAAGGAGCCCTCGTCACGGCAGGCCCCGGAGGAAGGGCCGGCCGTCGAGGCGCGGGGGCCCGCGGAAAACGGGTCGAGGTGTTCCGCACGGATGCTCGATCATGTGTCCATGTCCCAGCAGAACACCCTCGCCCGCGTGGACGCGGACCTGGCCGCCGGCCGTGTGCCGATGGCGCGCCAGCGCCTGCGCGGACTCGTCTCCTCCTTCCCGTACGACCTGACCCTCCGCCGCAGGCTGGCCGAGGTGTACCGGCTGTACGGGGACGCGGCCGAGGCCGGGCGCTGGATGTACCTCGAAGAGGACCGGAGCCCGGACGAGACCGCCGCCTTCGAGGAGCGGTACGGGTCCCCCGGGTGGCGCATGAAGGCCCTCGCGTGGCGCGGCCCCGAGGCGCTGGCCGCCACCGCGTTCGCCGCGAACGAGCTGGCGGCCGTGCGGACGGCCCGCGCCGAGGAGCTGGGGCGCCCCGTCGACTGGGACGACCCGGCCTCCTACGAGGAGGACGCGGACGGGGAGCACGCGCCGGACACCGGCGGCTGGTCGCTGAGCGGGTTCGTCGCGGGCGCCGGCTGCCTGATGGGGACGATCGTCTTCGGAGGGGTCTGGGTGCTCGGGGTCGTCTCCCTCTTCAGCGACTGACGGCCCTCCTCCGCGCGCCGGACGACGAGCGGGGTCAGGAGGCCGGTCAGGGCGAAGAGGATCCCCACGGCGAACCAGCCGGGCCGGCCCCAGCCGATGCAGAGCGCGATGAGCAGCGCGGGGCCTAGGGCCTCGGAGAGGCCGGCGCCCAGACCGAAGACGCCCAGGTACTGGCCGGTGGCGTGCGGCGGCGCGAGCGCGTACGAGACCTCGAAGCCACCGGCCGCGTGCCAGAGTTCGCCGACCGTGTGGACGACCACGGCGGTCAGGAGCAGGACCACCGCCACCGCGACGGGCGTCCCGGCGGAGAGCGAGACGAGGGCGCAGGAGACGAGGAAGGCCGCTCCCGCGCGCCGGTAGGCGCGGCCGCCGGCCCGGGGCGAGTCGACGCCACGGCTCGCCCGCACCTGGAGGCCGACGACGAGGACGGTGTTGGTGAGCATGGTGCCGGATACCAGCCAGTGCGGGGCGGTGGTGGACCCCACCAGCCAGAGCGGGATCGCGACGGTGAGCACCTTGAACTGGATCGCCATGACGCCGTCGAGCGCGGTGAGCGCCAGGTACGGCCGGTCCCGGAGCGCGATCCACCGGGGCCCGCGGGCGACGGGCGCGGGGGCGACGGGCGGCAGCAGGAGCAGGACGGCGGCGGAGGCCGCGAACGCGAGGGCGTTCCCGGCGACCAGGACCTGGTAGGCGCCGAGGGTGCCGACCTGGACCGCCCACCCCGCGAGGAGCGCCCCGAAGGAGATGCCGACGTTGGTCACGGCCCGCAGATAGGCGCGGAACTCCTGCGGCCTCTCCCCTCCGTGGTGCCGGATGAGCGGCGCCCGGGCGGCGAGACCGGCCGCCTTCGCGCCGGTGGCCGCGGAGACGGCGAGGACGAACGGCCAGAAGCTGTCGGCGAGGACGAAGGCAGCCGTGGCGAGCGCCTGCACCGCCAGGGTGGCCACGAGGACCCCGCGCGCACCGCGCCGGTCCGCGAGGTGGCCGACGGCGATCCCCACGGCCAGCGAGAGGAGTCCGGCGATGCCGAGCCCGAGCCCCACGGCGGCGGCCGGGAGGCGCACGGCCTGGGTGAAGTACAGCACTCCGGCGGTCAGGAAGAGGCCGCTGCCGACGGCGTTGACGAAGTTCGAGGCGGCGAGGGCGCGTTGGGGCCGGGTGTCCGGCAGCGGTCCGCGTGTGACGGGGCGGGGCGCGGCGGGTCGGGACATGGCGGGGCTGGGCATGACGGAGCTCCGTGTCCGGTAGAGGCGATCGGCCATCGGTAAGGACCCGTCAAGCTTGTTGCATATTACGTGCAAGAGCAAGGGGCATGCGGCGGGCGGGAGTTCACCTCCGGTCGTACCCCTCGTCCCCGCCGTCCCTCGCTCCCGCCGGAAGCTCGGGCGGGGTGTACGCCTCCAGGGCCGCGCCCCCCGGATCGGGCCGTACGGCCCCGAGCACCGGGTTCGCCGCGAGCGGGGAGACCTTCACCTTCCCGCCGGGACGCGGGGCCTGCACCACCAGGCCCTCGCCCAGATAGAGGGCCACATGGGTCGCGCCCGGGAAGTAGACCACCAGATCGCCGGGGCGGAGCTCGCTCAGCGGCACCCGGGGCAGGGTCTCCCACTGCTCCTGACTGGTCCTCGGCAGCTCCCGGCCGGCCGCCGCCCACGCCTGTTGCGTCAGCCCCGAGCAGTCGTACGCCTCCGGGCCCTCCGCCCCCCACTCGTACGGCTTGCCGATCTGCTCCACCGCGAAGCGCAGCGCCTCCGCGCCCGCCCGGGACGGGGTGCGCGGGCCGTCCAGGACCCCGGAGCCGAGCAGCTCGCTCTGCGCGCCGGCGGTCTGGACCCGTTCCAGCTCGGTGATCCGGGCCAGCTGGTCCGGCGACAGGGCGGCGAGCAGCTTCTCCACCTGGAGCAGCTTGGCCCGCGCCTCGTCACGCCGGGTGCGCTGCGCGGCGGCGAGCCCCTGCTGCCGGTCCAGGGCCTTGCGGGAGGCGCTCGCGAGGCCGCCGGCCTGCCGCTCGGCCCTGGTGAGCCGGGAGATCGCGGCGGCCCGGTCGCGGGCCGCGCGGGCCACCAGGTGCCCCTCGTCCAGGGCCGACCGGGGGTCCGCGGCGAAGAGCAGCCGCAGGGAGGAGAACGAGGAGAACCCGGCCCTGCCCTGGTACTGCTCCCGGGCGATCCGCCCGGCCGCGGCCCGGCCCTGCGCCAGCGCCGTCCGGGCGGCGGTGAGCCGGGCGGTGACCTTCTTCGTGTCGGCGGCCTGGCGCTTCAGCGCCTCCTCGGCGGCGTTGTACCGCTCGGTCGCGGCCTCGGCCTGCTGGTACAGCGTCCGCAACCGGGTGAGCAGCCCGCCGACGGAACTCCCGCCGGGGGCGGGGAGGGCGGCGGCGTCGTCCTCGACGGGGGGAGCGGGGGAAGGGTCCGCGCCGGGACTCGTGCCGGGGCTCGTGCTGGGGCTCGTGCTGGGACTCGTACGGGGGCCCGCACCCGTCACGGGATCCGTACCTGGGTCCGCGTGCGTGGCGGGCGGTGCGGCGGGGTCGACCGGGCCGACCGGTTCCGCCGCCGGGTCCGCCCAGGCGATCGGGGCCTCCGCCGGGGGGTCCGCGGGCGGGTCCGGGGCGGCGCCCGCCGGAAGCGCCCCCGTGAGCGCCGTCGCCGCGGCGAGCGCCCCCGTGCAGACCGTGCGCAGCAGCCTTCGCGACACGTCACCACCTCCACGGGGATGATGACAAGTCACTTCATGCGATTACCGTACGAATCGGGGCGCGCCCCTCCGCGTCACCCGTTCGGCTTCGGGTCCGGGCTCGGGTTCGGGTCCGGGCTCGGGTTCGGCTTCGGTGTGGGCTTCGACCACGGCCACTTCAGCTCGCGCCGCTCCCGCCCCTCGGGGACGTACACGTAGACCCAGCCGCGCTGGAGCCCGAGCCGCTTCGTGTAGCCCGCGGGCTCGCGCCGGTAGGCGTACAGGGTCGGCGGATGCCCGTCGTGCGCCGGGACCGGGACCTCGTACCACTTCGGCGGGTGGCCGGTCGGGCCGAGCAGGATCGGCAGGACCCGGCCGTCGAGGGGGCCACCGCGGAAGGGGGTGTTCTCGCTCTTCACCCCCACAGTCTCCCCCGGCCCCGGCCTCACAGCAGGTGCGCGGCCTCGCCCACCACCGGGATCACCCGCCGGGCCAGCGTCGCCACCGGTCCCTCGGGGGTCTCCTGCGCGAGGAGCCGCTTCACGACCCCGGCCGTCTCCTCGTCGCTCGCCGTGGTCGCCGCGAGCAGGGCGACGAGATGGTCGACGAGCCAGTCCCGCAGCTCCGCCGCCGGCGGCTGCTTCCCCCCGTCGAGCCAGATGAGCGAGGCGGCCTCGACGGCGGCGATCCACGTCCGGACGAGCATGCCGAGCCGGGGGCCCGGACGCTCCACCCCGAGGTGGACGAGGATCTGCTCGGCGGCGGCCCGTCGCACCTCGTCCACGATCGCGGAGGTCCGGGAGGTCTCGGCGACGCTGCCGCCGCGGAGCAGCGCGCTGAACCCGGCGTCGTGCCCGTCGACGAAGGCCAGGTAGCGGTCGAGCACCCGGCCGAGCCGCTCCGTCGGCGGCCCGGCCGGCGGCTCGGTGAAGCAGCGGTGCAGGGCGTCGGCGGAGGAACGCAGGGCCGCCTCGTACAGCTGCTGCTTGCCGCCGGGGAAGTAGCGGTAGACGAGGGGCCGCGAGACGCCGGCCGCCTCGGCGACGTCGTCGAGCGAGACGTCCTCGGGGGCGCGGTGGGCGAAGAGCTCCTGGGCGGTCTCGAGGAGCTGGCCGCGCCGCTCCTCGACGCTGAGTCTGCGGTACGCGGGGGTGGCGGCGCTCGTCATGAACCGCAGCGTATCCGCGCGCCCGCCCACTACGGGACGCCGTCCCACCGAGCCGGCACCCCCACCGCGCGCTGCGCCCACGGGGCCGCCCCCCACCTCCGTTGCGGGCTGCGCCCGCTGGACCGGTGCCCCCGCCCACCCCCGTTGTGGGCAGTCGTTCCGCTGGGGCGGAACGGGTGGGCACAACGGACCCGCGCCCTGTCGGCGCCCGAGGCTCATGTGCCTGGACCCGCACCCCGTGCACAGCGCACTGGTGGTGCGGGTTCAGGCTCGGAACGCGGAGGCGCCGCTCAGGGCGCCGTCCCGTGTGCCCACCCGTCCCGCCCCAGCGGGACGATTGCCCACACGGGCGGGTGGGAGCCGCCCCGGCGGGCGCGGCCCACGCGGGCAGGAGGCACCGCCCCGCAGGGCGCGGCCCGTACGGGCAGGGAGCCGCCCCCGGGGCGCGGGCCGCCCGGCAGGGCCCGGTTCGGCGGGTGCGGGCCCGGACGGGGCGCGGGTGCCGTCCGGGCAGGCGCGGGTCCGCAGGAGTGCGGCCCGCGCGGAGTGACCCCCCGTCAGGTCCCTCCAATCCCCCGCGCACGACTTGTTGACGATCCGTCTACCAACGTGTGAGCCTGCTGCGAACGGACGGAAGGAGTCGCCAGTGTCGACGCACGACCTCTACGTGAACGCCCCCGCCGGACCCGTCTGGGAGGTCCCCGCCGCCGGCGCCGCCCGCTTCTCCTGGGACTACGACGACGGTCGCGAACGCCTCCTCGCCCTCTACCAGAAGGGCAAGGACAAGCAGTGGGACGGCGCCACCCGGATCGACTGGGGCATCGAGGTCGACCCGTACGACCCGCTCGGCACCCCCGACGAGGTCCTGACCCTCCACGGCACCCGCCACTGGGCGAAGATGACCGAGAAGGACAAGGGGGACCTGCGCCGGCACTACTCCTCCTGGCAGTTCAGCCAGTTCCTCCACGGCGAGCAGGGCGCCATGATCTGCGCCGCCAGGATCGTCGAGTCCGTGCCCGACCTGGACGGCAAGTTCTACTCGGCCACCCAGACCATGGACGAGGCCCGGCACGCCGAGATCTACGGCCGCTTCCTCCACGAGAAGATCGGGATGCTCTACCCGATCAACGACAACCTCAAGGGCCTCCTCGACGACACCCTGCGCGACTCCCGCTGGGACATGCCCTACCTCGGCATGCAGGTCCTCATCGAAGGCCTCGCCCTCGCCGCCTTCGGCATGATCCGCGACACCACCGACAAGCCGCTGCCGAAGCAGATCCTCGCGTACGTGATGCAGGACGAGGCCCGGCACGTCGCCTTCGGCCGGATGGCCCTGCGCGACTACTACAAGCAGCTCACCGACGCCGAGCTCCGCGAGCGCGAGGAGTTCGTCATCGAGGGCTGCTACCTGATGCGCGACCGGCTGCGCGGCGTCGAGGTCCTGGAGAACTTCGGCATCCCGAAGAAGGAGGCCGAGGAGCTCAGCGAGCAGAGCGAGTTCCTGCACCTCTTCCGCAAGCTCCTCTTCAGCCGGATCGTCCCCTGCGTCAAGGACATCGGCCTCTGGGGCGAACGCCTCCAGAAGGCCTACCTGGACATGGGCGTCTTCGACCTCGGCGACTCCAACCTCGACCTGCTGATGAGCCAGGACGAGGAGATCGCGGAGGCGCTGGACCGCGAACGGTTCGCGGCGGAGGAGGCGGAGCGGGTCGCCGAGGTGGAGGCCGCGATCGAACAGGGGGCGGCGGAAGGGGCGTAGGGGTGGGCGGAGGAGGGAGGAGGCGTGAGGGGTGGTCACGCGGGTGACGTAGCGTGCCCGTCATGACCATGCCGCCTTCGTCGACCCCGCCGCCCCACCATCCGTACGGCGGTCCCGTACCGCCCCCGCAGCCGCCCGGCGCGTTCGGGGCGCCGCAGGGGTACCCCTCCCAGGGGCACCCTCCGCAGGGCCTCCCGTCCCAGTACCCCGGGCCGGGCGTTCCCGGGCCGGGCGCCGGGGCCTGGGGGCCGCCGCCCATGGGGCCGCCGCCGAAGAAGAAGCTGTCGGCCGGAGCGATCGTCGCCATCGTCCTCGGATCCCTGGTCCTGGTCGGCGGCCTCGGCTACGCGGCCAAGGCCGGCCTCGACGGCGTCACCGGCTCCTTCCCCGAGGCGACGCACAGGCTCGTCGTCCCCGAGACCCTCCTCGCCGGCCGGTACACCCTGGTCTCCGACCTCTCCGACACCCAGGGCAAGGAGATCGAGGACACCCCCGACTTCACCGTGAAGGACGCCCGGGCGGCGGTCGGGCAGTACGGCGGCAAGGGCGGGGCCACCCTCGTCCTCTCCGGCATGTACGGACGCATCAAGAACGGCGAGGCCACCCGTGCGTCCATCCTCCGGGGCGCCGCCACGGAGAAGGACTCCACGCTCGTCGTCCGGCCCAGGGACTTCACCCCCGCCGGGTACGGGGTGACCGTCAGATGTCAGGTCACCACGTCGAAGGGCGGCCTCGGCACGACCACGCTCCCCATGTGCGCCTGGGGCGACGACAGCACCGCGGCCGCCGTGGCCCTCGTCACCCCCGAGACGGCCACCACGGACCCGAAGGACATCGACCTGGCCGAACTCGCCGAGACCACGGTCAAGATCCGCGCCGAGGTCCGCAAGCCGCTCGGCTGACCCCGGGGCGGGACCCGGGGGCGAGAGGCACCAGGGGCGACACCACGGGCGAGAGGCACCGGGGCGGGGGCCGGAGGAGCGGGTCACGGGTTCCGCGCCTCCGCCTCCAGCCTCAGCGCCTCCTCCATCACCGCCTTCGCGATCGGCGCCGCGCTGCCGCCCCCGCTGATGTCCGTACGGGAGGCCTCCGCGTCCTCGACGACGACCGCCACCGCCACCGCCGGCTGGGCCGCGTCGTCCGCCTGCGCCCAGGCGATGAACCAGGCGTACGGGGTGCCCGTGTTGCCGAAGCCGTGCTGGGCGGTGCCCGTCTTGCCGCCGACCCGGGCCCCGGGGATCGCCGCGTTCGTCCCCGTGCCCTCCTCCACGGCCCGCACCATCAGCCGCTGGAGCTGCATCGCCGTCGCGGGGTTCATCGCCTGCCGGTAGCTGCGGCGGCCCGTGCGGTCCACGGTCGTGCCGCGGGAGGTCGTCGTGCGGTCGACGAGGTACGGGTGGGCGATCTCCCCGTTGTTGGCGACGGCCGCCGCCACCATCGCCATCTGGAGCGGCGTCGCCGTCGTGTCGAACTGCCCGATCGACGACAGCGCCAGCTGGTCCGGGCTCATCGCGCGGTCGAAGTTGGACCTCGCCACCCAGGACGGCACCTGGAGCCCCGTGTCGTTGAAGCCGAACCGTTCCGCCGCGTCGACCATCCCCGTCAGCCCCACCTTCACCCCGAGTCCGGCCATCACCGTGTTGCAGGACCACTGGATCGCGGACGCGAGGGACGCGTCCCCGCAGCCCGTCGCCTCGTTCGGCAGCACCTGCCGGGTGCCGGGCAGCACGAACGGCTCCGGGGTGTCCGTCGGCGCCTCCACATCCCGCACCACCCCCGCGTCCAGGGCCGCCGCCGCCGTCACGATCTTGAAGGTGGAGCCCGGCGGGTACGTCTGCCGCAGCGCCCGGTTCAGCATCGGCTGGTTCGGCGAGGCGTTCAGCCGCCGCCAGGCGTCCTTGACGCCCCGTCCGGTCCCGGAGAGCACCCCCGGGTCGTACGAGGGCGAGCTGACGAGCGCCAGGATCCGGCCGCTGGACGGCTCGATCGCCACGACCGCGCCCCGCTTCCCGTCGAGCCCCCGGAAGGCGGCCTCCTGCAGGGGGGCGCGGATCGTCGTCACCACGTCGCCGCCGGGCCGCCGGCCGCGGGTGAGGTCGTCCCAGAGGGGCAGCGGCGCCAGCATCGGGTCGGTGCCCGCGAGGATTCCGTCCTCAGCGTGCTCGACGAGCGTCGTGCCGTACGTCTGGGAGGCGTAGCCGGTCAGCGGCGCGTACAACGGCCCCTGCCTGTACGTCCGCTCCCAGCGCAGCTGCTGACCGCTGTCCCGGGAGCCGGTCACCGGCTTCCCGTCGACGACGATCTCGCCGCGCGGCTTCGCGTACCGGTCGATCGCGATCCGCCGGTTGGCCGGGTTGTCGTCGAGGGAGCCGGCCTCGAAGACCATGACCCGGGCGGCGTTGACGAGCAGCGCCACGAGGAGGACGAGACAGAGCGCCGCCGCGCGCCGGATGTACCGGACCATCGGACCTCCCCGGCCGCCGGAACCGTTCACCGCGCGGCCCCCTCGGGCGCCGGAGCCGGCCGCCGGACGGTCTCCCGGGCCGCCGGAGCCGTTCACCGCGCGCCCTCCCCGACCTTGGCGAGTTCCCCGGTGTCGGCGGCGTCCGGCCGGGGCGTGCGGGCCGAGTCGCTGACCCGGATGAGGAGCGCGACGATCACCCAGTTGGTGACGACCGAGGAACCGCCCTGGGCCAGGAACGGCATCGCCATGCCGGTCAGCGGGATCAGCCCCATCACCCCGCCCGCGATCACGAAGACCTGGAGCGCCACGATCGAGGCGAGGCCGATCGCGAGCAGCCGCCCGAAGGGGTCGCGCAGCGAGAGTCCGGCGCGGTAGCCGCGTGCGACGAGCAGCGCGTACAGCAGGAAGAGCGCGGTGAGGCCGACGAGCCCCAGCTCCTCGCCGGCCGTCGCCAGGATGAAGTCCGACTTGGTGGCGAAGCCGATGAGGACGGAATGGCCGAGGCCGAGCCCGGTGCCGAGCATCCCGCCCGCGGCGAAGGCGAAGAGCGACTGGGCGAGCTGCCCCGGCCCCTCGCCCGCGCGGATCGAGGCGTACGGGTCGAGCCAGTCCTGCACCCTGCTGTGGACGTGCGGTTCGAGCGAGCCGACGAGGAAGGCGCCCGCGGAGGCCAGGACGAGGCCGACCGCGATCCAGCCGGTCCGGCCGGTCGCCACGTACAGCATGATCACGAAGAGGCCGAAGAAGAGCAGCGAGGTGCCCAGGTCCCGTTCCAGGACGAGGACGCCGACGCTGAGCAGCCAGATCGCCACGATCGGGCCGAGGACCCGGCCCGTCGGGAACTGGAACTTCCAGATCCGGCGGCCGGTGTACGCGAGCGCGTTGTGGTTGGCGGCGAGGTACGCGGCGAAGAAGACCGCGAGCAGGATCTTGGCGAACTCGCCCGGCTGGAAGGAGAGCCCGCCGAGCCTGATCCAGATCTTGGCGCCGTTCACGGCGGGGAAGAAGATCGGCAGGATCATCAGGGCGAGCGCGGCGGCCACCGAGACGTACGCGTACCCCTGGAGCGTCCGGTGGTCGCGCAGCAGCAGGACGACCACGATGAACAGCGTCACCCCGACCGTCGACCAGACCAGCTGCGTCGTCGCCGCCTGGTCCTTCGGCGTCTCCAGGTCGAGGCGGTAGATCAGCACCAGGCCGAGGCCGTTGAGCAGGACCGCGATCGGCAGCAGCAGCGGGTCGGCGTACGGGGCGCGGAAGCGGACCGCGAGATGGGCGACGAGCGCGAGCAGCCCGAGCCCGGCCCCGTAGCGGGCGGCGTCGGGCGGCACGGCGCCGCTGCGGGCGAGGCCGACCTCGGCATAGCCCAGGACGGCGATCAGGACCGCGCCGATCAGGAGCGACAGCTCCACGCCGCGCCGCTTCGGGGCGCGGATGCCGGGCGGGGGTGCGGTCATGGCCGCAACGTAGCAAGCGGTATGCCCTATGTCCCTTTTGTGTGACGGTGTGCCGTCACTGCTCGGATTCCGGATCGGCGAGCCGCACGTACTCCGGCAGCCGCAGCCGGGCCTCCGCGCCCCCGTCCGGGCCGGTGGCGAAGACCAGCTCGGCGCCGATCACCTCCGCCTGCCCCACCGCGATGGTCAGCCCGAGGCCGTGCCCCTTGCCCCCGCTCTCGGTGCGGAACCGCTGCGGCCCCGACTCCAGCAGATACGCCGGATACCCCGGCCCGTGGTCCCGCACAGACACCACCGGGCCGTCCACCGTCACCACCACCGGCGGCGCCCCGTGCTTGTGCGCGTTGGCCACCAGGTTGCCGAGCACCCGCTCCACCCGCCGCCGGTCCGTCTCCACCGTGGCGTCCCGGACCACCCGCACCTCCGTGTCCGTGCCCGAGGCGCGCACCACCCGTTCGGCGAGCGGTCCGAGCTCGTGCACCGCCAGGTCCACGGTCTCGGTGCGGGCGTCGAGCCGCGAGATCTCCAGGAGGTCCTCGGTGAGCCCGCGCATCGCCCGCACCCGGTCCCGTACGAGCTCCGAGGGCCGCCCCTCCGGCAGCAGCTCGGCCGCGGCCGAGAGCCCGGTCAGCGGGGTCCGCAGCTCGTGCGCCACATCGGCGGTGAACCGCTGCTCGCTCTGCAGCTTGCGCTGGAGCGAGGAGGCCATGGTGTCGAGCGCCCCGGAGACCGTGGCCACCTCGTCCTGGGGCCGGGTCGGGTCCTTCGTACGGGGATCGTCCACGCGCGCGTCGAGGTCGCCGGCGCTGATCCGGCGGGCCACCTGCGCGGTGAGGTGCAGGCGGCGGGTGACCCGGGTGACGGCGAAGGCGCCGACGAGCAGGGTCGCCCCGATGGCCAGGACGGAGGAGCCCAGGATCGAGCGGTCGAGCGCGTCGATCGTCTCGGCGCTCTGGGTGTAGTCGAGGCGCACGGCGAGGGCGCGGCCGCCCGCGGGTCCCGTTCCGCGGCCGTCCGCCGGGCCCGCGGCCCACATCGTCGGCCGGCCCTCGTGCTCCGCGACCATCGTGCCGCGCTGCCCGCGCGCGGCGAGCGCCCGCAGCGGGGCCGGAAGGCCGGGCGGATCGACGCCCGCGAACCGGGGGAGCGGCTCGCCCGCCTCGTAGAGCCCGCTGACCTCGGTGAGCCGGGCCAGGGCCTTCTCCCGGGAGTCGTTCACGGTCTGGCCGGCCACCGAGACGTGGACGAGGACGCCGAGCAGGGCGGCGAGGGCGCAGCACATGACCGCGATGAAGACCGCTGCCTTCCAGGTGAGGGTCGCGGTCCAGGCGGGCCGCCGGGGCGCCCTCACGGCGTCGCCTCCGGCGGGAGGGAGACGGGCCTGTCCGTGGGCGTCGGCGTCGGGCTCACCAGATGGGGCGCGGGCACCATGGAGGGCCCGACGCCGGAGGGCTTCACCCGGACGATCTCGTCCCGGGTGGGCAGCATGCTGCCCTGCTGCTCGTCCCAGGACCAGGCGGTCCGGTACTCGTACCCGGGAATGCCGGCCGAGCCGACCCGCATGATCAGGTCCCGGCCCGCCAGCTCCACGCTGATGACCTGGTCGACGGTGGACATGATCCGGGTCAGACCGCCGTTCTCGGCGAGGTAGACCCGCACCCCGACCTGCTGGTCCGGCATCCGGATCCCGACGATCAGCTCGTCCCGGCCGTTGCCGGTGAGGTCGCGGTAGTACGGCCGCAGGACCGGGCAGGCGGCCGGTGCCGTGTCGCAGGCCTCGATCGCCCGGGCGGTCTGCTCGTACATGCCGTCCGCGCCGGTGTACGTGTCGGGATGGGCGCGCACCTCGGCGCGGACGACCGCCACGGGGTCGACGGAGTGGACGTCGTTGTCGGTGACCTCGATGTCGGGGACGCGCTGGATGTCGGACTCGCCGTAGTCGATCGGCGGATTCGTGGCGGGCGGCAGATCGGGCCAGAGCCGGACGGGCCCCACGGCCGTGGGCGTGGGCCCGGCGCTCCTGAGCCCGCCCTCGTCGCCGCAGCCGGCGAGCGCGAGGCCGAGACCGAGGGCGCACAGGACGCCGGCGGCGCTCCGGACTCCGCGGGGTCTCACGCTGCTCCTCGATGGGGTCGGTGGGGAAGGGGACTCCCAGTAGACCTTATGCGGAGTGAAGTCCTTTTTGTCTCACCATCGGACCGCGCCCGGACCGCCATCGGAGCACCGCCCACCGGGGAGGTCCTTCGGGAGTTCCTCCGGGGGTTCGCCGGGTGCCCCGGCCCGATCGGCAGGACACCCCCAGGGGGACCGGAAGGTCCCGCCTGGCCCTACTTTCCGGGCACCCCTAGAACGCCCCCCGCTCCATCCGGGCCAGCGCCGCCCGGCACAGGGTCAGCAGCTTCTCGTCGAGGTGGATGCCGTGGGTGCCGGAGCCGCCCTCGCGGGCGTTGTGGCGGCGCCTGCGGGTGAGCTCGGTGAGGACGACCAGCTGCGCCTGCGAGGCCGCCGGACCCATCTCCGCCAGACACTCGGCGATGTCCACGCGCGCGTGCCGGTTCTCCTCCCAGGCCGCGAGCAGCACCGGGAGCGACGCCGACGCCTCGCCGGACACCCGCCACAGCGCCGCCGCGCTGCGGACCCGCACCCACAGGTCCCGCGAGACCAGGCCGGGTCGCAGGGCCGGGGCCGCCGAGGCCGCCGCCGGGCCGATCTCGCCGAGGGCCTGCGCGGCGGCGCACCAGTCCGCGCCGGGCGTGCCCGGCCGCAGCCACCGCTCCAGTGCCGGCAGCACGTCCCCCCGGTCGCCTTCGGCCGCCCACAGGGCCCGCGCCGCCGCAGTGGCGACGGAGGCCGACTCGGCGGCCAGGAGTCTTCGCATGTCCGGTACGGCCTCCCGGGCGGCGGGCCCGAAGGCGGCCAGGGTCCGCAGGGCGGCCTCCCGCACCCAGTCGCGCCGGTTCGCCGGCGCCTCGCGCAGGATCCGCAGCACCTCCGGCAGGGCCTGGGTGCCCCGCACGGCCGCCAGGGCGTACAGCAGCGGCGCCGCCCGGTCGTACAGCCGCTCGTCGAACTCGACCTCGGCGAGCCGGCGCCGGAGCAGCGGGGCGAGCATCGCCGCGGAGGGCCCGAGTCCGTCCACGGCGTACAGCAGCTCGCGCCGCACCTCGGCCCCCTCCAGGGCGCGGGCGAGCAGCGGGACCGCGCGGGTGTCCCCGGCGCGGGCCAGCGCGAGCAGCGCCCCGTCCCGCCCGGACCGCCCGACGAAGGGACTCTGCCCGGCGGCACGGGGGGACCCGCCGGGTCCTGCGGAGCCCGGTCCCGTGGCACCCGGTCCCGCGGCGCCCGGTCCCGCGGCGAGGCGGGAGGCGAGCGCGTCGGCGGCGGGCGCGCCCAGTTCGAAGAGCCGCTCCAGGAAGGACGTGGCCGCCTCCCGGAGCCGGGGCTCCGGGTCCTGGAGCTGGGCGCCGACGAGCCGGACGACCTCCTCGTACCGCCCGCGCCAGACCCGTATCAAACCGCCGCACAGCCAGATCGCGTCCGAGCGCTGCCCCCAGTCGGGGCTGCGCAGCTGCGCGAGGATCAGCGCGATCCGGTCGTCGACCCGGTCGTCGAGCGCGGCGTGCAGGGTCCGCAGCAGCTCCTCGGTCCACGGGGCGGGCCGGCCCGCGGCGTGCTCCTCCAGGAGCTCGCGGACCTGCCCGATGAGGGTCGGCGTCGCGGCCCGCTCGCCGCCGGGGGAGGCCGCCCGGTTCGCCGAGGTCCTGATCTCCTCCAGGAGCCCCGTCACCCACGGCACGACATCGTCCGGAATGTCACCGGGCGCGCAGCGCGCCCGCTGCGCGAGGGCCGCGAGCCGGAGCCCGGGGTCCTGGGCGGCGCGGGCGAGCCAGTCGAGCCAGTCGACGGTCTCGGCGCGCAGCGAGGCGTGCCGCAGGGCGATCCGCCCGACGGCTGCCACCAGCGCGAGCCGCACCTCGGTGTCGCGCTCGACGGTGAGGCGCTCCCGCAGCAGGGTCAGCACCCGGGCGGGCTCGGGGTGCAGCGAGGCGAGCGCGCACGGGGCGGCGAGCCGCACCTCGGGGTCGGGGTCCGAGACGAGACCGAGGAAGACGTCGGCACCGGCGGCGATGGCGGCGGCGGCCATCGCGTAGTTGGCGGCGGGGATGAACTCCTCCTCGTCGGAGCCGAGTTCGTCCAGTTCCTCCTCGTCGTCGAGCTCGATCCCGCCGATGCTGGTGAGCAGCTCGACGATGCAGCCCCGGTCCTGGACGGCGGGGTCGGCGACGAGTTCGAGGAGGAAGGGGATGCAGGCGAGCGTCGAGTCGTACACGTCGCCCTGGTGGTGCACCGCGCCGTACATGCCGTCGAGGGCGGTCTCCCGCTCCGCGGGGTCGGCGGAGGCGAGTCCGCGGAGGAGCTCCGGCACGTCGTCCGCGGGGCCGTACGCGTGCCCCAGCGAGGCCCAGTCGACCTCCTCGATCCCCGTCAGCATTGCCAGGCCGCCTTCCCCGTGAGCGCTGTGCCAGGCAGCAAGTGTGCACCACAGAAGGGACAACAAAGCCGAACCGGCGACACCTGCCGTGCAGGGAGCGCCTGTTGCGGTCTCTTTGCGCCATGTACGGTGCGGAGCAAGGCAGTTGCGGTCGGTGTCCGTACGGGTGACACGCCGAGCCGGTGCGAAGGGGCAGGGCTGCCGGGCGGGACCCGCCCCCCTCGCCCGCCCTTCCGGCGGGACGCGGACGAGCACCGCCGCCGGTGAGCCGTACGCCCGGCGCCGGGGCCGCGCGGGCGGGCCCGACGAGGGTGAGCAGCAGGACGTCGCTCGTGTCCGCACGCCGGATCCCGCGTCGGACCCGGGCGGAGGCCGCCCGGCAGGGCGAGCCGCACCCGTTCGCGACGGCGCCCCGAGCGGCTCCGACCGGTCGCGGAGCGGCGGCTCGCACCCGCCGAAGGCGACGCACGGGACGGGCCGGGGCCCGGGTCGGGGGACGGCCCCCGCCCGCTCGGGTGCGGAGAACGGCGCCATGGGGGCCCCGTACGGCCCCAGACGTGGCGCGATGTCGCCCATGGGGCGGGCGGGCGGAGCGGATTGGTCAGGGCCTGAGGAGTCCCACCGGAGAAACGGCCCCGCAAGCGCGGGGCTGCGCAGCCGCACATCCCGAAGCGTCACCACCCGCGGGAGACCCCACCCGCGGGGGACCCCACCCGCGGGAGGCCCCACCCGCAGTCGTCACCACCCACAGGAGCCCCCACCCACAGGAGACTCCACCGCTCAACCCGACAACCGCCCCGGAGGCACACGCAGTCCCCGAAAAGCCCCAGAGGACCCCAACTCCCCCGGCGCCCCCTCCAGGGGACCCCAGGCTGCCCGAATCTGGGCAGAGAGGGGCGCCGTACCCCACGAACTCCCCGCATAACGAACAGAGTTCACCGACCTTCGGGCAACACATGGTCAAATTCTTGTTGCAGACCTGTCAAACGGGCGACTTCGCTGGCACGCTCACAGCCGCACCACCACCCCCACGATCCCCACGCTTTTCAGCGAAGGAGCCCGCGTGACCCGCCAGCAGTCTTCGTCCCGCCGTACCACCGCCCGAGCCGCCGCGCTGATCGCATCGGCCGCCATGGTCGTCGTCGGCGTCCAGACCGGCTCCGCCAACGCCGACGCCCAGCGCACGGCCGACGCCGTGGCGGTCCAGCCGGCCGGCGCCCAGCGTGCCGCCGCCATCCACGAGGCGCAGGGCGAGGCCGCCGCCACCGCCCGGGCCATCGGCCTGCAGGCCCAGGAGAAGCTGGTCGTCCGGGACGTCGTCAAGGACGCGGACGGCACCGTGCACACGCGCTACGAGCGCACCTACGCGGGCCTCCCGGTCCTCGGCGGCGACCTGGTCGTCCACCAGAAGAAGTCGGGCGCCCGCTCCACCACCAAGGCGACCTCGGCCCGCATATCCGTGGCCAGCACGACGCCCGCCGTCGAGCGCGCCGCCGCCGGCAAGGCCGCCCTCGCCTCCGCCGCCAACACGAACGAGGCCGTCTCCTCCGCCCGCAAGGTGATCTGGGCGGCCACCGGCAAGCCGGTCCTCGCCTGGGAGACCTACGTCACCGGCGTCCAGAAGGACGGCACGCCGAGCCGCCGCCAGGTCGTCACCGACGCCACGACGGGCAAGGAGCTGTTCTCCGCCGAGACGATCGAGACCGGCGTCGGCAACACCATGTACGCCGGCCAGGTCACCCTCGGCACCTCGGGCTCGTACACCCTGACCGACGCCACGCGCGGCGGCCACAAGACGTACGACCTGAAGGGCGCCACGTCCGGCCAGGGCACGCTCTTCACCAACTCCACGGACACCTGGGGCAACGGCCTCGCGAGCAACCGCGAGACGGCGGCCGCGGACGCCCACTACGGCGCGGCGGTGACCTGGGACTTCTACAAGAACGAGCTGGGCCGCCTCGGCATCCGCGGCGACGGCGTCGCCGCCTACTCCCGCGTCCACTACGGCAGCGCGTACGTCAACGCGTTCTGGGACGACTCCTGCTTCTGCATGACCTACGGCGACGGCATCAACAACACCCACCCGCTCACGTCCCTCGACGTGGCCGGCCACGAGATGTCCCACGGCCTGACCTCCTCCACCGCCAACCTCCGCTACAGCGGCGAGTCCGGCGGCCTGAACGAGGCGACCTCCGACATCCTCGGCACCTCGGTCGAGTGGTACGCCAACAACTCCGCCGACGCGGGCGACTACCTCATCGGCGAGAAGATCGACATCAACGGCAACGGCACGCCGCTCCGTTACATGGACAAGCCCAGCAAGGACGGCAGCTCCGCCGACTACTGGTCGAAGTCGGTCGGCCGCCTGAACGTCCACTACTCCTCGGGCCCGGCCAACCACTTCTTCTACCTGCTCTCCGAGGGCAGTGGCACGAAGACCGTCAACGGCGTCACCTACAACTCGCCGACCTACGACGGCTCCACGGTCACGGGCATCGGCCGCCAGGCCGCGTACAAGATCTGGTACAAGGCCCTCTCCACCTACATGACCTCCACCACCGGCTACGCGGGCGCCCGCACGGCCACCCTCTCGGCCGCCGCCGACCTCTACGGCGCCGGCAGCACCCAGTACAACGCGGTCGCCGCCGCCTGGACGGCGATCAACGTCAAGTAACCCCAGCAGGCACCGGACCCGCGCGGCACACCACGTGCCGCGCGGGTTCGCCGTTTCCGGCGGCATCCGGTGTCACCAGCCCCGCCCGGCACCCGGCGCCGAGGGCGTACACGGCTGCGGGCGCTACTTCCGGCCGGGGGTCCACTTCATGCCGAGCCGGTACGCGCGGGAGATCACGTCCTGGACGCCGGGGCCGTCCGCCGGGGTGAACCAGCGCACCTCGCGTCCGATGACGAGTTCGCCCTTCTGCCGCTTGATGAGGGCGATGGCACAGGCGTGCGCCTGCGGCGGGCACTCGTCGAGGACGACCCGGAAGCGGTCGCCGCGTTCCGAGGTCAGCGTCACCACCGCGTCGAGACCGCGGAAGTCGCCGGATCCTTCGTAGATGTAGACGAAGAGCAGGAGCTTCTGGAACTCGGCCTGGTGGTCCAGGTTGATGACGAGGTTCTCTCCCGCCTCCCGGGCCCCGGTCCGGTCGTCCGCGTCGAGGGCGACGTACGGGAAGCGGTCCACCGAGCCGAAGGCGTTCCCCAGGGCCTGGACCACGGTCTTGGAGCCGTCGGCGCAGCGGATCATGCAGCCGAGGTCGAGATCCACCTTCCTGGCCGCGGCCGATCGCATCGAGGCCCGGATCCGGCCGAACAGGCCACGGGCCTCGCCGGCCTCCCGCTGGGCGGCGGCCTGTGGCGAGGTCCAGTTGAGGTTGACCCTGATCAGCCCCGACGTCACGCCGTGCTTGTCCAGGGAGACCGCGGGGGCGGCCTTCGTGAGGTTCACGGCGGCGGGCTCGGGCATGCGGCACCTTTCCGAAGGGGGAGGGCGGTCGACGACGTTACAGGCGAGGACGGGACGCCGCATGGGAATGGCCGAGCCGGCATGACGAGGAGAGCACGCGAACCGCTGGAGACACCGCCTCGTGGGGACGGCGACGTTCCGGTGATCGCCTTCCTCGACCAGCCGGGCAAGCAGTGGACCGACTCCGGGGAGAGCCATGACGACCGCGGTCTCAAGAACCGGCCCACGGGGGACGTCCGGCGCGTCCCCGTCCCTCCCCAGCTCGTGCGCGTCTTCCGCGAGCACATCGACACCTTCGGCACCGCGGGCGACGGGCGCCTGTTCTCCGGCGAGAACGGGGGAGTGGTCTCCTCGACCTGCTACCGGGCCTGGCAGGAAGCCCGGGAGCCCACCCTCCCGCCGGCCGTCAGGAAGTGGCGAATCGGAGGATCGAAGACCTACTGCGGGAGTACGGGTGATCAAGCGGGGAGGCTTGTCAGTGCGATGGCCTACGCTGCGCTTCCGTTTGGACGGTTCGCATGGGGAGGGGACAGGGTGGGCGGCAACGCGTGGACGCAGACGGGCCCGTATCGGCCTGATCTGGCGGCGGCATTCCGGCAGGCTCAGGAAGCGAGCCTGGCGGAGGACGACCACGGCTTCGGAGAGCGGTCCGTCGAGGCGCTGTGGCGCGATCCGGACTGGCACGAGTACATCTTCACCGGCGGTACGTGCACCGTGCTGGACTTCCCCGACATGATCGATGCCACGGAACGGAGCGACGGTCCGTTCATGCGGCCGTTGACCGACGGCGAAGTGCGTGCCTGGTCCCCGGACGGCCGGCCCACCTACGAGGACTGGGACGAGGCTCTCGCCACAGGGCGGTTGGAGTTCCCCGACCGCGCCCAGGGGAACTGCACGGTGCTCTACCGCGACGGCCGGCCGGACCTGATCGGCTACTGGGGAGTGACCGCCGACTAGCCGGACCGCGTCGCTTCGTCGTGAGGCCCTGGGATCCGTCCCGGGGCCTTCGTCGTCCCTGTGCTCCTACCTGGGGCGATGCCTCACGGCCTGGGCCACGTATGGGCCGCGACCGCCGTCGTACGGCGGCTCAGCACTGCACACACCTGCACATACAACAAGACCCCGTACTCAGCGTTTCCGCTGATCACGGGGTCTGTGTGGCACTTCCTGCGAAGTGCCCCCGGCAGGATTCGAACCTGCGCACACGGCTCCGGAGGGCATGGCTCAGCGGACCTGGAAGCGGTTTGTGACCTGCGCGATCGTCGAACGTCCGTCGCTGGTCTATCGAGCTCACGCGCCACTCACGCGCAGCCCTTGGGCCTCCCTGCGACAGGACCCGTCGCTCTGAGTAGGACGTCCGTTCATGAGGTGGGGTGCCGCACGCTCCCCACAGCAGACATGCCCAAACATGATGCAGAGCGCCACAGGGCGGGATTGAATGGAAGCCTGGCTCTGTATGGGAGGGGGCGGCATGCTAGCTGAAGGGCTCGCGGCCATTGCTGCGATGGGTGCCGGAGCGGTGGTACAGGCGGCAGGCACAGACGCCTGGGAAACGGTACGCGATCGCGTAAGCAGACTCTTTGGGGCAAGTCAAGAGCGCACAGTGAGTGAGTCACTTGACCATACTTCGGCCACACTGCAACTAGCAGTTCCTGACGAAGAACGTGAACGCGAGATGGCGCTACAAGCGGCCTTCTGGCGACTTAGGTTCGAGGAGCTGCTTGCCAGCAGCGAGGGCGACCAACTGCAAGCAACAGCATCCCAGTTGTTGGCCCTAGGCGAGGGTTCGGGACAAACATTCAAGCCCGGCAACACGTTCACTGGGAGTGTCTCAGTTAGGGCAGATAGAGGGTCAGTTGCAGGTGTCGTTTTCGAAGGCAACGTTCATATTGAAAACCCTCGCTCGCCGGGCCGGTCTCAGGGCTGACCGCTTCCGGGTTGCATAGCCCATCAGTTAACGCGGATACTTCTATCTATGCGTCCGATGGCGGTCTAGCTATCGGAAATATCCAGAACTTCCACGCGCCGCAGCCGGCCCCGAGTGTCTCGTGGCCTCATCAGGTGGGAGTTGTTCCACTCGAAGCTCATTGCTTCGAACCGAGGCTAACTCTGAATTCGCTTTCTGTGGGCTCCACGAAAATTCTTTCTGGCATGGGTGGGGTGGGTAAAACCCAACTGGCGGCTAGGTTCGCACGCTCTGCCCAGGACAGCGGAAGAACTGATCTACTTGTTTGGGTAAGTGCAGTCAACCGTGATGCGATCGAGCTCGCTTATGCGCAAGCAGCGCGCGATGTCTGCGCCGTTACGGAAGAAAACCCTCGCCAAGCGGCGCAAATGTTTATTGCCTGGCTGCAAATGACTGAGCGATCCTGTCTCATCATCCTTGATGACGTGGCTGATCCAGCGGATATGCGAGGGCTCTGGCCGCCATCCCGTCCCCAATGTCAAGTGGTGGTTACCACGCGGCGTCGAGACTCTGCGCTTCAAGGTCAGGGGAGAGAGCTGGTAGAAGTTGGGGTCTTCACTGAAAGAGAGTCCGTTTCGTATCTGGTGAGGAAGCTTAATGCGCACGGTTGCCAAGATCGAGAGGACGAGATTCTAAATCTCGCGGTAGACCTCGGGCACTTGCCGTTGGCGCTTTCTCAAGCCGCTTCCTATATTGCTGACCAGGGCTTGAAGGTTTCCCGCTATAGGGAACTTCTGGCGGATCGGCGTAGAGTCTTGTCGGAGCTGGTCCCAGATGAGAGCAGCTTGCCGGACGATCACGAGGAGGTTTTAGCTGCAGTTTGGGACCTGTCCATGGCGCGAGCTGACCAGTTGTGGCCAGAGGGAATATCTCGTTACCTCTTGGCCCTCGCTTCGGTGATGAATCCAAATGGGATTCCCGATGCGGTGCTCATGAGTGAACCTGCCCGCTCATACCTGGGAATTTGTAAGTATTTGATGTATGAGCCAGAGGGGTCGCTTGAGGTCGACGTGCCTGACCTCTCTGAAGAAGAGGTACTGGCTTCTTTACGCTCTCTGCATCGTCTAAGCCTGGTAAGCCACTCTCCGTATGAAAAGCATGGCATGGTGCGAGTCCACCCACTCGTGCAGCGTGTGGCGCGAGAGTCTGTAGACGATGCCCATCAGGGGGAGTTGGCGTTCTTCGCATCGCTCTGCATCCTGTCGTCGTGGTCGCGTAACCCAGGAGAGCGGGAGCTGCGGCACGTACTACGTGGAAATATTGATGCACTTTCATCCGTAGCTTTTGATTTGGTCTGGAAGGTCGAAGCTTACGACGTCCTGTTTCATGGTGCAGACAGCTATGGGGATGCAGGAATGTACTCCACCGCAATTTCCCAGTGGCGTAGACTTTGGGAAACGGCCGCAGAGATCCTTGGCCCGGATCACCCGGACACGCTGAAGTGTCTTCGCCGGATCGGTTCGTGGCAGTCGAAGGACAGAGACTTCGATAGCGCTGCTGATACGCTTACGAAAGCATATTCGGACCTGCTGAGGATCGAAGGGGCGAACCATGTCGAAACCCTAGGGGCGCGAGGCGAATTGGCGCAAATGTTGGGGGCGCATGGAGAGTACGAAGGCGCTGCGCGCGTGTTTGAGGAAATCCTTGAATGCTTGCTTGAGAGCCATGATCCTACTCATATGTTGGTAATCGATGCGAAATGCCAGATCGCGCACTGGCGCGCAAGGGGTGGGGATTTCGAGGGAGGGATTCAGGCTCTGGAGGGAATCCTTGCAGACTTGCCTTCGTCGATTGATGCAAACGGTGATTTCGCCTGTACGATTCGGCATAACCTGGCTGGACTGCGGGCGGATTCTGGCGACGCAATAGGGGCGATCGCCGATTTGGAAGCACTGCTCGAAGTGGAGCTTTTGAATTTAGGGGAAAATCATCCAGATGTGCTAGTTACGCGGCACAATCTTGCATATTTTCATGGTCGGGTTGGAGACCGGGGCCGTGCAATCGCCGAGGCTCAGGCGGTTCTTATTTTGCGTGAGAAGATCTCCGGAGTGGGACACCCAGCCACAGAGAATACCCGGCACCTGCTTTCCCGTCTGATGGCAGGAGAGCTTGACGACTGAGTAACAGCAGAGCTCGCTGTGTTCTGTGGCAGTTTGAATCGGACAGGCCGGCCAGGGCACCTCCGCATTGTCCGGATTCATGCTGCTGGTCAGCGGCCTAACCGGATGGCCGGACGGTCGGGGCACTCCTTCTGGGGAGTCTGGCGTGCGAAGCTGGAACGCGACCCCGGTTGAAGGAGGAATGCGTGTCGAGCCCCAGCCCGCGTGGGACGTATCAGGTGATCTCGCAGGTGCTGCGTGAGCGGATTGCTGCTGGTGACTACACGGATGGGTTGCCCTCCGAGGCAGAGATCGGGCGGGAGTTCGGCGTCGCGCGTACGACCGTGCGGCGCGCGCTGCGTGCCCTCGAAGAAGCCGGGTCCATCAAGACCGTGGCTGGCGTTGGACGTGCGGTGGCCGGAGGTGCCGATTCTCCGCCGTATGAGCGGATCATGAACGACCTGTTGGTGCAGATCCGGAGTGGGGAGCTGCCCGCCGGCGCGCGGCTGCCTAGCGAGACAGTGCTCGCCGAGACGTACGCGGTTGCCCGCGGGACCGTGCGCCGCGCAGTGCGCGAACTAGAGACCTCTGGGTACGTCGAGGCTCGGCACGGCGTGGGGCGGTTCGTTCGCTCCTCCTCCTGAAACCTGAAAATTGAACTCCTGGTTCTGACTCTCTCGGAGGCGCTGGACATGCAGTTGGTTAAGTGGGCCCATGATCTCGCCGAGTCACTGCTTGCTGAGGCTCTGCCGCAGCGGTGGGCTCATTCCCAGCGGGTCTACGAACAGGCTCTTGTGCTGGGTCCAGCGCTTGGTGCCGACGCCGAGTTGTTGGCCGCCGCGGCCATCTCGCACGACGTCGGGTACGCCGAGCAAGCGGTGGACACTGGTCAGCACATGATCGACGGCGCCCGATATCTGCGGGACGTGGTGGGAGCCAACCCACGGCTTTGCAGCATCGTCGCCTTCCACACCTCTTCGCCATGGGAGGCGTCGGAGCTCGGGCTTGAAGAGGCACTTGCCGAGTTCGGTCCCGCCGAACCTGAGCTGGTGGACGCGATCACGTACTGCGACCTGACCAGCAGCCCGGTCGGCGAACTGGTTGATCCGGCTCACAGGCTTGCGGAGGTGCTGGAGCGCTACGGACCCGAGCACGTGGTCTTCCGGGCGGTTTCGGCGGCCCGGCCAGAACTGTTGGAGAGGGTCGCACGTGTGCGAGACCGGAAGGCTGAGGCTGCGGCGGCACGGCTCAGCTGATCACGGGGATCGGCGCATTTCGGAAGCCTTCCTCCAGGCGCCGGCGCGTGGCCGGAGAGACGTCGAGGGCGTCCAGCTCGGACCGTGGAACCCACCGCACCGCGAAGGACTCCGAGCTCACCTTGATCTCACCCCCGACCGGTCGGGCCCGAAAGCAGAGTGAGAACTCCTGGCGGACCTCCCCATCCGCGAAGGCGATGACATGGCCCGGGTCAGTGAAGATGCCGACCAGGCCAACCACCTTCACCTGAATCCCTGTCTCCTCCAGGACCTCACGCACGACCGTCCCGGCGATGTTCTCGCCGATCTCTTGGACGCCACCCGGCATGCCCCAACGGCCATTGTCGGAACGCCGTTCGAGGAGGACCTCGCCGACGTCGTTCACTACGAAGGCTGTCACTGCCGGGACGATGCTGTTCGCCTTCGGGGCAGCGGGGTCATTGAAGTAGTCAGTGCGGCGACTCATGAGGTCCTTTCGATGGGGAGGGCTTCCTCCCACACCTTCTCGAAGCTCTGCTGGTACGTCGAGACCAGCTCGGCCCCGGCTACACGGCGCAGATGCAGGACCGGGGCCATAGGTGCGCTGACCCCGTAGACCTGAGTGTTGACGAGCCACTCATCATCCGAGCGGTACAGGGAGTTGTGGAGCGTCGACCGGTGCATCCGGAACTCGATCTCAGGTACTGAGTAGAGCGGGCGGTAGAGCTTCATCACCTCGCGGACCTTGTAGGCGACGCCCTCTCCGATCTCCTCTTCTTGGCCCCGGCGCTGGATCTCGGGGCTATCGGGATCGCCCAGCAGAATGCGTGCACGGACGCCGGAAGCCGCCTTCAGCCGGAGCAACTGGGACCATCGGGGATTCTCGGCGAGGAACACGCCGGCGTGGACGAGCACGCCTATCTCGCGCTCGGCCCGGCCGAACAACTCCAACCACAGCTCCGGCGGGACGTATGAGCGATGTGGGTAGACCTTGAGGACCTCGGCGTCAGCTGCATCTTTACGCTGACCGTCGGGGAGGCCGTTCGGCCAGAGGTACGCCTCGTCCTCACGTAGGTAAGCCGCTATTGCGAGGCGATGGCGTCGGTACGGGGACCGCCCTTGGGAGATCCATCGCTCCACCGTCTTGGGGTCCACGCCTATGTGTCCCGCCATGGCATCGACCGTGATGCCGCGAGTCAGCATCGCCGACCTTAACCGCTCGTTCGCCATCCCAACCCCCAGGGACGTCCAGGGACGTACTCGACTCCCCGAACGCTATCGAGGACGTCCCAAGTCGTCCAGGGACGTGGTGACTTCGTCCCGAGGGGTCGGGCCACTCTGATGTCACGCCCCAGGAGGGCCCGATAGCAGCGAAGGACTTGACAGCCGCAATCGGGCGCCCCATTGTGAGATACACGTTCAAGCGTGTATCTCATGTGGAGCGAGGGACGGTTCCGACTGTCCTGACCTGCACTGACGTGCGCCCGGAGGACCCGAGAGGGCTCGAAGGAAGTGCTCGTTCCTTGACAACTGAATGAGGATTACGCCGCCTCTCCTCGGCCAAGTAGGCGGCCACGCGGACTCCGCGTGAAGAACAGCGCCACCCCATCCCTCCGCGGTTTCCGCCGCGGCCGGTTGCCTCCCTCGCCCGTCCGGGCCCCACATGGGGTGCCGTACGGGCGAGGCCGAGGGGAGCCGGAGCATTCCGACCCCACCGCACCGGAGCGGCTGCCTCTCACCACGGACCGAGGCCGCACCGGTGCCCCTTCGACAGAAGCAGGAGCGATCAGCCATGCGTACGTACATCGGCGGCCATCAGGCCGTCAGCACCAACGACTTCGTGGAACTCGCCCTCGGCACCCCGGTGGAACTGTGGCTCGGGGTGGAGGGCGAGAGCGAGGAGGAGCGCGCGGCCCGTCTGGACGCGGCGCGGGACATCCTCGCGGACAACCCGAACCTGCCGGACGAGGTGAGCCGAGTCGCCGCCGAGGCGATCGAGGCGTTCGCGCCGGAGCTGTTCAACGTCCTCCCGTTGGTACGGCCGGCGGCCCGCCGCTCCCGTTCCCGGAAGGGAGCGGCGGCATGAGCGCCAGGGTGCCCTGGGGCCCGGAGCTGGTTCTCGTCTGGCTCGGCTCGCTGATCGCGGTGGGCAGCGCCGCCGGAGCTGTTGCGGACCATCAGGCGTGGCTGTTCGCCGCGGCGGTTCTCGGGTTCCTCATCCAGCACATCGGCTGGGCGGTTCGGAACCGGAAGCTCTTCGGCGGTGCGCGATGACGACCGCGATCACCAACGAGCGGTCGGCGGTGCCGCCGCTGACGCGTCCGGAGATGGGCCTCGCCGGTATCGGCGCGCTCGCCGCGGCCGGCGTCGGAGCACTCGGGCTCATCTCCTCCTTCGACGCCGTATCGGCCGCTGCCCTGCGGTGGGGATTCGGCGAACCGTGGATGCTGCCGGTCGGCATCGACGTGGCCATTCCGGTGTTCACGGTGGCCAACCTCCTGCTGATCCGGATGGACATGGCCCTCGCATGGGTGCGGTTCGTCCCCTGGGTCCTGACCCTGATCACCTGCGGCCTGAACGTGGCCGCCGGGCACGGCATGTGGGCCAAGCTCGCGCACGGCACAATGCCGCTGCTGTGGGTGGTGTTCTCCGAGATCGGCGCCCACATCTACGCCGTACGGATCGGGGCCGCGACCGGGCGTCGGATGGACAAGATCCGGGCCTCGCGGTGGCTGCTCGCCTTCCCCTCCACCTTCTCGCTGTGGCGCCGGATGACCCTCTGGGAAATCACCTCCTACGCCGACGCGCTCTCCCGCGAGAAGGAGCGGCAGCTCGCCCGCGCCGACCTGCGTGAGACCTACGGCTGGCGGTGGAGGTCGAAGACCCCGCGTCGCGAGCGCGTCCTCCTGCGGCTCGGGGAGCTTGCCCCCGGCGGGGCCGTGGAGGAGCCGGAGCAGGAGCCCGCCGTGCCGCCGCCGGCCGAGGAACAGGACGAGCGGAAGCCGCGCAAGCGCACCACCCGCCAGAAGCCCAACGGAGCGAAACCGCCGCGTTCGGCGGCGGAGCTGCTGGCCGAGGCCCGCGAGCTGACCGCCGACTGGCCGCTGGCGGGGATCAACGCCGAAGCGATCCGGACCGCGCTGCACTGCTCGGCAGCGAACTCTCGCGTTCTGCGGGACGAGTTGCTCGCCGAACGAGCCAGTCGCCCGGAGCTCCACTCCGTCGAGACGAAGGACGGCAGCGACACGGACGAGTCCGCCGAGACGGCCGAGGAGGTCGCCGCATGAACACGCTCGCCACGATCCTCGCCGCTACCGGCCCGCTCGCGGCCGGATGGTCCGGCCACGTGCTGTGGCTGCGCCGTCGGCTCCGCACTGCCCGTCGTGACCCGTTGACCGGGCTGCGGACCCGTGAGGGCTTCACTCGCCGGGCCGCCGCGCTCCTGCGCGACGACAGGGCGGTGGTCGTCCTCGCGGACGTCGACCACTTCAAGCAGATCAACGACCGTCAGGGCCACGCGGCCGGCGACGCCCTCTTGAAGGCCACCGCCGACCGCCTCGCCCACTACGTCGGCCCGAACGGTGTCGCCGGGCGCCTCGGCGGCGACGAGTTCGCGGCCGTCGTCCTGGACACCGACGGCACCGTCGCGGACCTACTCGCCGTCCTTCACGGGGTACTGGCCCGCCCCGCCGACAAGGCCAACCCGCACGTGTCCACCACGGTGTCCCTCGGCTGGGTCCGCGCCGCCGACTTCCCCGGTGAGGACCTCTCCGCGCTCCTCGGCCGGGCCGATGAGGCCATGTACACGGCCAAGCAGAGCCGCGCCGGGATCAAGGGAGCCCGGCTGGGTCGGCTGCTCTCGGCGGTCACCGGCCGCCGGTCGGGACGCCGAGGTGCCCCGACCGGGGCACCGGCGGTGGGGGCGGCGGCATGACGCCGGGCCCGCTCGCCGCCGCCGACCTCTTCCACACCGTGATGGAGGCTGCACAGCACCGCTGCCAGTGCGCCGGCGCATGCGGACAGCCTCATACGAAGGGCGAGGGGCGCTGCACCCGCGAGCACGGCCGCCACGCGGGCAAGCACAGCGGCCCAATCCGCCTCATGGCCGCCGCGGCCGACCCGCTGACCACCGAGCTCGCCGCCGCGACCCTGCCCGCGAGCGAGCTGCGCGCCTGGTGCCCGCCCTGCTTCACCGCCGCCCACCGGGCCGCCCAGCGCACCGCCGTGGCGCCCGGCGACGACCAGGGCGGCCTGTTCGACCTGTGAGTCACGGGGTCCGGTCACGACCGACCAAAGCAGCGGCCGGACCCCGCCATCCCTCCCGAGAGAAGGAAGAGTCTCAGTGAAGCACCCCGACGACGAGAACGACTTCTTCGACCGACTCGAAGCCGACATGGCCACTACCGGGTCGCCCGACTCCGGGGCCGATGTGGTCGACCTCGACAAGGCCCGATCCGCCCGCACCGAGTCGGCCAACTCCACCGCCGACGCGTCGCCCGACTCCCACACGGACGAGTCGGCCGACGAGTCGGGCGACCCGTCGGCCCGCCGGTTGGTCGATGGTCCGGCGCTCGCCGGGCCCGGATACCTCGGCCGACTCGCGGGCGCGAAGCGGCGACGGATCGTCCCCGCGTGGCTGCGGTCGACGACCGAACTCAAGACGGCCGCCCGCTGGGTCGCCAGCCACTACGCCCACCTCGCCGGGTACCACGCGCTCCGCTCCCCGGTCTACGCCGGGCGCCTCGCGCTCCAGGCCCCGCGGGGCGCGGCGAAGTTCGTCGGCGGCACGATGCGCTGGGTCGCGGACCGCGAGGGCGAGCCCGTCCGACTCGCCGCCGTCCGGCGTGAGGACGCGGCGGAGTACCTCAAGCTGTCCCGGCAGCGTGACGGCCGGGTCCGGCTGCGGACCCTGGTCGCCACCCTCGCCGCACTCGTCGGCATGGGCACCGCGCTCGCCCTCTACGTCCTCGCCCCCGGCTGGCTCCAAGTCGTCTCGGTCGGCGCGCTGCTGCTCGCCCTCGGGTCGGCCGGCGGCCAGGCCGATGCCCCGGTCATCAACCGGGCCGTGGAGGTCACCAAGGCGCCCAAGCTCACCAGCGACATCGTCCTGCGCGCGCTGGGGGCGCTCGGCATCCCGGCGATCAACCAAGCACAGGGCAAGGGCCGGGACGGGTTCACGTTCACCGCCCCGATCACCCGCGACGGGCCCGGCTGGCGCGCGGAGGGCGATCTCCCGTACGGCGTGACCGTCACGGACGTGATCGAGCGCCGGGACAAGCTCGCGTCCGGTCTGCGCCGCCCGCTGGGCTGCGTCTGGCCCGAGGCCGTACCGGAAGAACACACCGGGCACCTGGTGCTGTGGGTCGGCGACCAGGACATGTCGACCGCGCGGAAGCCCGTGTGGCCGCTGCTCAAGAGCGGGGCCACGGACCTGTTCAAGCCGGTTGCCTTCGGAACCGACCAGCGCGGTCGCTGGGTGGAGATGACGCTCATGTACATCGCGGCCGTCATCGGTGCGATCCCCCGCATGGGCAAGACGTTCCTCCTGCGCCTGCTGCTCCTGATCGCGGCTCTCGACCCGCGGGCCGAGCTGCACACCTATGACCTCAAGGGCACCGGCGACCTGGACCCGGTCGGCGAGCGCGTCTCGCACCGCCACCGCGCCGGGGACGACGACGAGGACATCGAGTACGCCCTCGCCGACCTGCGGGAACTGCGGGACGAGCTGCGGCGCCGGGCGAAGATGATCCGCTCCCTGCCCCGGGACATCTGCCCGGAGTCGAAGGTGACCAGCGAGCTGGCGAACATGAAGAACCTGGGTCTCCACCCGATCGTCGTCGGCGTGGACGAGTGCCAGGTGTGGTTCGAGCACCCCAAGTACGGGGCGGAGTTCGAGGAGATCTGCACCGACCTGGTCAAGCGCGGCCCGGCCACCGGCATCGTGCTGCTGCTCGCCACCCAGCGCCCCGACGCCAAGGCCCTGCCGACAGGCATCAGCGCGAACGCGTCGGCCCGGTTCTGCCTGAAGGTCATGGGCCAGCTGGAGAACGACATGGTCCTGGGCACGTCCTCGTACAAGCGGGGTGTGCGGGCCACGATGTTCTCCTGGAAGGACAAGGGCATCCACTACTTCGTCGGTGAAGGAGCGGACGCCCGGATCGTCTCCTCCGTCTACGTCGACGCCCCCACCGCCGAGACCATCGGCCTGCGGGCCCGCAAGCTTCGCGAACAGGCCGGCACCCTCTCCGGCCACGCGATGGGGGAGTCGTTCGAGACCGGCGAGACCAGCGCGTACGACCTGCTGCGCGACATCCTCGCCGTCGTCCCCGCCGAGGAGCCCAAGGTCTGGTCCGAAGTCGTCGTGGCCCGGCTCGCCGAGCTGCGCCCCGACGTCTACGGCGGCTGGGACCCGGAGGGACTGGCCGCCGCCCTCAAGCCGCACGGCATCTCCACCACCCAGGTGTGGGGCAAGACCGAGAGCGGCAAGGGCGCCAACCGGCGCGGCATCGAGCGTTCCCGCATCTCCGCTGTCATCACGGAATGTGACGGAAATCGGGACGCGAGCTGACGCGGATCGCCGCTAGACCTAGCAGCAAGCCCCGCTAGGTCTAGCGGCACCGCTAGCACCCCATACCGCATCTGATCAGCACGCTAGTTCCTAGCGGGCTGACCTGCGCATACCCCGAAAACCGCCGGAGAGGCCCCCGATGACCCCCTTCCTCGCCGCTAGCGCACTCCTGCTCGCCGTCACACTCGGTTACATCGCCCTGTGTGTGGCCTCGCCGTTCGGCAACTGCCGCAAGTGCAACGGACTCGGCTTCGCGCTCACGACGGACCGCAAGGGCAAGCCCAAGCGCGGCAAGACCTGCCGCCGCTGCAAGGGCCACGGCATCCGCATCCGCGTCGGCCGCCACCTGTTCAACATCGCCGCCCGCCTCCACCGCGACGGCACCCGCTGACCCCGCAACGACAGGAGCCTGACATGAACTTCGAGATCTCCGCCGTCCTGCTCTTCGGCGCCGCGTCCGCCTTCGCCGTGAAGAGCAAGTCCTCCGGCGCCGGCGCCGCCATCGTGCTCTTCCTCTTCGGGTTCTTCGCCGCCGGGACCGGCGCGTACGAGCCGATCGCCAACCTCGTCCAGTCCTCCGCCACGGCCCTCTCCGACCTCGCCAACTAGCCGAAGGAGTCCACGATGAACGAGCCGATCACCGCCCCGCACTGGCTCACCACGGCCACGCCGAAGGTGGCCCCCGCCCTCGCGACGTCCACGGTCCTGGTCCTCGGCCGGATCTGGAACGCCAATGGCGCCGAACACTCCATCGGCAACGCCACCCTCATGGTCGTTCTCGCCGCCGGGGCGGCCACGGCCGGCGCCTTCGCTGCGGCCGGTCACCGCGGCGACAGCACGCTCGCCGGAGCTGCGTTCGCGACCTCGGGCGGCCTCGCCTTCGCCGGGGTCGCCGGATACGCCGACGGGTTGTCCCTTCCGCTCCTGCTGTGGGTGCTCGCCACCGCCGTCGCCTACGGCCTCGCCGCCCGCTACTGGCGCACCGCCCGCCGCGAGACCACCGCCTACGAGCGCCGCACCGTCGAGCGGCGTGAGGACCACGCCCACATCGAGCGCGTGGAAGCCCTGCGCGCCGGAGCCCAGATCGAGGCCGCCCGGACCGGCGCCCTCTACGCCGAGCAGCTCGCCACCGCCCTGCTCACGCGCGCGGCCCTGCCCGGCTTCGACCCGCAGGCCCTCACCCGCGCCGGACTGCCCGAACTCCCCGCCACCGAGACCACCAAGGAGCACTGACCCCATGTTCGAGATCCGCGTCATCTGCGACCCCGACGACACCGAGCGGGTGACCGCCGCGCTCGGCGACGCCTTCACCACCGGCGCCGTACGCCAGTACGTCAACCGCGACGGCAAGCGCGAGCGTCTCTACCTCACCGCCGACCTGCGGGCCGAGCGGTGGCCGACGCCCGAAGAGGCCTACGCGCTCGCCCCGAGCGTCATCAGCGAGGTCGGCTGGACCGCCGGCACCGCGGCCGACAAGCCGTTCGGCAAGGGCCTCAGCCGCGAGTTCTGGCTCCGCAAGGCCGCACTCCTGGACCGCATCGCGCTGGGCGACGAGAGCGAGCGCGTACGCACCGACGCGGCGGAGATGGCCACCGCGGCGGCCCGCCGCCTCATGGTCACCGACGACGCCACGGTCATCTGCGACCCCCGCGCCTACGTCCGCCAGCAGTACGAGCGGTGGCTCAAGCAGAAGTAGCTGTGCCCGGGGCGGTCGCCTCTCACCACAAGACCGCGACCGCCCCGGCTCTCCGTCCCTTCGACAGAAACAGGAGAAACCCCAGCATGACACCTGAGCCCGCCCATGGGCAGTACGCCCCCGTGGTGCCGCTGCACAGCGTGCCCGACGGCACGGAGCGGATGGCACCGCACGACCGGGAAGCCGAACAGGCCGTCGTCGGCGCGCTCATGCTCGCGCCCGGCGTCATCGGCGACGTGAACGGCTCGATGGACCCGGCCGACCACTACGTGCCCGCCCACGAGACGATCCACCGCGCGATCCTCGCCCTGCACTCCCAGGGCCAGCCCGTGGACCCGATCACCCTCGGGCACCACCTGGAGCAGACCGGCGAACTCGTCCGCGCGGGCGGCCGGCCCTACCTCCACACCCTCATCCAGGCCGTGCCCTCCACGGCCAATGCCACCTACTACGCCGAGATCGTCCACGACCTCGCCCGGCGCCGCCGGAGCATCGAGGTCGGCACCCGCATCGTCCAGGCCGGCATGTCGGCCGAGGCCACCGAGGACGACCTCCGCGAGGCCCTCGCGCTCGGCGCCGCGACCGTCCCGGCCGCTTGGCCGGAGCCGATTCCGCTGGACCGGCAGCCGAAGCTGCCGCCGTTCCCCGTCCAGGCCCTGCCCGGCTGGGTCTCGGACTTCGTCATCGCGCTCGCCGAGGAGACCCAGACGCCGGTGGACCTCGCGGGCGCCCTCGCCCTCTCCGTCCTCGCGACCGCGGCCGGCGGCCGGGCCGTCGTCCAGGTGCGAGGGCGATGGCGCGAGCCCACGAACCTCTTCGTCGTCGTCGCCCTCGGCCCGGCCAACCGCAAGTCCGCCGTCTTCGCCGCCATGACCGCCCCGCTCTACGAGGCGGAGAACACGCTCGTGGAGGGCTCCAACCTCACGATCGTGGAGGCCGAGGTCACCGCCCGCATGGCCCGCGAGGCCGCCGACAAGGCCGCCGCTCAAGCGGCCAAGGCCGAGGGTCCCGAGCGGGACAACCTGGTGGCCGAGGCGATCGGCCTCGCCCAGACCGCCGAGTCCCTGACCGTGCCGCCGCGCCCGCGGCTCCTCGCCGACGACGCCACCCCCGAGACCGTCACCACCCTGCTCGCCGAGCAGGGCGGCCGGCTCGCGGTCATGTCCGCCGAGGGCGGCATCTTCGACATCATCGCCGGGCGGTATTCCGGCGTCCCCAACATGGAGGTCTTCCTCAAGGGCCACGCCGGCGACCGGCTGCGCGTCGACCGCCGGACCCGCCAGGAGTTCATCGAGGCACCCGCGCTCACCATGGGGCTCGCCGTCCAGCCCAGCGTCCTGGAGGACATCGGCAAGAACCGCGGCTTCGACGGCCGCGGCCTGCTCGCCCGCTTCCTTTACTGCCTGCCGGAATCCCTGGTCGGTTACCGGAAGATCGACCCGGAACCCGTTCCGCCCGCCGTGGCGGCGACGTACGAGCGGAACGTTTTCGCTCTCACGCTCAAGCTCGCGGACTGGACTGATCCTCTCGTGGTCCAGGTGGGCGCCGAGGCTGACGCTGCCCTGGTCGCATACGCGGAACGCATCGAGCCGCAGCTGCGGACGAAGGGCGGACGTCTCGGACACATCGGCAAGTGGGCGGGCAAGGTCATCGGTGCCACGGCCCGCATCGCCGGGCTCCTTCACCTGGCCGACCACATCGACGGCGGCACCAACAAACCCATCAGCGCGGCGACCATGCAGTCCGCGATCGAATTGGCGGACTACTTCACTGCCCACGCTCTGAGCGTCTTCGACCTGATGGGCGCAGATGCCACTCTCGCCCGCGCCCGTACCCTCCTGTCGGTCCTGGAGGACAACGGCTGGGAGAGCGTCAGCCGACGCGACCTGTTCAGCAAGGTATCGCGCTCCGCCTTCCCCACGGTCGCCGAGCTGGAGCCTGCCGCCGCCGTCCTGGAGGACCACGGCTACATCCGGATCGAGACTCCGCCCCGGACCGGCAAGCGAGGCCGCCCGCCAGCGCCCCGCTACTTCATCCACCCCTGCGTGCGAGGGGCTCAGGCGTGAGCCACCGCGTGCTCTCCTGCCTCGGCCCCTTGCCGCGCAAATCACAGAACCCGCAGAAGACCCCGGCCGCCCCCGCCCACCTGCGGCGACGGTTCCTCGGCGTCGTTGCCGCAGAAGTCCCTGAAACATCCGCAGTAATGGGCACTCTGCTCCCGGGGCGTCCCGCCGTACCCATCGGCACCGGTTTCTGTGGCGATTCCCGAGACTTTTGCGGCAGCCACTGCCGCACTCCCAAAGCCGCAGGTCAGACCTCAGATCCGCTGCAATCTGCGGCCTCCGCGGTTTTTGCGGTGCCCGTCAGTCCCGTACTGCTCAGCCAGATGAGGAGGACCCGAGCCCATGGCGCGTGACGAGATGCTCACCATCGACCAGGTCGTGGAGGAGATCGGAGTACCCCGTGCGACTTTCTACAGGTGGCGTCAGCTGAAGAAGGGCCCCAGGTCGATCAAGCTCCCGAACGGCTCCGTCCGCATCCGCCGCTCCGAGCTGGAGCGCTGGATCGAGACGCTGGAGGACGCAGCGTGACCCACCGCAAGACCAGCACGACGACGGGCGCTCGCAACAGTGGGCGCCCGCCCGTTTCCGAGGCCGCCATACTCTCCACCGACGTCAGGGTGTGGAAGGTCAGCCAGGTACGCAGCAAGAAGGCGCCGTACCAACTCCGTTGGAAGGTCGCCGGCCGGGTGAAGACGGCCAGCTTCGCCACGGCCACTCTCGCCGAAAGCCGCCGCTCCGAACTGTGGCAAGCGATGCGAAGGGGCGAAGCCTTCGATGTCGAGACCGGGCTCCCGGAGTCCGAACTCCGAGCCGCAGCCGCGAAGGAGAACCAGCGCTCCGACCCGTCGTGGTGGGACTTCAGCCGCGAGTACATGGCGAGCCGATGGCGCACGGCGGCGGCCAAGACGCGGGAAGGCCTCGCCGACAGCCTCGCCACGGTGGCGCTCGCGATGGTGGAGGCTGGGAAGAAGGCGCCGCAGCCGGAGGAGATCCGACTCGCGATGCGGTGGGCGGTCGTTCCGGCGCACCATGAGGAGGACCCGCCGCGCGAGCTGGCTGCGGCCTGCCAGTGGCTTCAGCACCGTTCGCTCCGGCTGTCGGCCCTCATGGACCCGAAGGTGGTCCGGGATGTGCAGTACCGGCTTTCCTTCAAGCTGGACGACACTCCGGCGGCTGGGGAGACGTACAAGCGCCGGCGCCGCGGCTTCAACACGGCGATGGAGTACGCGATCGAGTGCGGGTATCTGGAGGAGAACCCACTCCATGGGCTCAAGCGCTCCGGGCCCGCGAAGGGCGACGTCGTCGACCCCCGAGTTCTGGTGAATCCTGTCCAGGGCGCTGAGCTGCTGACGGCGGTCTCGTACGTAGGCTCCGTCCACCGCAACCGCGGTCGCCGCCTGGTCGCGTTCTTTGCCTGCCAGCTCTACGCGGCGATGAGACCGGCCGAGGCGGTCGGCCTCAGAGAGAAGGACTGCCACCTCCCCGACACCGGGTGGGGAACCCTCACGCTGAGGGAGACGCGGCCGGTGTCGGGGAAGAAGTGGACGGACTCGGGCGAGCGCCACGACAAGCGCGGCCTCAAGTCCCGCGGGCCCAAGGCGGATCGTCCGGTCCCCATCCCGCCCCTTCTGGTTGCGATGCTTCGCAACCACATAGCGGAGTTCGGCACGGCGAGGGATGGTCGGATCTTCGCAAACGAGCGCGGCGGAGTCCTCGGCACCTCCAGCTATTGGAGGGTCTGGCAGGACGCCCGGCCGCTCGCCCTCTCTCCAGACAGGGTCGATTCCCCATTGGCGCACCGGCCGTACGACCTGCGCCATACATGCATCACGAACTGGCTCAATGCTGGAGTCCCTGTGGCGGAGGTAGCTCGCAGGGCGGGCAATTCTCCCGAGGTCATCCATCGCAGGTACGAGGGCTGCATTGACGGCCACGAGGAATTGAATAACAGGAAGATCGAGTTCGCGATGGGGTGGAACGGGGTGCCCGACTAAGGGCTGTCCCGTGCCCCCTGCGCCGGGTTGCGGGACAGCCCTTAGGGGCGGCTGCGCTCACGACATCCCATGGTTAAACACCAGCGGCCGATCGCCCCTCAGCCGTTCATTGCCGCTACGGCACTTCCTCAGCGTCCCCCTCGCTGAGATCGTTTGCTGCGTTTAGCAGCAACCTGTAGGCCGAAGCGTGATCACTATCGGCCATGAGACGCAGTACCCGTTCCAGAGTGCCGTGGTCGGCCCTTCTTTCCCTCAGGGCGTGCAAGATCTGCCGAACTTGCACGGGAGCCTCTGAGAATTCACCAGCGCGTTCTGCCTCCCACAGCGCCGAAAGTTCCTCAGGCTCGACGATGACCGGAACGTTAGGGATGTCGTCCATGCTGACAGGGCTAGGACGCTTCGAGTCGAGAATCGTCAGGCCGCTTTCCGAGGCCGTTGGGCTCAGCATGACACGCGTCTCCCAGGCGTAGGCGACCCTGTCGCACTGCCGGCCGTACCGGCGAACTTGATGCCCGTCTTCAGCAAACAGCCAGCGCACGGACGCCGTGAACCACTTATGCCCGTCGATCTCGCGGGCGCTGACCTCCGCAACATTATCGAGAGCAACTGCTTGGGGTTCCCAGCCCCGAGCGCTTCTCAGCGTCCCGCGCATTCCGTCCTCGTACAGCAGCGATCCGTTGACCATTCGAAAGCGCCGGCTCGCGCCCCGGGCCGCCTCCAAGACCGTCGCATGGCTCTCGGCAGTGCTCAGGAGCGTCTGAACGTCCTCAACATCTGCGTCAACTTCGGTGGCGAACTTCGTCAGAACGCCGTCGAGCGAGGTGAAGAGGAAGAATCGGGTCTCCAGACCGCGGAGGTCCTTATCCATGGGCGAGGGGAAGGACGTGCCGTCACCGAAGTCTTCCGTATTGTTGCTAACGAAATAGACGGTCTCCGTCGGGTGCCTCCTGGCGTACTCGACGGCCGTCAGCCATATCGCGGCATCTCGGGCGCCAGTCTTGTTCTTGCCGCTGTTGACGGTCTTGCAGGGAGCGAGGAGGTTCGTCTCGCGGAACATAGCCATCTGGTAGACGGAGGCGGACGTCTCGATGACATCCGCGATCTCCGAGTACCGTGACCGCCAGTGTTTGCGCACGTGCTCGTCGTCGAACCGCTTAGGGTGCACGATGTCTGCCCAAGGGGTGGCCTTGCGTAGGGTATTCACCGCCTCCACGGCCGCGTCGTGCTTCCCCTGGTAGCTCAAGACCTGCTGCGCGGCGATCTCCTCCATGGCAATCCATGGCGCCGCGATTCGCTCCACCTTCGCGGCGCGGATCGCGCGAAGCATGTCAGCGGCGGGACTCCGCAGCGAGGTCGACTTGAGGATGTTCGCGTCCAGAATGATCAAAGCGGGTGGCTCCGTCTCCCTCGGGTCCGAGTCGTACGGTCACCCTCTCAACTTCTGATCATCAAGGTAGGAGAGTTTCCTCTTTGCGGGAGCTGTGCATCGAGGGGGCGACGACGCCGTCCCGCACCGAGTGGGGGTGCCTGGCCGAGTTGATCCTGAGCCGGAGAGGCAAGGCTGTGGTCGATTGCCGGCCCACGCGCCGCTCACGCGCGACCAGTGACAGACAACGATGAAGGGTCGGACTAAGTGAGACTGAGTCCGACCCTTCATCTTCAGCACTTCAGCAGGTCAGCGGCTTGATCACGCTGTCCGAGCTGGAGTGCCCCCGGCAGGATTCGAACCTGCGCACACGGCTCCGGAGGCCGTTGCTCTATCCCCTGAGCTACGGGGGCGTCCGCTGCGTTTCGCGGCGACGGGTAGAACCCTACCAGCTCTTCGGGCGTGCCTGTGAACAGGTATTTCCGGGGCGTCACCGGGGGGTCCGTCCCCCGCACGGGTCAGAAGTGGGTAAAACCCGGACGCGGCTGTGGGGGGCGGCCTACTCTCGTTCGTGTGTCAGGCGTGTCCGGTCGGGTGCTCGTTGTCGATGACAACAAGGTGATCCGCCAGTTGATCAGGGTCAATCTCGAACTCGAGGGGTTCGAGGTCGTGACCGCGGCCGATGGTGCCGAGTGTCTGGATGTCGTGCATCAGGTCTGTCCTGATGTCGTCACCCTGGACGTCGTCATGCCTCGATTGGACGGGATCAAGACGGCCGAGCGGCTGCGGGCCGACCCGCGGACCAGTCATCTGCCGGTGGCGATCATCAGTGCCTGCGGCGAGCACGAAGCCGGTGGGGCCGACGCCTTTCTCGCCAAGCCCTTCGAGCCCTCGGAGCTCGTGCGCGTGGTGCGGCAGTTGATGCACCGCGAGCGGCGGGAGCGTCCCGAGGCGGCCGGCCCCGACGGGGGAGAGGAACCTGCCGCAGTCGAGGGGCTGCAGGAGCAGGGTGCCCGGTGCGTCGACGTGCCGGGAGCGCGCGCCAGGTGATCTGAGGGCGCGGTCCCGCATGGCGAAACCGGTTCGCGTTCCGCCCCCCCTCCTCCCCTAGGCTGGTCCCGTGACCCCCGCGGACCTCTCCCTCACCGTGCAGCACGCCGTGCGCCGTGCGGTCGACGACGGTGCGCTGCGGGTCGACGTCCCCTCCCGCGTGAAGGTGGAGCGGGCCCGGCCCGGTGGGACCGGGGAGTACGCCAGCAACGTCGCCCTCGGGCTCGCCCGGCCCGCCGGGCGCAGCGCGCTCGATGTCGCCGAGGTCCTCAAGGAGCGGCTCCTGGGAGCCCCCGGGATCCTCGCCGTCGAGATCACCGGGCCCGGTTTCCTGAACTTCACCCTCCGCGGTGACGTGGGCGGGGATCTCGTGCGGGCCGTTCGGGACGCCGGGGCCGCGTACGGCCACGGCACCGCCCTCGCCGGGACCGTCGTGCGGTTCGCCGAGGTGCCCCCGGGGCGCGCCGCGGTCGTGACCGACGTCGTGCTGCGGCTGCTCCGGAGTCAGGGGGCCGACGCCGCCTTCGGCGGGGACGAGCGGATCCACGTGAGGGGTGGGGAGTACCGGCCCGGTGCCTTCGGTGTCGATGCCGCCCGGTGGGCCCTGTTGCGGGCCGCGGCCCGTGATCGGGTTCTCGACGGGGCTCCCCTTCTCGTCCAGCACGAGCGCAACCCCCTCTTCCGTGTCCGGTACGCCCACGCGCGCGTGAAGCGGCTGCTCGTCAATGCGGCGCAGCTCGGCTTCACCCCTTCGTACGAGACCGACATCCACGCTCCCGAGCTTCTCGGCGTCCTCGGAGACCACCCCGTCGTCCTCCTCGCCGCCGCCCGCCACCGCGCCCCCGACCGGGTCGCCCGGCACCTGGAAGCCACCGCCGACGCGCTGCTCGCGTTCCAGCACACCGTGCTGCCCCTCGGCGACGAGAAACCCTCGGCCGCCCACCGCTCCCGGCTCGCGCTCGCCGAAGCCGCCGGGACGGTGCTCGCCGGTGGCCTGTCCCTGCTCGGCATCAGCGCACCCGACCAGATCTGAAAGAGCCAGTCGTCATGAGCCGTTCCGCCCACCCCGCCGGGCCCCGTCACGCCGATGTCCTGCCCGAGGGGCACTACTCCGCTCCGCCCGCCGACCTCAACCGGCTCGACCCCAAGGTCTGGTCCCGGACCGTGGACCGGGACGCGCGCGGGGTCGTCACCGTCGGCGGGATCGGCGTCGACGCCCTCGCCGAGGAGTTCGGCACGCCCGCCTACTTCCTCGACGAGGACGACTTCCGCGCCCGCTGCCGCGCCTGGGCCGAGGCCTTCGGCAAGGACGCCGACGTCTTCTACGCGGGGAAGGCCTTCCTCTCCCGGGCCGTCGTCCGGTGGCTCAAGGAGGAGGGGCTCAACCTCGACGTCTGTTCCGGGGGGGAGCTCTCCACCGCCCTCTCCGCGGGGATGCCCGCCGAGCGGATCGCCTTCCACGGGAACAACAAGTCCGAGGACGAGATCCGTCGGGCCGTCGAGGTCGGGGTCGGGCGGATCGTGCTCGACTCCTTCCAGGAGATCGTGCGGGTCGCCCACATCGCCCAGTCCCTCGGCAAGCGCCAGCGGGTGCAGATCCGGGTGACCGTCGGCGTCGAGGCGCACACGCACGAGTTCATCGCCACCGCCCACGAGGACCAGAAGTTCGGCATCGCGCTCGCCGGCGGGCAGGCCGCCGAGGCCGTGCGCCGGGCGCTGAAGCTGGACGGCCTCGAGCTCATCGGCATCCACTCGCACATCGGGTCGCAGATCTTCGACATGGCCGGCTTCGAGGTGTCCGCGCGGCGCGTCGTCCAGCTGCTCGCCGAGGTGCGGGACGAGCACGGGGTCGAACTGCCCGAGATCGACCTCGGGGGCGGTCTCGGCATCGCGTACACCTCCGAGGACGACCCGCGCGAGCCGCACGAGATCGCCAAGGCGCTCAGCGAGATCGTGACGCGGGAGTGCGAGGCCGCCGGGCTGCGGACTCCCCGTATCTCCGTGGAGCCGGGGCGGGCCATCGTCGGACCCACCGCCTTCACCCTCTACCGGGTCGGCACCGTCAAGCCGCTCGAAGGGCTGCGGACGTACGTGAGCGTCGACGGCGGCATGTCGGACAACATCCGCACCGCGCTCTACGACGCCGAGTACAGCGTGAGCCTCGTCTCGCGGACCAGCGAGGCCGAGCCGATGCTCTCCCGCGTCGTCGGCAAGCACTGCGAGAGCGGCGACATCGTCGTGCGCGACGCCTTCCTGCCCTCCGACCTGGCGCCCGGCGACCTCATCGCCGTGCCGGCCACCGGCGCGTACTGCCGCTCCATGGCCAGCAACTACAACCACGCGCTGCGGCCGCCCGTCGTCGCCGTCCGCGAGGGCGAGGCACGGGTCGTCGTCCGGCGCGAGACGGAGGAAGATCTCCTGCGTCTCGACGTCGGCTGAGGAAATCGTCGCGTGGTGAAATAGTCGAGTGATGAAATAGATGTCTCAGGATCCGGACGGAGGGCGGAAACCCCCGTCCGGTGAGTGAGACTGGTTCCACCGTAGAAATACGACGACGAAGTAGTACGAGAAACGAGGTCGGATGATGCGTACGCGTCCGCTGAAGGTGGCGCTGCTGGGCTGTGGAGTAGTCGGCTCAGAGGTGGCGCGCATCATGACGACGCACGCCGACGACCTCGCCGCGCGCATCGGCGCGCCGGTCGAGCTCGCCGGCGTGGCCGTCCGCCGGCCCGACAAGGTCCGCGGGGGAGTCCCCGCCGAGCTGATCACCACCGACGCGACCGCCCTGGTCAAACGCGGGGACATCGACGTCGTCGTCGAGGTCATCGGCGGGATCGAGCCGGCCCGCACCCTCATCACCACCGCCTTCGAGCACGGCGCCTCCGTCGTCTCCGCCAACAAGGCGCTGCTGGCCCAGGACGGCGCGAGCCTGTACGCCGCCGCCGAGCAGCACGGGCAGGACCTGTACTACGAGGCCGCCGTCGCCGGCGCCATCCCGCTCATCCGGCCGCTGCGCGAGTCCCTCGCCGGCGACAAGATCAACCGGGTGATGGGCATCGTCAACGGGACGACGAACTTCATCCTCGACAAGATGGACTCGACCGGCGCCGGCTACCAGGAGGCCCTGGACGAGGCCACCGCCCTCGGGTACGCCGAGGCCGACCCGACCGCCGACGTCGAGGGCTTCGACGCCGCTGCCAAGGCCGCCATCCTCGCCGGGATCGCCTTCCACACGCGCGTGCGCCTCGACGACGTCTACCGCGAGGGCATGACCGAGGTCACCGCCGCGGACTTCGCCTCCGCCAAGCAGATGGGCTGCACCATCAAGCTGCTCGCGATCTGCGAGCGGGCCGCAGACGGCGGGTCCGTCACCGCGCGCGTGCACCCCGCGATGATCCCCCTCAGCCACCCGCTCGCCTCCGTCCGCGAGGCGTACAACGCCGTCTTCGTCGAGGCGGAGGCCGCCGGGCAGCTCATGTTCTACGGCCCCGGGGCGGGCGGCTCGCCGACCGCCTCGGCCGTGCTCGGCGACGTCGTCGCCGTCTGCCGCAACCGTCTCAACGAGGCGACGGGCCCCGGCGAGTCCGCGTACACCCAGCTGCCCGTGAGCTCCATGGGCGAGGTCGTCACGCGGTACCACATCAGCCTCGACGTGGCCGACAAGCCGGGCGTCCTCGCCCAGGTCGCGACGGTCTTCGCCGAGCACGGCGTATCCATCGATACGGTGCGCCAGCAGGGCAAGGACGGCGAGGCCTCCCTCGTCGTCGTCACCCACCGCGCGCCCGACGCCGCCCTCTCCGGGACCGTCGAGGCGCTGCGCAAGCTCGACACCGTGCGCGGTGTCGCCAGCATCATGCGTGTTGAAGGGGAGTAAGGACCCATGACCCACAAGGGCACCCACCAGTGGCGCGGCATCATCGAGGAGTACCGGGACCGCCTTCCGGTCACGGACACGACGCCGGTCGTCACGCTCCGTGAGGGCGGCACGCCGCTCGTCCCCGCTCAGGTCCTCTCCGAGCGCACGGGCTGCGAGGTGCACCTCAAGGTCGAGGGCGCCAACCCCACCGGCTCCTTCAAGGACCGGGGCATGACCATGGCCATCACCCGGGCCAAGGAGGAGGGTGCCAAGGCGGTCATCTGCGCCTCCACCGGCAACACCTCCGCCTCGGCGGCGGCCTACGCGGTCCGCGCCGGCATGGTCTCGGCCGTCCTCGTGCCGCAGGGCAAGATCGCGCTGGGCAAGATGGGCCAGGCCCTCGTGCACGGCGCGAAGATCCTCCAGGTCGACGGCAACTTCGACGACTGCCTGACGCTGGCCCGCAGCCTCTCCGAGAACTACCCGGTGGCGCTGGTCAATTCGGTCAACCCGGTCCGCATCGAGGGCCAGAAGACCGCCGCGTTCGAGATCGTGGACATGCTGGGCGACGCCCCCGACATCCACGTCCTGCCGGTTGGCAACGCGGGCAACATCACCGCGTACTGGAAGGGGTACCGCGAGTACGCCGAGGACGGCCTCGCCACCCACCGCCCGCGCATGTGGGGCTTCCAGGCCTCCGGCTCCGCCCCGCTCGTGCGCGGCGAGGTCGTCAAGGACCCGTCGACGATCGCCACCGCGATCCGCATCGGCAACCCGGCCTCGTGGGACTACGCGATCGCCGCGCGCGACGAGTCGGGCGGCTTCATCGACGAGGTGACGGACCGTGAGATCCTGCAGGCCTACCGCCTGTTGGCCGCCCAGGAGGGCGTCTTCGTCGAGCCCGCCTCGGCCGCCTCGGTCGCCGGTCTGCTGAAGGCCGCCGCGCAGGGCAAGGTCGACCCCGGCCAGCGGATCGTCTGCACGGTCACCGGCAACGGCCTCAAGGACCCCGACTGGGCCGTCGCCGGCGCGCCGCAGCCGGTCACCGTCCCGGTCGACGCCGCGACCGCCGCCGAGCGTCTCGGCCTGGCCTGAAAGCCCGGTCTGAAAACGGCCAGGGCCACCGGTTCCTGATCGGGTGAAACCCGATCAGGAACCTACATAGGCGCACAGGATGGCTCGCGACACGCATCGTGCGCCTCCTGTGCGCCCTATGTCGCCACAGAACCTTCCTTCGATAGGCTGTACCGAACCCGCCCCGACGCATATGCGCGGTGTCGTTGCCGTTGTCGCCCCCGCGGCCGAAACGGCCCCCGGGTCCCCGAGTACTTCTCTTGAATACCCGTTGTCTGAAACACCGTTTTCGTGATCAAGGAGAGTCAACGAGCGATGGCCGGTCCAGCGTTCCGCGCCGCCGCCGTACGGGTGCGCGTCCCCGCCACCAGCGCCAACCTCGGCCCGGGCTTCGACGCCTTCGGCCTGTCGCTGGGGCTCTACGACGACGTCGTCGTCCGGGTCGCCGACTCCGGGCTGCACGTCGACATCGCCGGCGAGGGCGCCGAGACGCTCCCGCGCGACGAGCGCCACCTGCTCGTACGCTCCCTGCGCACGGCCTTCGACCTGCTCGGCGGTCAGCCGCGCGGCCTCGAGGTCGTCTGCGCCAACCGCATCCCGCACGGCCGCGGCCTCGGCTCCTCCTCCGCCGCCATCTGCGCCGGCATCGTCGCCGCCCGCGCCGTGACCATAGGCGGGGACGCCAAGCTCGACGAGGCCGCCCTCCTGGAGCTGGCCACCGAGATCGAGGGCCACCCCGACAACGTCGCCGCCTGTCTGCTCGGCGGCTTCACGCTCGCCTGGACCGAGGCCGGTGCCGCGCGGGCGATCAGGATGGACCCCTCGAATTCCATCGTTCCGGTGGTTTTCGTCCCTGGAAAGCCCGTACTGACCGAGACCGCCCGCGGACTGCTGCCGCGCACCGTCCCGCACGTGGACGCCGCCGCCAACGCCGGGCGCGCCGCCCTCCTCGTCGAGGCCCTGACCCGCCGCCCCGAGCTGCTGCTCGCGGCCACCGAGGACCGGCTGCACCAGGAGTACCGGGCCCCCGCGATGCCGGAGAGCATCGCCCTCGTGAACCGGCTGCGCGCGGACGGCGTCCCCGCGGTCATCTCCGGCGCGGGCCCCACGGTCCTCGCGCTGGCCGAACACGGGACGGCCGACAAGGTCGCCCGCCTCGCGGGCGAGGGCTGGGCCGCGAACCGGCTCGACCTCGACGCGTCCGGAGCGAGTGTCCTGCCGCTGGCGCCCTAGGCGTGCGGCGGCCGGGGCGCCGGGCAGCGCCTCGGACAGGAGATTGCCGGTGAGGGAGAGGGGGAATGTTTGTTGGAGCCGGTAGTGTTAACCTCAAGTCTGCACCCGACCTCTTTGTGGAGCGGTGCGGAGTGTCCCCATCAGGGACCACCCTTCTTCCGGGAGCCTCCCCAACTGCCTGAGCAGCCTGCCTGAGCAGTTTCGAGCATGCTCCGGAACCGGCACGACACCCCTCGCTCTTCTGCAGTGAGGGCCGAGCAGGGGGCGCTCGGGCCGGACCCACAGCACGTTTTCTCTCTCCGCCGTACCCGGCGGGACCACCGCCCCGGACACGGTCCACGAACCAGGACCCTGCCGGACAGCACAACCGGTCGCCGAGCCAGATGGCCGACGTCCGCTCCAGGGAAGGACCCTTCGTGAGCGACACCACCGATCTGATGGGCGTGACTGCCGACAACAGTGTCGACACCGCCGCGCCCGCCGCAGGTGCCACCGGCACCGCACGGCGCCGCCGCTCCGGCACCGGCCTCGAGGGCATGGTCCTGGCCGAGCTGCAGCAGGTCGCGTCCGGCCTCGGCATCAGGGGCACCGCGCGGATGCGCAAGAGCCAGCTGATCGAGGTCATCAAGGAGGCGCAGGCCGGTGGCGGCTCCGCCCCCGCAAAGGCCGCCGACGCCGCCGAGACCAAGCCGAAGCGCCGCGCCACCTCCAAGGCCCGCACGGGCGAGGCCGCCGAGGCCGCCGCGCCCCAGGCGGAGAAGGCCGAGAAGGCCGTCGCCCAGCAGCAGATCGACATCCCCGGCCAGCCGGCGGCCGACGACGCCCCGGCCGGCGAGCGCCGTCGCCGTCGTGCCACCGCCCCCGCCGGTTCCCCGGAGGGCGAGGCCAAGGCCGAGGCCGTCCAGGTCGTCAAGACCGAGGCCCGCACCGAGACCCGCGAGGTCAAGGCCGAGCCGCAGGCCGACGCCAAGGCCGAGGCCGCCGCGGACGGCGCCGAGGGCCGCGGCCGTCGCGACCGCGGCGAGCGGGGCGAGCGCGGGGAGCGCGGCGACCGCCGTGACCGCCGTGACCGTCAGCGCGACCGCAAGGGCGACGAGCAGCAGGGCGGCGGCCAGGGCGGCCAGCGCCAGCGCCAGGGTGGCCAGGGCCAGGGCGGCCAGGGCCAGCAGGCCGGTCCGCAGGACGACTACGACGACGAGGCGGGCGGCCGTCGCGGGCGTCGCGGTCGTTACCGCGACCGTCGCGGCCGTCGTGGCCGTGACGACTTCCAGGCCGGCGAGCCGCAGGTCGCCGACGACGACGTCCTGATCCCCGTCGCGGGCATCCTGGACATCCTCGACAACTACGCGTTCATCCGGACCTCCGGCTACCTGCCCGGCCCGAACGACGTGTACGTCTCCCTCGCCCAGGTCCGCAAGAACGGCCTGCGCAAGGGCGACCACGTCACCGGCGCCGTGCGTCAGCCGAAGGAGGGCGAGCGCCGCGAGAAGTTCAACGCGCTGGTCCGCCTGGACTCCGCGAACGGCATGGCCGCCGACTCCGGCCGCGGCCGCCCGGAGTTCAACAAGCTGACCCCGCTCTACCCGCAGGACCGGCTCCGCCTGGAGACCGACCCGGGCGTGCTGACCACGCGGATCATCGACCTCGTGTCGCCGATCGGCAAGGGCCAGCGCGGTCTGATCGTGGCCCCGCCGAAGACCGGCAAGACCATGATCATGCAGGCGATCGCCAACGCGATCACGCACAACAACCCCGAGTGCCACCTGATGGTCGTCCTGGTCGACGAGCGTCCGGAAGAGGTCACCGACATGCAGCGGTCGGTCAAGGGCGAGGTCATCTCCTCGACCTTCGACCGTCCGGCCGAGGACCACACCACCGTCGCCGAGCTGGCCATCGAGCGCGCCAAGCGCCTCGTGGAGCTGGGTCACGACGTGGTCGTCCTGCTCGACTCCATCACCCGTCTGGGCCGCGCGTACAACCTCGCGGCGCCCGCCTCCGGCCGCATCCTGTCCGGTGGTGTCGACTCGACCGCGCTCTACCCGCCGAAGCGCTTCTTCGGTGCCGCGCGCAACATCGAGGACGGCGGCTCGCTGACCATCCTGGCCACCGCGCTGGTCGACACCGGCTCGCGCATGGACGAGGTGATCTTCGAGGAGTTCAAGGGCACCGGCAACATGGAGCTCAAGCTCGACCGGAAGCTCGCCGACAAGCGCATCTTCCCGGCCGTCGACGTCGACGCCTCGGGCACGCGCAAGGAGGAGATCCTCCTCGGCAGCGACGAGCTCTCCATCACCTGGAAGCTGCGTCGCGTGCTCCACGCGCTCGACCAGCAGCAGGCGATCGAGCTGCTGCTCGACAAGCTCAAGCAGACGAAGTCGAACGGCGAGTTCCTGCTCCAGATCCAGAAGACCACCCCTGGAGCCGGCAACAACGACTGACGTGAGAGCCGCGTCACACGACGAGAGCCGGGCCCCGATCCCGTAACCCCGTCGTGACCTGCGTGAACCACTGCGCCCACCGTGTCCGCACGGTGGGCGCAGTGGCGTTTCCGGTCGGAGCCCGCCCAAACCTCACAGGCCCGCATGCAACCCTTTCGGGTGCTTCGCCGTCACAGAAGGTGAATCCTAGGGCTGAGGGAAGACGATGACCGAGCAGAGCAAGAGCGGACGCGCGCGGGGCGCGGGCAGCGGCCGCCGACGCAAGCAGCCCGCCGGACGACGCAAGGCGCCGATCCTGATGTCGGGGGCCGCCGCGATCCTCGTCCTCGGCGGCGCGGGCCTCGGCTACGTGTACCTCAAGCTCGACGGCAACCTCCAGGGCGTCGACATCAACGCCCAGCTCGGCGACAAGCGCCCCGAGAACGTCGACAACGGCTCCCTCGACATCCTCGTCCTCGGCTCCGACTCCCGCTCCGGCGACAACCGCGCGTACGGCGAGGACGAGGGCGGCGCCCGCTCCGACACCGCGATGGTCGTGCACGTCTACGAGGGCCACAAGAAGGCGAGCGTCGTCTCCATACCCCGCGACACCCTCGTCACCCGGCCCTCCTGCACCGACGGACAGGGGGCCGCCGTCCCCGGCGAGCGGCGGGCCATGTTCAACACCGCGTACGAGGTCGGCGGCCCCGCCTGCGCCGTCAAGACCGTCGAGTCGATGTCCGGCATCCGCATGGACCACTACATCGAGGTCGACTTCACCGGCTTCAAGAAGCTCATCGACGAGCTCGGCGGCGTCGAGATCACCACCACGCAGGCCATCAAGGACTCCAAGAGCCACCTCGACCTCGCCCCGGGCACGCACACCCTCGACGGCGAGCAGTCCCTCGGCCTCGTCCGCACCCGCAAGAGCGTCGGCGACGGCAGCGACCTCGGCCGCATCCAGCTCCAGCAGGCCTTCATGAAGGCCTTCATCGACCAGGTCAGGAGCGTCGGCGTCCTCACCAACCCGGCCAAGCTGTACGGCCTCGCCGACGCCGCCACCAAGGCCATCACGCCCGACTCCGAACTCGACTCGGTCCAGAAGCTGATGGGCTTCGCCAAGGGCCTCTCCGGCATCGGCGCGGGGAACGTCCACATGGTCACCCTGCCCGTCGAGTACGACCCCCGGGACCCCAACCGCGTCGTCCCCCTCGAAGCGCAGTCCCGGCAGGTCTGGAAGGCCCTCGAGGGCGACCTGCCGATCCCCGCGTCGGCCACGAAGGACACCGCCACCGGCAAGGCCGACGGCCTCGTGAGGTAGCCGGGAATACCTCCGGGCCGCCCCCCGTTTTGGGAGATGCGGCCGGTCCTGGCAGACTGGTACGTCGGCCCCGGTTCACGCTGTCCGCAACCCGCGGCGGCGACCCGGCGCCCTCCCGAAACTAGGAGACACCTTGAAGCGCGAGATCCACCCCGAGTACGTCGAGACCCAGGTCAGCTGCACCTGCGGCGCGTCGTTCACCACCCGTAGCACCCTCACCGAGGGCACCATCCGTGCCGAGGTCTGCTCCGAGTGCCACCCGTTCTACACGGGCAAGCAGAAGATCCTCGACACCGGCGGCCGCGTGGCCCGCTTCGAGGCCCGCTTCGGCAAGGCCGGCTCCGCCAAGTAGCGAGCCCCTGCGCCGGTCCTCGGCCGCCCCGCGCGGGCGGCCGGGACCGGCGCTTTGCCGTCCCGTAGCAACTGACGAAAACCCCAGGAGCCCCCGATGTTCGAGGCGGTCGAGGAACTGGTCGGCGAGCACGCCGACCTCGAGAAGAAGCTCGCGGACCCGTCGGTCCACGCCGATCAGGCGAACGCGCGCAAGCTCAACAAGCGCTACGCCGAGCTGACCCCGATCGTCGCCGCCTACCGGTCCTGGAAGCAGACCGGTGACGACATCGAGACCGCCCGCGAGCTGATGCACGACGACCCGGACTTCGCGGCCGAGGTCAAGGAGCTGGAGAAGCAGCGGGAGGAGCTCACCGACAAGCTCCGCCTGCTCCTCGTCCCGCGCGACCCGAGCGACGACAAGGACGTCATCCTGGAGATCAAGGCGGGCGCGGGCGGCGACGAGTCCGCCCTCTTCGCCGGCGACCTCCTCCGGATGTACCTGCGGTACGCCGAGCGCGTCGGCTGGAAGACCGAGATCATCGACGCCACCGAGTCCGAGCTCGGCGGCTACAAGGACGTCCAGGTCGCCGTGAAGACCAAGGGCGGCAACGGCGCCACCGAGCCCGGCCAGGGCGTCTGGGCACGACTCAAGTACGAGGGCGGGGTGCACCGCGTCCAGCGCGTGCCCGCCACCGAGTCCGCCGGCCGCATCCACACCTCCGCCGCCGGCGTGCTCGTCACGCCCGAGGCCGAGGAGGTCGACGTCGAGATCCACGCCAACGACCTGCGCATCGACGTCTACCGCTCGTCCGGCCCCGGCGGCCAGTCGGTCAACACCACCGACTCCGCGGTCCGCATCACCCACCTGCCGACCGGCATCGTCGCCTCCTGCCAGAACGAGAAGAGCCAGCTCCAGAACAAGGAGCAGGCCATGCGCATCCTGCGCTCCCGGCTCCTCGCCGCCGCCCAGGAGAAGGCCGAGGCCGAGGCCGCCGACGCCCGCCGCAGCCAGGTCCGCACCGTCGACCGCTCCGAGAAGATCCGCACGTACAACTTCCCGGAGAACCGCATCTCCGACCACCGCGTCGGCTTCAAGGCGTACAACCTGGACCAGGTCCTCGACGGCGACCTGGACGCCATGATCCAGGCGTGCGTCGACGCCGACTCGGCGGCGAAGCTCGCCGCAGCGTAAGGCCCCCTCAAGCCAGCCCCACCCCCGCACCACGGAGGACCAGCGTGAACCTGCTGCTTGCCGAGGTGGCCCAGGCCACCCAGCGGCTGGCCGACGCCGGCGTTCCCTCACCGCGTTTCGACGCCGAGGAGCTCGCCGCGTTCGTGCACGGCGTCAGGCGGGGGGAGCTGCACAACGTCAAGGACGCGGACTTCGACGCCCGCTACTGGGAGGCCGTCGCCCGCCGCGAGGCGCGCGAGCCGCTCCAGCACATCACCGGGCGGGCGTTCTTCCGCTACCTGGAGCTCCAGGTGGGGCCCGGCGTCTTCGTGCCCCGCCCGGAGACCGAGTCGGTCGTCGGCTGGGCCATAGACGCCGTACGCGCCATGGACGTCGTCGAACCGCTCATCGTCGACCTGTGCACCGGCTCCGGGGCGATCGCGCTGGCGCTGGCCCAGGAGGTGCCGCGCTCGCGGGTGCACGCCGTGGAGCTGTCCGAGGACGCGCTGGCGTGGACCCGGAAGAACGTCGAGGGCTCCCGCGTCACGCTGCACGAGGGCGACGCGCTCACCTCGCTGCCGGAGTTCGACGGCCAGGTCGACCTGGTCGTCTCCAACCCCCCGTACATCCCGCTCACCGAGTGGGAGTACGTGGCGCCCGAGGCCCGTGACCACGACCCGGAGATGGCGCTCTTCTCCGGCGAGGACGGCCTCGACTTCATCCGCGGCCTGGAGCGCACGGCGCACCGGCTGCTGCGGCCCGGGGGACTCGTCGTCGTCGAGCACGCCGACACGCAGGGCGGCCAGGTGCCGTGGATCTTCAACGAGGAGGCCGGCTGGGTCGACGCGGCCGACCACCCGGACCTCAACAACCGGCCGCGGTTCGCGACCGCCCGCAAGGCGATGCCATGAGCAAGCACGACGTGTACGAGGAGGACGGGAACTGATGGCACGGCGATACGACTGCAACGAGGCGACCGACCGCGCGACCGGCCTGCGCGAGGCCGCGTCCGCCGTGCGCCGGGGCGAGCTCGTCGTGCTGCCCACCGACACCGTGTACGGGATCGGGGCGGACGCCTTCAGCAGCGAGGCCGTCGGCGACCTGCTCGCCGCCAAGGGCCGGGGCCGCAACACGCCCACGCCCGTGCTCATCGGCTCCCCGAACACCCTCCACGGCCTCGTCACCGACTTCTCCGAGCAGGCCTGGGAGCTCGTCGACGCGTTCTGGCCCGGTGCGCTCACCCTCGTCGCCCGGCACCAGCCGTCCCTCCAGTGGGACCTGGGCGACAGCCGGGGGACCGTCGCCATCCGGATGCCGCTGCACCCCGTCGCGATCGAACTGCTCACCGAGGTCGGCCCGATGGCCGTCACCTCGGCCAACCTCACCGGCCACCCGGCGCCGGAGGACTGCGACGCGGCCCAGCAGATGCTCGGCGACTCCGTCTCCGTCTACCTCGACGGCGGCCCCACGCCCGGAATCGTTCCTTCTTCCATCGTCGACGTCACGGGCAAGGTGCCGGTGCTGCTGCGCGAGGGCTCGCTCTCCCCGGAGGAGCTCAGGAAGGTCGTACCCGACCTCGAGGTGGCCAGTTGACCGCCCCTGAGGGGCGTGGCATAGCGGGACACGAAGACAGCGCAACCTTCCGCATCCTCCACGTCAGCACCGGCAACGTCTGCCGCTCGCCGATCACCGAGCGGCTGACCCGCCATGCCCTGAGCGACCGCCTCGGCGACCCCCTCGGCGGCGGCCTGATCGTGGAGAGCGCGGGCACCTGGGGCCACGAGGGCGCCCCCATGGAGACCAACGCGGAACTGGTCCTCGCCGACTTCGGCGCGGACTACAGCGGCTTCGTGGGCCGCGAGCTCCTCGACGAGCACGTCATCCGCGCCGACCTGGTCCTGACCGCGACCCGCGACCACCGGGCGCAGGTCATCTCGATGGGCCACTCGGCGGGTCTGCGCACCTTCACCCTGAAGGAGTTCACCCGCCTGGTCCGCGCGATCGACCCGGCCACGCTCCCGGACCCGCGCGACGAGGGCATGGTGGAACGCGCCCGCGCCCTGGTCCGCGCGGCCGCGGCTCTACGCGGGTGGCTCCTGGCCCCGTCGGCGGACGCGGACGAGGTCAACGACCCGTACGGCGCCCCGATCACCTTCTTCCGCTCGATCGGCGACGAGATCAACCAGGCGCTGGATCCCGTGGTGACGGCTCTGACGGGCGTCTCGGCCAGGCGTTGACGGGTTTTCGGGCCCGGGCCGTGGTCCGGCGGTCGGAGGCCGCCGCAGCGTCCCGAAGCCGGGGAGGCCCCTCGGGGCCGAGCGGTGCGAGGGGCGCGTCGGGGGTCGGGTCCCGTACGGCGCCCCGATCACCTTCTTCCGCTCGATCGGCGACGAGATCAACCAGGCGCCGGATCCCGTGGTGACGGCTCTGACGGGCGTCTCGGCCAGGCGCTGACGGGTGTCCGCGCCGACGGGCGGGGCGGGCCGGCCGCGCCTACATTGGTGCTGACATCCCTCCACGCCCGGAGTCCGCCATGTCCGTCACCGCGCCACCCGATGAGGAGCTCGACGTCCTGCGCCGGCAGGACCCCGAGGTCGCCGATGTGCTGCTCGGCGAGGTGCGGCGGCAGGCCGACAGCCTGCAGCTGATCGCGGCCGAGAACTTCACCTCGCCGGCGGTGCTCGCCGCGCTCGGCTCGCCGCTCGCCAACAAGTACGCCGAGGGGTACCCGGGCGCCCGGCACCACGGCGGCTGCGAGTACGCCGACGCGATCGAACGGATCGCCGTCGAGCGGGCCACCGCGCTCTTCGGAGCGGACCACGCGAACGTGCAGTCCCACTCCGGCTCCTCGGCCGTCCTGGCGGCGTACGCGGCCCTTCTCAGGCCCGGTGACACGGTCCTGGCCATGGGGCTCGGCCACGGCGGGCACCTCACGCACGGATCGCCCGCCAATTTCTCCGGGCGGTGGTTCGACTTCGTCCCGTACGGCGTCGACGCCGAGACCGGGCTCGTCGACCACGAGCAGGTCGCCGCGCTCGCCCGCCACCACCGGCCCAAGGCGATCGTCTGCGGGGCGATCTCCTATCCGCGGCATCTCGACTACGCCGTCTTCCGGGAGATCGCCGACGAGGTGGGGGCGTACCTGATCGCCGACGCCGCCCATCCCATCGGGCTCGTCGCCGGGGGAGCGGCCCCCAGTCCCGTCCCGTACGCCGACGTGGTCTGCGCGACCACCCACAAGGTGCTCCGCGGGCCCCGCGGCGGAATGATCCTGTGCGGCGAGGAGCTCGCGGGCCGGGTCGACCGGGCGGTGTTCCCGTTCACGCAGGGCGGCGCCCAGATGCACACGATCGCGGCCAAGGCGGTGGCCTTCGGCGAGGCGTCCACCCCGGCGTTCACGGCGTACGCCCATCAGGTGGTCGAACACGCGAAGGTCCTCGCGGCCGCGCTCGCCGCCGAGGGCTTCGCGGTGACCACCGGCGGGACGGACACGCACCTCATCACCGCCGACCCCGCGCCGCTCGGGGTCGACGGCCGCACCGCCCGCGCCCGGCTCGCCGCCGCCGGCATGGTGCTCGACACCTGCGCCCTGCCCCACGGGGAGGGCCGCGGGATCCGGCTCGGCACCGCGGCCGTCACCACGCAGGGGATGGGCACCCCGGAGATGGCGAGGATCGCCGCGCTGTTCACCGTCGCGTTGCGGGACGACGCCGGGGAAACGTCCCGGGTACGCGCGGAAGTACGGGGGCTGACCTCCCGATTTCCCCCGTATGGGCGCTGACGGGAGCCCGAGCGCAACCGTTCGGATGCCCCCGGTGTCTCAGACCACATGGACGGCACGGCTAGGGTGTGGGGCTGAGATGGCCAGCGATTCCTGTGGGGCAGCCCGTGCGTGATTACCTGCTGACGCTCTGTGTCACGGCCGCGGTGACCTATCTGCTCACCGGTCCGGTGCGGAAGTTCGCCATCGCGACCGGCGCGATGCCGGAGATCCGCGCCCGCGACGTGCACCGAGAACCGACTCCGCGGCTCGGTGGCATCGCCATGTTCTTCGGGCTGTGCGCGGGACTGCTCGTCGCCGACCACCTGCAGAACCTGAACAGCGTCTTCGAGCAGTCCAACGAGCCCCGCGCGCTGCTCTCCGGCGCCGCCCTGATCTGGCTGATCGGCGTCCTCGACGACAAGTTCGAGCTGGACGCGCTCATCAAGCTGGGCGCGCAGATGATCTCGGCGGGCGTGATGGTCGCGCAGGGCCTCACGATCCTGTGGCTGCCGATCCCCGGCGTCGGCACGGTCGCCCTCACCCCCTGGCAGGGCACGCTCCTCACGGTCGCCCTGGTGGTCCTCACCATCAACGCCGTGAACTTCGTCGACGGCCTCGACGGCCTCGCCGCCGGCATGGTCTGCATCGCCGCCGCGGCCTTCTTCCTGTACGCGTACCGCCTCTGGTACGGCTACACGATCGAGGCGGCCGCCCCCGCGACCCTCTTCGCCGCCATCCTCATGGGCATGTGCCTGGGCTTCCTGCCGCACAACATGCACCCGGCGCGCATCTTCATGGGCGACTCGGGCTCGATGCTGATCGGCCTCATCCTGGCGGCCTCCGCGATCTCGATCACGGGTCAGGTCGACCCCGACGTGCTGCGGCTCTTCGAGGGATCGACCCGTGAGGCCACGCACGCGGCCCTGCCGGTCTTCATCCCGCTCGTGCTGCCGCTGACCATCATCGCGATCCCGATGGCCGACCTGGTCCTCGCGATCGTGCGCCGCACCTGGAAGGGCCAGTCGCCGTTCGCCGCCGACCGCGGCCACCTGCACCACCGGCTCCTGGAGATCGGGCACTCGCACAGCCGCGCGGTGCTGATCATGTACTTCTGGTCGGCGCTCATCGCCTTCGGCACGCTGGCCTACTCGGTCCACTCGACCTCGATGTGGATCGTCCTCGGCGTCGTCGCGCTCAGCGCGATCGGCCTGGTGCTGCTCCTGCTGCCGCGCTTCACGCCGCGCGCCCCGCGCTGGGCCCAGTCCGTGGTGCCGCCCCGCTACCGGCGCCGCAAGCCGGCCGCCGTGCCGGCGGGGTCCCTCGACCCGGCCGGGTCCGTGGACTCCGCCGACTCCGTCGAGGAGGAGCGGGAGCCCGTGCCCGCCGGGGTCAACGGCGCGACCGCCATCGGTCACCGTTCGCGCTTCACCGACCGGAGTAAGGCCGGGGCGCGCGGTTGACGAAAGCCCCATCCGGGGCCAATAGCAGACAAGGTGCCCCGCTGTCGCGCACACACGCGCGGGGTAACTCTCATGTGTGACCGTTGGCACACCTTATGGGTAAAGACCTATTCAAATAGTTTGTGATACGGTTCACGAGACCCGGCGACAGTGCCGAAAGACCGTAGTGCGACGGTCTGTTGGCCCCGAGACCCACCTCGGACCGGGCTTACGCTCGTCCATGACGACACCATCGCCCCCTCCAGAGCAAGCGGAGACACCGCCATGCCGTCGAACGACGCACGCATCCTTCTGCACACCGCCGTACCCTCCGCAGCCGTCGGCGCGATCGCCACGGTCGTCAGCGGGGTGGTCGCCGGTGGCAAGGGTGCGATCGGTGCCGTCGTCGGCACCCTGGTGGTCATCCTCTTCATGGGGATCGGGCAGCTGGTTCTCCAGCGGACGGCGAAGTCGCTTCCGCACCTCTTCCAGGCCATGGGGCTCATGCTCTACACGGCCCAGCTGCTGGTGCTCTTCATCTTCCTGGCCTTGCTGAAGAACACGACCCTGTTCGACTTCAAGGCCTTCGCCTTCACGCTGCTCGCGACGACCGTGGTGTGGGTCGCCGCACAGGCCCGGGCCTACATGAAGGCCAAGATCACGTACATCGACCCCGGAAACACGGGGCCGAAGTCGTGAAGGGTAGGGCCGGGATAAAGCCGAGTTCGGCTTCCTGCTATCGTCCGGTGCCAACTGCGGCACTGCGGACGCGGGCATCCGAAACGGCGCCTGTCCCAGCGAGAGGCTCGATGCCGAACCGCCGCCCCCTTATCCGTAAGACCAGTCCAGTGCCGACCCGCGGCTGCGTGCCGCGCCGACACAACGAGGTTGCCGTACCTATGCGCCACGCTGAAGGAGCCCGCGGTGAGTGCTGACCAGACGCTTGCCTTCGACCCGGATTGCCACATCTTCTCTGGATGTGGCTTCCCGGCGCCGGGCCTGCACACGTTCATGTACGAGCCCATCGCCACGGTGGCCGGCATCGAGATCACCAAGCCGATGCTGCTCGCTCTGCTGGGCTCCATCGTGGTCGTCGGGTTCTTCTGGGCCGCCTTCAACAAGCCCAAGCTGATCCCCGGCAAGATGCAGATGGTCGGCGAGGCCGGCTACGACTTCGTGCGCCGCGGCATCGTCTACGAGATCATCGGCAAGAAGGACGGCGAGAAGTACGTCCCCTTCATGGTGTCGCTGTTCTTCTTCGTCTGGATCATGAACCTCTGGTCGATCATTCCGCTCGCCCAGTTCCCGGTCACCTCGCTGATCGCCTTCCCGGCCGGTCTCGCGCTGATCGTGTACTTCATGTGGATCTCGCTCACCTTCAAGAAGCACGGCTTCGTGGGTGGCTGGAAGAACATCGTCGGTTACGACAAGTCCCTCGGTGCCATCCTCCCGATGGTCGTCGTCCTCGAGTTCTTCTCGAACCTGCTGATCCGGCCCTTCACGCACGCGGTGCGACTGTTCGCGAACATGTTCGCCGGTCACCTGCTGATCGTGATGTTCTCGCTGGCCACCTGGTACCTCATGAACGGCCTGGGCTTCGTCTACGCCGGCGCCTCGTTCGTGATGGTCCTCGTGATGACCGCCTTCGAGCTCTTCATCCAGGCCGTCCAGGCGTACGTCTTCGTCCTCCTGGCCTGCAGCTACGTCCAGGGCGCGCTCTCCGAGCACCACTGAGCCGCACCCGCTCCGTAGCCCCACCCCCGAAACCATCAGTCGTCCGGTGGCCAACCCCCACCGGGTCATTGAAAGAGAAGGAAGTAACGGCATGTCCGCTGCTCTCGACATGGTCAACCTCGCCGCCGGCGCCAAGGAGAACGTCGTCGGCAACGTCGCGTCGATCGGTTACGGCCTCGCCGCGATCGGCCCCGGCGTCGGCGTCGGCATCATCTTCGGTAACGGTACGCAGGCGCTCGCCCGCCAGCCCGAGGCCGCCGGTCTCATCCGTACCAACCAGATCATGGGCTTCGCCTTCTGTGAGGCGCTCGCCCTCATCGGCATCGTCATGGGCTTCGTCTACCAGTAAGCCGGACCGACTGCCCGATTCTTTTTACGGAAGGCACTGATGTGAACGCTCTGCTTCTTGCGGCAGCGGAGGAGCCTCAGCCTCCTCTGATCCCGCATCTCGACGAGCTCGTCATCGGCCTGATCGCCTTCGTCATCGTCTTCGGCTTCCTCGCCAAGAAGCTCCTCCCGAACATCAACAAGGTTCTGGACGAGCGCCGCGAGGCCATCGAGGGTGGCATCGAGAAGGCCGAGTCGGCCCAGATCGAGGCTCAGAGTGTGCTGGAGCAGTACAAGGCCCAGCTCGCCGAGGCCCGCCACGAGGCCGCGCGTCTTCGCCAGGAGGCGACGGAGCAGGGCACCGCGATCATCCAGGAGATGAAGGCGGAAGGCCAGCGCCAGCGCGAGGAGATCATCGCGGCCGGCCACGCGCAGATCGAGGCCGACCGCAAGGCCGCCTCCGCGTCGCTGCGCCAGGACGTCGGCAAGCTCGCGACCGACCTGGCCGGCAAGCTGGTCGGCGAGTCCCTCGAGGACGCCGCCCGCCAGAGCCGCACCATCGACCGCTTCCTCGACGAGCTCGAGGAGAAGGCCGAGGCTGTCCGATGAACGGAGCGAGCCGCGAGGCACTGTCCGCCGCCCGTGAGTCCCTCGACGCGCTGACCGACAACACCCCGGTCGACGCGAAGAAGCTCGCGGACGAGCTGGCCGCCGTCACCGTGCTGCTCGACCGCGAGGTGTCGCTGCGCCGGGTCCTGACCGACCCCGCCCAGTCGGGTGAGGCCAAGGCCGAGCTCGCGCAGCGACTCCTGCGCGGACAGGTGGGCGGCGAGACCGTCGACCTGGTCTCCGGCATGGTGCGTTCCCGCTGGTCGCGCTCGCGTGACCTGGTCGACGCGACCGAGGAGCTGGCGAACACCGCCGACCTCACCGCGGCGCAGAAGGCGGGCGCCCTCGACGACGTCGAGGACGAGCTGTTCCGGTTCGGCCGGATCGTGTCCTCCAGCAACGAGCTGCGCTCGGCGCTGACGGACAAGGCCGCCACGGCCACCGCGAAGGGCACGCTGCTGGGCAGCCTGCTCGGCGGCAAGGCCCACGCGACCACCGAGCGTCTGGTCGTCCGTCTGGTGACCCAGCCCCGGGGACGTAGCCTGGAAGCGGGACTCGAGTCCCTGTCCAAGCTCGCCGCGGCGCGCCGGGACCGGATGGTCGCCGTCGTCACCTCGGCGGTGCCGCTGTCGGACCGGCAGAAGCAGCGCCTCGGTGCCGTACTGGCGAAGCTGTACGGCCGCGAGATGCACCTGAACCTGGACGTGGACCCCGCGGTCCTCGGCGGGATCACGGTGCGCGTCGGTGACGAGATCATCGACGGGTCCATCGCGGAGCGCCTCGGCGAGGCGACCCGTCGACTGGCCGGCTGACGGCAGCGACCACAGCAGCACAAGGCAGCACAGCAACACAGCATCACCAGCGGCCCGGTTGGGCCGTGCAGAGATTGCAGAAGATTCCTGGGGGTCGGCCCCCAGACCCCTTAAGAAACTTCGGGCCCAACAAGGAGAGCAGGGAACCCAGATGGCGGAGCTCACGATCCGGCCGGAGGAGATCCGGGACGCACTGGAGAACTTCGTCCAGTCGTACCAGCCGGACGCGGCCTCGCGCGAGGAGGTCGGCACGGTCAGCCTGGCCGGTGACGGTATCGCGAAGGTCGAGGGTCTTCCCTCGGCCATGGCGAACGAGCTGCTGAAGTTCGAGGACGGCACCCTCGGTCTCGCCCTCAACCTCGAGGAGCGCGAGATCGGTGCCATCGTCCTCGGCGAGTTCAGCGGCATCGAGGAGGGTCAGTCGGTGCAGCGCACCGGCGAGGTCCTCTCCGTAGGTGTCGGTGAGGGCTACCTGGGTCGCGTCGTCGACCCGCTCGGTAACCCGATCGACGGTCTCGGCGAGATCGCGACCGAGGGCCGCCGCGCCCTCGAGCTGCAGGCCCCGGGCGTTATGGCCCGTAAGTCGGTGCACGAGCCGATGGAGACCGGCTACAAGGCCGTCGACGCCATGACGCCGGTCGGCCGTGGTCAGCGCCAGCTGATCATCGGTGACCGTCAGACCGGCAAGACCGCGCTCTGTGTCGACACCATCATCAACCAGCGCGACAACTGGCGCTCGGGCGACGTGAACAAGCAGGTCCGCTGCATCTACGTCGCCGTCGGCCAGAAGGGCTCGACCATCGCGTCGGTCCGTGCCGCCCTCGAAGAGGCCGGTGCGCTCGAGTACACGACGATCGTCGCCGCCCCGGCGTCCGACCCGGCCGGCTTCAAGTACCTGGCGCCGTACACCGGCTCCGCCATCGGTCAGCACTGGATGTACCAGGGCAAGCACGTCCTGATCGTCTTCGACGACCTGTCGAAGCAGGCCGACGCCTACCGCGCCGTGTCGCTGCTGCTGCGCCGCCCGCCGGGCCGTGAGGCCTACCCGGGTGACGTCTTCTACCTGCACTCCCGTCTCCTCGAGCGCTGCGCGAAGCTCTCGGACGAGCTGGGTGCCGGTTCGATGACCGGTCTGCCGATCGTCGAGACGAAGGCCAACGACGTCTCCGCGTTCATCCCGACCAACGTCATCTCCATCACCGACGGCCAGTGCTTCCTGGAGTCCGACCTGTTCAACGCCGGCCAGCGCCCGGCCCTGAACGTCGGTATCTCGGTCTCCCGAGTCGGTGGCTCCGCCCAGCACCCGGCCATGAAGCAGATCGCCGGCCGCCTCCGCGTGGACCTGGCCCAGTTCCGTGAGCTGGAGGCCTTCGCGGCCTTCGGTTCCGACCTGGACTCGGCCTCGAAGGCGCAGCTGGAGCGTGGTCAGCGCATGGTCGAGCTGCTGAAGCAGGCTCAGTACCAGCCGATGCCCACGGAGAACCAGGTCGTCTCGGTCTGGGCCGGCACCACCGGCAAGATGGACGACGTCCCGGTCGCCGACATCCGTCGCTTCGAGGCCGAGCTCCTGGCGTACCTGCGCCAGAACCACTCCGGTCTCATGACCTCCATCCGTGAGGGCAAGAAGATGTCGGACGACACGCTGACCGCCGTCGCCGACGCCATCGCGGAGTTCAAGCAGCAGTTCGAGACCTCTGACGGCAAGCTGCTCGGCGCGGACGCTCCCGCCGTCAACGTCTCGAAGTGACGACGGAAGGGACCTGACTCATGGGAGCGCAGCTCCGGGTCTACAAGCGTCGCATCAAATCCGTCACCGCGACGAAGAAGATCACCAAGGCGATGGAGATGATCGCCGCCTCGCGTGTCGTCAAGGCGCAGCGCAAGGTGCAGGCGTCGACTCCGTACGCGACCGAGCTCACGCGCGCGGTCACGGCGGTGGCGACGGGTGCGAACGACAAGCACCCGCTGACCACCGAGGCGGAGAACCCGAGCCGTGCCGCGGTCCTGCTCCTCGCGAGCGACCGCGGTCTGGCCGGCGCCTTCAACTCCAACGCCATCAAGGCGGCGGAGCTGCTCATCAGGAAGCTGGAGGGCGAGGGCCGGACGGTCGACATCTACGTCGTCGGTCGCCGCGGCGTCTCGCACTTCAACTTCCGCGAGCGGGCGATGGCCGGCACGTGGGTGGGCTTCACGGACGAGCCCAGCTACGCGGACGCCAAGAAGATCGCGGCCCCGCTGATCGAGGCGATCGAGAAGGACACGGCCGAGGGCGGCGTGGACGAGCTCCACATCGTCTACACCGAGTTCGTCTCGATGATGACCCAGACGGCGGTCGAGGCCCGGCTGCTGCCCCTCAGCCTCGACGAGGTGGCGAAGGAGGCCGGCGAGCCGGAGACCCTCCGCCCGCTGTACGACTTCGAGCCGTCGGCGGAGGACGTCCTCGACGCCCTTCTGCCGCGCTACGTCGAGAGCCGGATCTACAACGCGCTGCTCCAGTCGGCTGCCTCCAAGCACGCCGCCACGCGCCGCGCGATGAAGTCGGCCACCGACAACGCGGGAGACTTGATCAACAACCTCTCCCGACTTGCCAACGCGGCCCGCCAGGCCGAAATCACCCAGGAAATCAGCGAGATCGTCGGTGGCACCGCAGCCCTGGCCGACGCGACCGCGGGGAGTGACAAGTAATGACGACCACTGTTGAGACGGCCGCCGCCACGGGCCGCGTCGCCCGGGTCATCGGCCCGGTCGTCGACGTGGAGTTCCCCGTCGACGCGATGCCGGAGATCTACAACGCCCTGCACGTGCAGGTCGCCGACCCGGCCGAGGAGGGCGCGCTCAAGACGCTGACCCTCGAGGTCGCGCAGCACCTCGGTGACGGCATCGTCCGCACCATCTCGATGCAGCCCACCGACGGTCTGGTCCGCCAGGCCCCCGTGGTCGACACCGGCGACGGCATCACCGTGCCCGTCGGCGACGTCACCAAGGGTCGCGTGTTCAACACGCTGGGCCAGATCCTGAACGAGCCCGAGGCGGAGTCGGAGGTCAGCGAGCGCTGGTCCATCCACCGCAAGGCCCCGGCGTTCGACCAGCTCGAGTCGAAGACCGAGATGTTCGAGACCGGCCTGAAGGTCGTCGACCTCCTCACCCCGTACGTCAAGGGTGGAAAGATCGGTCTGTTCGGTGGTGCCGGTGTCGGCAAGACCGTTCTGATCCAGGAAATGATCATGCGTGTGGCGAAGCTGCACGAGGGTGTTTCCGTGTTCGCCGGTGTCGGTGAGCGTACGCGTGAGGGCAACGACCTCATCGCGGAGATGGAGGACTCGGGCGTTCTCGACAAGACCGCCCTCGTCTTCGGCCAGATGGACGAGCCCCCGGGCACCCGTCTCCGTGTGGCCCTCGCCGGTCTGACCATGGCGGAGTACTTCCGCGATGTGCAGAAGCAGGACGTGCTGTTCTTCATCGACAACATCTTCCGCTTCACCCAGGCCGGTTCCGAGGTGTCGACCCTGCTCGGCCGTATGCCCTCCGCGGTGGGTTACCAGCCGAACCTGGCCGACGAGATGGGTCTCCTCCAGGAGCGCATCACCTCGACCCGTGGTCACTCGATCACCTCGATGCAGGCGATCTACGTCCCCGCCGACGACCTCACCGACCCGGCGCCGGCGACCACCTTCGCCCACCTCGACGCGACGACGGTTCTCTCCCGTCCGATCTCCGAGAAGGGCATCTACCCGGCCGTGGACCCGCTGGACTCCACGTCCCGGATCCTGGACCCGCGCTACATCGCGCAGGACCACTACGACGCCGCCACGCGCGTCAAGGGAATCCTGCAGAAGTACAAGGACCTCCAGGACATCATCGCGATCCTCGGTATCGACGAGCTGAGCGAGGAGGACAAGCTCGTCGTCCACCGCGCGCGTCGTGTCGAGCGCTTCCTGTCCCAGAACACCCACGCGGCGAAGCAGTTCACCGGTGTGGACGGTTCGGACGTTCCGCTCGACGAGTCGATCGCCGCGTTCAACGCGATCTGCGACGGTGAGTTCGACCACTTCCCGGAGCAGGCGTTCTTCATGTGCGGTGGCCTTGAGGACCTCAAGAACAACGCCAAGGAGCTCGGCGTCTCCTGAGCCCCGTGCTCGCCCGAGGGGGACGGGATCCGTCCCGTCCCCCTCTCCACGCCCCCTAGAATTGACCCCAACACCCGGCACGACCGCCGGGTGGTGACCCGAGGAGCCACCCTTGGCTGCTGAGCTGCACGTCGAGCTGGTCGCCGCGGACCGGAGTGTCTGGTCCGGCGAGGCCACCCTGGTCATCGCGCGTACCACCTCCGGCGACATCGGCGTCATGCCCGGCCACCAGCCGCTGCTCGGTGTGCTGGAGTCGGGCCCGGTGACCATCCGTACGAGCGAGGGCGGGACGATCATCGCCGCCGTCCACGGTGGATTCATCTCGTTCGCCGACGACAAGCTGTCTCTGCTCGCGGAGATCTGCGAGCTGGCGGACGAGATCGACGCCCAGCGCGCCGAGCGCGCGCTGGAGCGTGCGAAGACGGACTCCGACGCCGCCGCCGAGCGGCGCGCCGAGGTCCGGCTGCGCGCGGTAGCGGTCCGCTGACGGTCCGCGCCGAGTAGAAGTGCCCTCAGCCGCGGCACGGTCCGGAATACTCCGGAGCGTGTCGCGGCTGAGGCGATGCAGATGCAGGTCGTATTCGGTTCTGCCGGCGGTGCCGGCTACGGGACGCAGCGAGGAGGTCGGTGAAGATGTTCCTCGCTCTGCTCGTGTGCGGCCTGGTCGTCGCACTGGTGGTGATCGGGCTCTTCGTCTTCGGCTTGCGCCGCAGACTGATCCAGCGCGCCGGCGGCACCTTCGACTGTTCGCTGCGCTGGGACGTCCCCGACGAGCCGGATCCGACCGGCAAGGGCTGGGTGTACGGCGTCGCCCGCTACAGCGGTGACGAGATCTCCTGGTTCCGTGTCTTCTCGTACGCGCCCCGCCCGCGCCGGGTCCTGGAGCGCGCCTCCATCGTGGCCCTGGAGCGCCGGATGCCGGAGGGCGAGGAGGAGCTCGCGCTGCTCTCCGACGCGGTGATCCAGCCCTGCATGTACGAGGGCGTCCGCCTGGAGCTCGCGATGAGCGAGGACGCCCGGACGGGCTTCATGGCCTGGCTGGAGGCGGCGCCTCCGGGGCAGAGGGTCAATGTGGCCTGAGGCATGAAGGAGCGGGGACGGCGTGCTGCGCCGTCCCCGCTCCTCGTCTCGTGCTAGTTCAGGCCGCTGTTGATGGCGCCGACCAGCTCGCCGTTGGTGGTGTCGCCGCTGAACTCCCAGAAGAACGCTCCGCCGAGGCCCTGGTTCTTGGCCCAGCTCATCTTCGAGTTCACGGTGGCGGGGGTGTCGTAGCTCCACCAGTTGGTGCCGCAGTGGGCGTACGCCGTGCCCGCGATGGTGCCGTTGGCCGGGCAGGAGTTCTTGAGGACCTTGTAGTCCTCGATGCCCTGCTCGTACGTGCCCTGCGCCGGGCCGGTCGCCGTGCCGCCGGGGGCGGACTGGGTGACGCCGGTCCAGCCGCGGCCGTAGAAGCCGATGCCGAGGAGGAGCTTGTTGGCGGGGACGCCCTTCGCCTTGAACTTGGCGATCGCCTCGGCGGAGTTGAAGCCCGCCTGCGGGATGCCGGCGTACGAGGTGAGCGGGGAGTGCGGGGCGGTCGGGCCCTTCGCCTCCCAGGCACCGAAGAAGTCGTACGTCATGACGTTGAACCAGTTCATGTACTGCGCGGCGCCCGCGTAGTCGGCGGCGTCGATCTTGCCGCCCGTGGAGGCGTCGGCGGTGACGGCCGCGGTGACCAGGTTGTTGGCGCCGAACTTGGCGCGCATGGCCTGCATCATGTTCTTGAAGGCGGCCGCGCCGCTGGTGTCGCAGGACAGGCCGCAGGCGTTGGGGTACTCCCAGTCCAGGTCGATGCCGTCGAAGACGTCGGCCCAGCGCGGGTCCTCGACCAGGTCGTAGCAGGACTGGGCGAAGGCGGTCGGGTTCTGCACGGCCTGGCCGAAGCCGCCGGACCAGGTCCAGCCGCCGAAGGACCACAGGACCTTGATGTTCGGGTAGGCCTTCTTCAGCTTGCGGAGCTGGTTGAAGTTGCCGCGCAGCGGCTGGTCCCAGGTGTCGGCGACGCCGTCGACGGACTGGTCGGCGGTGTAGGCCTTGTCGTAGTCGGCATAGGCGTCGCCGATGGTGCACTTGCCGTTCTGGACGTTGCCGAAGGCGTAGTTGATGTGCGTGATCTTCGACGCGGAGCCGGAGGTCACGATGTTCTTCACGTGGTAGTTGCGCCCGTAGACGCCCCAGTTGGCGAAGTAGCCCATCTTCACGGCGTTCGGGAGGGGCTGGCCGCCGCCCCCGCCGGTGGTGCGGACGGCGACCGGGCCGGCGGCGGGGCCGGTCTGGTCGGCCGTGTCGCGGGCGACGACGGTGTACGAGTAGTCGGTGCCCGCGGTGAGGCCGCTGTCGGTGAAGGTGAGGCCGGTGGTGGTGGTCACCTTGGTGCCGTCGCGCAGGACGTCGTAGTTCTTGACGCCCTTGTCGTCGGTGGCCGCGGTCCAGGTGAGCTTCGCCGAGGTGTCGGTGACGTTCGAGGCGACCGGGGTGCCGGGCGCCGAGGGCGGGTTGTCGCCCGGCTGGGTGGTGCCGTCGCAGGGAGCGCCGTTGATCTTGCAGCCGGTGGGTGCGCCGGGGCCGGCGCCGTTGTAGCCGAAGGAGACGGAGGCGCCGGGGGCGAGGGTGCCGTTCCAGCCGACGTTCTTGGCGGTCCAGTGGGTGCCGGAGCTGGTGACGGTGGCGTCCCAGGCGGAGGTGACGGAGGTGCCGGAGGGGTAGTCCCACTCGACGGTCCAGGAGCTGATGGTGGTGGTGCCGGTGTTCTTGACGGTCCAGCTGGCGCCGAACCCGGTGCCCCAGTCCTGGGTCTTGGTGTAGGTCGCGGTGGCCGAGGTGGCGGCTTCGGCGGGGGAGGCGAGGCCGACCAGGGCGGCCAGGGGCAGGATCAGGGCGGTCAGTCCGGCGGCGGTCCGGTGTCTGAACCCTGCTCTGCGCGTCGGTGCTTGAGTGCTCAACGGTGCTCCTCAAGTTGCGGACGGACAAGGTGGGGGTGGTCCGAAAGGTGCGCGCGCCCCGCGAGCGTAGGAAGGTCTGGACCAATCGTCAAGAGGTCCAGACCAACGTCGGCAAAGAACTGCTAAACCCCCAACTCCTGAGCCAGCACCGCCGCTTGGACCCTGCTCCGCAGCCCCAGCTTCCCCAGGACCTTGCTGACGTGCGTCTTCACCGTCGCCTCCGCCATGTCGAGCCGTACCGCGATCTCCGCGTTCGACAGACCGAGCCCCAGCGCGGAGAGCACCTCCCGCTCCCGGGGCGTCAACGCGTCCAGCACCGCCGGGTCCGCCCCCCGCTCCGGCCGTGCCGGACGGCCGCTCGCGGCGAACTCGGCGAGCAGCCGCCGGGTCACCGCCGGGGCGATCAGCCCCTCGCCCCGCGCCAACGTCCGCACCGCCTCGATCAGCTCCCGGGCGTCCGCGTTCTTCAGCAGGAAGCCCGCCGCGCCCGCCCGCAGCGCCCCGAACACATACGCGTCGAGATCGAAGGTCGTCAGCACCAGGACGTCGGCGAGCCCCTCCGCGACGACGATCCCGGTCGCCGTCACCCCGTCCATCCGGGGCATCTGGACGTCCATCAGGACCAGGTCCGGCCGCAGCTCGCGGGCCAGCTCCACCGCCCGCTCGCCGTCCGCCGCCTCGCCGACCACCTCGATGTCCGGCGCGCTCCCCAGGATCAGCACGAGCCCCGCCCGCACCGCGGACTGGTCCTCGGCGACCACCACCCGCACCGTCATGCGTTCCCCACCCTCTCGTCCGCGGGCAGCACCGCCCGCACCTGCCAGACCGACCCCGAGGCCGCCGCGCGGAACTCCCCGCCGAGCAGCTCCGTGCGCTCCCGCATGCCCACCAGACCCGAACCCGTGCCGGGCGCGCCCGGCCCCGGCCGCTGCCCGTACGGCGAGTCCACCGCCACCGTGAGGACACCGCCGGACCGGCCGATCCGCACCCTGACCGTACCGGGGGCGGCGTGCTTGACCGCGTTGGTCAGCGACTCCTGGACGATCCGGTACGCGGCCAGCTCCACCGGCGCCGGCAGCGAACCGCCCGGGGGACGGCTGTCCTCCAGGACGAACTCCAGGCCGCCCGCCGAACCGTTCGCCCGGGCCCGCGCGAGCAGCGAGTCCAGGGCGTCGAGGCTCGGCACGGCCCCCGGCTCCGGCTCCCCGCCGCTGTCCCGCAGCAGTCCGATGAGCCGCCGCATCTCGGCGAGGCCCGCCACGCTGTTCTCCCGGATCACCGTCAACGCCCGCCGGGTGGTGGCCGGTTCGTCGAGGGAGAGCGCGGCCGTGGAGTGGATCGCGATCGCCGACAGGTGGTTCGCGACCATGTCGTGCAGCTCGCGCGCCATCCGGGCCCGCTCGGCCACCACCGCCTGCGCCCGGTCCATCTCGGCGAGCAGCGCGGTCTGTTCGGCCCGCAGCCGGGCCGCGTCCGCCGCCTCCCGGTGGTTGCGGACGATCGCGCCGGTGATCGCGGGCAGGAAGGAGATCATGCCGGTGATCACACCGACGAGCAGCGCGTACGCGTTCTGCCACCACACCAGGAAGCCGATCGTCACCCCGACCGTGACGAGACCGGTGGTGTACGGGACGCGGCGGGCGTGGGCGGCCGACCCGTACACGACGGCCGCGTAGACGACGTCCGTGAACATCAGGACGGTGGCCAGGCTCCCGTACGTGAACTGGTCCGCGACGATCGCGAGCGTGCCGACGGTCAGCGCCGCCCTGGGCGCGGTCCGGCGCACCGCCTCGCACCCGGCCATCACCACGAGCGGCACCAGGGTCGCCCAGCGCTGGGTGAACGGCCGGTCCAGCTGGGTGTGCAGACCGAACCACCACAGGACCAGCCCGCCGACGAGGCCGACGGCGGCGATGGACAGGTCGGTGCGGTGCGGGCGGGGGAGCGTCACGTCCTCATCCAACACGCCCCCGCGCGCGCGAACCTCCCCGTCAGGGCCGATACGCGCGCGTGCCGCCCTCCGTCGAAGGATGTAGACGGACTTCGTCACCGGCGACGACGAACCGGAGCCGGTCCCACGGGACGCTGAAGGGGACCGAAAGGGGAACCGCCGTGATCGTCACGCTGATCGTGTTCTGCGAGGTCGGCTTCTGGGTCCTGCTGGCCGCCGGCCTCGCCACCCGCTACCTCCTGAAGATGCCCCGGGCGGGCATGGCGCTGCTGCTCGCCGAGCCGGTCCTGGAGGTCGTGCTCCTCGTCGCCACGGCGATCGACCTCAAGAACGGCGCCGATCCGAGCTGGGAGCACGGACTCGCCGCGCTCTACATCGGCTACACCGTCGGCCACGGCCACCGGACCGTGAAGTGGCTCGACGGCCACGCCGCCCACCGCCTCGGCGGCGCCCCGCCGCCCCCGAAGCCCCCGAAGTACGGCATGGCGCGCGCCCGCCACGAGGGCAGGATCTGGCTGGGCACGCTGGTCGGCGGCGCCGTCGCCACCGCCCTGCTGCTCCTGGCCACGGCGTACGTCGGCGACGACGGGAACACCGAGAGCCTGCGGAGCTGGATGTTCGCCGCCTGGCGGGCCGTCGGCATCCACGGCGTGATCGCGCTCAGCTACTTCGTCCACCCGAGGAAGGACCCGGCGGCCGGCTCAGCGGTCGCCGCCCGGCACCCAGAGGACGTCCCCGACCTCCTTGTTCGCGGTGCGCGCAAGAATGAAGAGCAGGTCTGACAGCCGGTTGAGGTAGGTGGCGGTCAGGGCGTTCATCGTCTCGCCGTGCACCTCCAGGGCCGCCCACGTGGAGCGCTCCGCCCGCCGGACGACCGTGCACGCCTGGTGCAGCAGGGCCGCCCCGGGCGTGCCGCCCGGCAGGATGAAGGAGCGCAGCTTGTCGAGCCGCTCCAGGAAGCGGTCGCAGTCGGCCTCCAGCTTGTCGACGTACGCCTGCTCGACGCGCAGCGGCGGGTACTCGGGGTTCTCCACCACCGGCGTGCAGAGGTCGGCGCCCACGTCGAAGAGGTCGTTCTGGATCCGGACGAGGACCTTCACGACGTCCTCGTCGAGCTGCCCGAGGGCGATGGCCGTCCCGATGGCGGCGTTGGCCTCGTTGGCGTCGGCGTAGGCCGAGATCCGCAGATCCGTCTTGGCGGTCCGGCTCATGTCGCCGAGCGCCGTGGTGCCCTTGTCGCCGGTGCGGGTGTAGATGCGCGTCAGATTGACCATGGGTCCAGCGTAGTTACGCGTGGGCCCCGCGGAACGTCCGTGTGCCGACCGTCACGGCGAGCGCCGTGAGCCCGGCCGCGGCGAGGACGCCGTACAGCATCGTGGCGGTCGCGTAGTGCCCGGTGTACGCGTCCCGGACCGCGTCCACCAGATAGCGGAACGGCACGAAGTGCGACAGGACGTCGAGCCAGCCGGGCGCGAGGGCCATCGGGAGCATCAGGCCGGACAGCAGCATCGCGGGCATGGCCAGGGTGTTGATCGCCGGACCGAACTCCTGTGGGCTGGGCAGCCGCAACGCGAGCACGTACGACAGCGAGGCGAGCGAGAAGGTGAGCAGGGCGACGAAGCCGAAGCCGATGAGGATGCCGGTGAGCGGCGCCCGCAGGCCCATGAGCAGGGCGGCGAGGACGAGCAGGACGGCCTGGAAGAGGAAGAGGACGGTGTCCCGCAGGGTCCGGCCGAGGAGCAGCGCCAGACGGCTGACCGGGGTGACCCGCAGGCGTTCGAGGACGCCCCAGTTCTTCTCCATGATGACGGCGAAGCCCGCGAACGAGGCCCCGAAGAGGCCGAGCTGGAGCAGCAGGCCCGGTACGAGGACCTGCCAGGAGTCGCCCGCGCGGCCGAGCGGCAGCCCGGTGAGCAGCGGGCCGAAGAAGAACAGGTAGAGCAGCGGCATCAGCGCGCCGAAGAAGATCTGGAACGGCGAGCGCAGGGTCTGCCGGGCGTAGCGGCCGAAGAGGACCGCGGTGTCGTGGAGAAGCATCGCGTGGACTCCTGGGCGGCGATCAGACGGCGACGGGCGTGGTGTCGACGGGCGCGGGGCCGCGTCCGGTGACGGCGAGGAAGGCGTCCTGGAGGGTGTCCGCGCCGTGCTCGGCCTTGAGCGCGGCGGGGGAGCCCTCGGCCGCGACGACGCCCCCGTCGATGATCACGAGCCGTTCGGCGAGGGCGTCCGCCTCGTCGAGGTAGTGGGTGGTGAGGACGACGGTGGTGCCGTGGTCGTCGCGCAGCCGCCGGACGAGCGCCCAGAGGGCGGCCCGGCTGCCCGGGTCGAGGCCGGTGGTCGGCTCGTCGAGGAAGAGCAGCGCGGGGCGGTGGGTGAGGCCGAGCGCGAGGTCGAGCCGGCGGCGCTGGCCGCCGGAGAGGGCGGCGGTGCTCCGGTCGAGGAGCTCGGTGAGGTCGAGGTCGCGGGCGAGTTCGGCGGCGCGGGCCGTGGCCTCGGTCCGGGGGAGGCCGTAGAGCCTGCCCTGGGTGACCAGTTCGGAGCGGACGGTCTCCTGCGGGTCGACGCCGCCGCCCTGGGCGACGTACCCGATCTTCCGCCGTACCGCGACGGGGTCCCGCAGCAGGTCGTGGCCGCAGACGGTGGCGGCGCCGCCGGTGGGCGGCAGCAGGGTGCTGAGCATCCGCAGGGTCGTGGACTTGCCGGCGCCGTTGGGCCCGAGGAAGCCGAGGATCTCGCCCGCTCGCACCGTGAGGTCGATGCCGCGGACCGCGTGCACCTCGCCCTGTTTCGTACGGAAGGTCCGGGAGAGCCCGGACGTGCTGATGATTGGCATGACGACTACAAAAACAGAGTCACTGAAATTTTGCAACGTCACCAAAATTTCAGGACGCCTAGGATGACGGCATGGGTGAAGGGCTCAGGGAGCGCAAGAAGCGTCAGACGAAACAGCGGATCTCGGACATCGCGACCGGGCTCTTCCTGGAGCGCGGCTTCCAGGCCGTGACGGTGGCGGAGATCGCGGAGGCCGCCGACGTCTCCGTCAACACCGTCTACAACTACTTCCCGGCCAAGGAGGACCTCTTCCTCGACCGGATGGAAGGCATCACCCACCGCCTCGCCCGGATGATCCGCGGCCGCGACCCGGGGGAGTCCGCGGCCCAGGCCGTGCTCCGCGAGATCCGAGGCCACGTCACCGCCGTCTCGCCCGCCTACGGGCTGATGGACGGCTACGCCGACTTCATGCGGGTGATCGACGAGGCCCCCACCCTCCAGGCCCGGCTCCTGGCCCTCCAGCAGGAGGTCCGGCGCACCACCGTCGCCGCCCTGCGCGAGGAGGTCGGCACCGGGCCCGACGACCCGATGCCGCTGCTCGTGGGCGGCCAGATCGCCTGGATCCAGGGCGCCGTCGTCGAGTTCATCAGCGACGCGATGACCGCCGGACGCAAGGCGACCGCCGTCTCCCGCGAGGCCCTCGTCCTCCTCGACGAGATCGAGGAGCTGCTGGGCGAGAAGGTCCTCACGTACGCCGTACGGGCCTGAGGGGCCTCCCCGGGCCTGTCGTGAGTGTGACGTCCGTCAAAGAGGGCGTGACGCGCATTACTTCACGGTCACATGGCGCCCCGCGACCGCTAATCTCCGCCGGAGAGCCAGAAGTGAACAGGCGTTAAAGGGGTGGAACATCGTGGCCAGGAAGCTCGCCGTCATCGGGGCCGGACTCATGGGGTCCGGCATCGCGCAGGTCTCGGCACAGGCGGGCTGGGACGTCGTCCTGCGTGACGTCACCGACGCCGCCCTCACCCGCGGCACCGACGGCATCAAGGCGTCGTACGACAAGTTCGTCGCCAAGGGCAAGCTCACCGCCGAGGACGCCGAGGCCGCGCTCGGCCGGATCACCGCCACCACCGAGCTCGACGCCGTCGCCGACGCGGACGTCGTCGTCGAGGCCGTCTTCGAGAACCTCGACGTCAAGCACGAGATCTTCCGCTCGCTCGACAAGATCGTCAAGGACGGCGCCGTCCTCGCCTCCAACACCTCCGCGATCCCGATCACCAAGATCGCCGCGGTGACCGGGCGCCCCGAGGCCGTCGTCGGCGTCCACTTCTTCTCGCCCGTGCCGATGATGCAGCTCGTCGAGCTGGTCCGCGGCTACAAGACGAGCGACGAGACCCTCGCCACCGCCCGCGCGTTCGCCGAGTCCGTCGGCAAGACCTGCATCGTCGTCAACCGCGACGTCGCCGGCTTCGTCACCACCCGCCTCATCTCGGCCCTCGTCGTCGAGGCCGCCAAGCTCCACGAGTCGGGCGTCGCCACCGCCGAGGACATCGACATCGCCTGCAAGCTCGGCTTCGGCCACGCCATGGGCCCGCTCGCCACCGCCGACCTCACCGGCATCGACATCCTGGTGAACGCCGCCAACAACATCTACACCGAGTCCCAGGACGAGAAGTTCGCGCCGCCGGAGCTGATGCGCCGGATGGTGGACGCGGGTGACATCGGCCGCAAGAGCGGGCAGGGCTTCTACAAGTACTGAGCCCCACCCACCACCCCGCCTCACTCCGTGGGGTGAATTTCGGTATCGGTTCGCTGACAAGGCGCAACGTATCTGCCGATGCGGCAGTCAGTTGTTGCGAAGACGGAGCACTCTCGGGGAGCGCATATGCACATCAGGGGCGACCACGTCGAGCTGGTCGTCGGGGGCCGCCTCGACGTCCGCAGCGCGGCGGACGCCCGTACGGTCCTGCACTCGGCCGTCGACGACGGAGTCGGCGACCTGGTGCTCGACCTGACCGGACTCGACTCCTGGGACGCGACCGGACTCGGCGTCATCATGGGCGCCCACCGGAGGGCCGGCCGCTGCGGCCGACGCCTCGTCCTGCGCGGGGTGCCGCCCCAGATGCAGCGCCTCCTCGTCGCCACCCGGCTCCACCGCATCCTCGCCATCGAGGGCGGCCTCGCCCTGGAGTCCCTTCCCCGCGTCTGACCTCCGGGACGGTCCTCCCGGCCCGCCGTCTGTGAAGCAGCTGTGTGAACCAGGCGTCACGCTCAATCCTCACAAGACCGTGACGTCTTGGTCTCGGGGGCACCCCGGCTGTTCCCGAGCCGCTGACCACGGTCTAGGGTTCGGTCGCCCGCACATTGACGGACCCGCCTGCACATGGGGCGGACCCACCGGCGGGCACCGGACACCGCTTCTTGGGGGCTAGGACCATGGACCCGATCAACCCTGGGTCGGAGGAGTACGGTCACGACACCGAGGGCGAGGAGGCCCGCCAGGGCCGTGGCGTGCCCGCGCCGGCGCCCGCGCGCGCCCGCGTCGTCCGGCTCGTCTCCGGCGAACTGCTCCTCACCGTCAACCCCGTCGACGGCAGCGAGATCGAACCCTGCCCGCCCGGCCAGGAACCGGCGGCCCCCCGCCCCCGCACCCCCGAGGAGCGCGCCGAGGCCGCCCGCGCCGTCGCCCCGCCCCTCCCGCCCGGCCCTCCCGCACCCGAGCTGCCCCTCCTCGAACGCCAGGAGGAGCGCGAGCGGCTCACCGGCATCCTCCGCCAGGGCCGCTGCGCCCGCCTCACCGGCGTCCCCGGCTCCGGCCGCACCGCCCTCCTCGACGCCGTCGCCGCCGACTGCGCCGACCTCGCCCCCGACGGGGTCGTCCGCCTCTCCGGCCGCCACCGCACGCCCACCGAACTCCTCCACGAGCTCTTCGCGGCCGTCCGGTACGCCCCCGGCCGGCGCCCCGACCGGGCCGACCTGCTCGACCGGCTGCGCGACGTCGGCGCCGTGGTCGTCGTCGACGACCTGGAGTTCGGCGGCGCCGCCCTCGACGAACTCCTCGCCGCTGCCCCCGAGTGCGCCTTCCTCCTCGCCGCGGGTCCCGACACCCCCGCACCCTCCGCCGACGCCCACGTCGAGGAGGTCCTCCTCGCCGGCCTCGGCCGCGCCGCCGCCCTCGAACTCCTGGAGAGCGCCGCCGGCCGCACCCTCACCGAGGAGGAGGCCAACTGGGCCGGCGACCTGTGGTTCGAGTCCGAAGGCCTCCCGCTCCGCTTCGTCCAGGCCGGCGCCCTCCTCCGGCAGCGCGACCGGCTGCGCGTCACCCCCGCCGAGTTCGACGCCTTCGGTGCCCTCGAAGAGGCCTTCGGCCCCTCCGACCCCGCCGCGTCGGCAGCCGCCGCGGCCGCCGCCTTCGACGGCACCGACCCCGACGTCGAACTGCGCGACGTGCCGCTGCCCAGCCTCGGCGAGGGCGCCGCCCCCGCCGCCCTCCTCGCCTCCCGCCTCAGCCGCGCCGCCCAGTCCGCCCTGCGCTTCGCCGTCGCCCTCGGCGGCGAGGTCCCGCACCAGGCCCACCTCCCCGCCCTCGTCGGCGACACCCACGCCGACGCCGCCCTCGGCGAACTCATGGCCTGCGGACTGCTCTCCCCGGCCGGCCCCCGCTACCGGCTCGCCGCCGGCGTCCTCACCCAGCTCCTCGCCCACGGCTACGACCACGGGGCCGCCGACCGCGCCCACACCCTCGCCCAGCACTACGCCTGGTGGGCCGCCCACCCCTCCGTCACCCCCGAACGGGCCGCCGCCGAGGCCGACGCGCTGCTCGCCGCCCTCACCGCGCTGATCCCCGGCACCGGCGAATCCGCCGCCGAACACCGCGCCACCGCCGTCCTCCTCGCCCGCGCCGCCGCCCCCGCCTTCGCCGCCGGACTGCACTGGGGCGCCTGGGAACGCGCCCTGCGCGCCGGCCAGGAGGCCGCCCGGCTCACCGGCGACGTCGCCGAAGAGGCCTACTTCCACCACGAGCTCGGCGTCCTCGCGATCTGCGCCGGAAACCTGGAACGCGCCCGCGCCGAGCTGGAGGCCTCCATCGGCATGCGCGGGGTGCTCGCCGACAAGCGCGGCACCGTCGCCGGCCGCCGGGCGCTCGCCCTCGTCTCCGACCTCTCCGGAGAGCACGCCGCCGCGGTCGCCCCGCGCGCCGACGAACCCCTCTCCCCGCCGCGCGGCACCCCCGCCCTACGCGGCCCCGCCGCCCGCCCCGCGAGACCGGAGACCGTCACGGCCCCGCTGCCCGGCGGCCCCCTCCGGACCCCGGCGCCGGCCCCCGTCCCCGCGTTCCCCGACTTCGCCGACGAGGCCCCGACGGTCCTCACCCACCCCGACACCGACGGCCGCCGCCCCGGCCTCAAGGGCGGCATCCTCGGCGGCGCCCGCCGCAACCTCGTCGCCGTCGGCGCGGGCGCGCTCCTCGTCGCCGTCCTCGGCACCGTCGTCACCCTCGGCGCCACCTCGGGCAACGGCGAGAACCCCGCCACCGACCGCGTCACCTCCGACAGCACCACCAGCGAGAGCGGCACCGACGACGGCCTCGACGGCGAGGAGCCGCCGGCCGACGGCGAGGCCGACCCGGCCGAGACGGGCAAGGCGACCCGGTCGGGCTCCCCGAGCCCGTCGAGCTCCGGGAGCGCGTCGCCCTCCTCCTCGACGGACCCGTCCGCCTCGGGCTCGCCGTCGCCGTCGGACAGCCCGACGACCGGCACCCCCACGGAGACCACGGCACCGCCGACCGGACGGCCCACGACGACCCGGCCGCCGGTCACGACCACCCTGCCGCCGAGGCCGACGACCACGACGCCGAAGCCGCCGCCGACCACCACCAGCCCGCCGCCGTCGACCGAGCCGCCGACGACGGCCCCGCCGACGACGACCGCGCCTCCGGCGAGCGAGACCACCACCCTCGGGGCCCCCTCCGCCTCCGAGACGTCCAGCCCCTCGTCGACGCCCGCCTGACCCCGTACGACAACGACGACGGCCCCGGGCGCGCTCGGCGCACCCGGGGCCGTCGCCCGCCGGACGGGCTCAGAACAGCCGCAGCTTGTCGTCCTCGATGCCGCGCAGCGCGTCGTAGTCGAGGACCACGCAGCCGATCCCGCGGTCCGTCGCGAGGACCCGCGCCTGCGGCTTGATCTCCTGGGCGGCGAAGACGCCCTTCACCGGGGCGAGGTGCGGGTCGCGGTTGAGCAGCTCCAGGTAGCGGGTCAGCTGCTCGACGCCGTCGATCTCGCCGCGCCGCTTGATCTCCACCGCCACCGTCGCGCCGTCGGCGTCCCGGCACAGGATGTCCACGGGGCCGATCGCGGTCGGGTACTCGCGGCGGATCAGGGTGTAGCCCTCGCCGAGGGTCTCGATGCGGTCGGCGAGCAGCTCCTGGAGGTGCGCCTCGACGCCGTCCTTGATGAGGCCCGGGTCGACGCCCAGTTCGTGCGAGGAGTCGTGGAGGATCTCCTCCATCGTGATGATCAGTTTCTCGCCCGCTTTGTTGATCACGGTCCAGATGCCCGCCTCGCCGTCGACGCCCTCCTTCAGCGTGCACGGCGGGGACATCCAGTTGAGCGGTTTGTACGCCCGGTCGTCCGCGTGGATGGAGACGCTGCCGTCTGCCTTGACCAGGATCAGACGGGGTGCGGAGGGCAGGTGGGCGGTGAGCCGGCCCGCGTAGTCCACGGAACAACGGGCAATGACGAGACGCATGGTCGGCAACGCTACAAGACGGGCGCTCTTCCGCGCGATTCGGGCATCGCCCCGACGGGAGGTGGGGGCCGTCGTGAGCCGAACACCCGTCGGTTATCAGCCGGTTGTGTGCCCATTCTTCTGGTGTCGCCCGGACCGCGCGCTTACCGTGGAAGCTGGAGGTCGTCGTCCGTGCACGCTGCGTGGCGCACGGCGGCCTTCGTCCCTGCCCGCAAGACCCCGTCCGCGGGGTCGCGAGAGGAGAACCCATGTCGCTCGACGTCTCACCGGCCCTGTTGGAACAGGCCGAGCGAGGCGAGGTCGACGAAGCCGACTTCGTCGACTGCGTCCGGACCTCCCTGCCCTACGCATGGGAGATGATCAGTTCTCTGGTGGCACAGCTGAAGGTCGACGGCGGAGAGTTCGCCGACAACCAGACGCCGCCGCCGAATGAGCAGGCACGTGGTCAGCTGCTGCGCGCGCTCGCGAGCGACGCCATTCGTGGTGCGCTGCAGCGGCACTTCGGGGTGCGTCTCGCCTTCCAGAACTGCCACCGCGTGGCGGTCTTCCCGCTGGACCCGTCGGTGGACGAGCGACTCGCCCGTTTCACGTCCGTACGGGGGCAGCTGCTGAACCAGTCGCCGGAACTGCGCGACTGCTGAGACATGGTGCTGCCGCTCCGCACCGCGGGAGAACGCGAACGATGCGAGCCGACGCGCATCGCCGCCGAGGGGCGCGGAAGCGGCAGCACAGTCGGCACCGCTCCCGTGAGGGCCCTCACACCAGGAGCGGCAGGACCTCCGCGCCCAGGCGCCGGACGTTCTCCTCGGTCGCCGCGAGGTCGCCCGAGCCCTCCGCGAGGAGGGCGAAGCGCGTGATGCCCGTGCGCTCCGCGGTCGCCGCGAGCCGGTCCGCCGCCTGCCGGGGCGTGCCCACCGGGTGCAGTCCGCACAGCAGCTCCGTGTACGCCACGGGGTCCCGCATCGCCCGGTGCCGGCCGTCCACCGTGACGTGCGCGTCGAGCCCTTGCCTCAGCCAGCCCGGCATCGCCTTGACCAGCGCCTCCGCCGCGTCCGCGCCCCGGTCCGCGAGCTGTGCCACCCCCGCCGAGACGTGGCCGGCGCCGATCCGCGCGATCTCGTCCGGGTCCCGCCCGGCCTCCCGCGCGCACCGTGCCCAGGCCGCGACCATCTCGGCCTTGTCCTCGTCGCCGCAGTGCATCCCGAGCAGCATCGGCAGTCCGCGCTCTGCCGCGAGCCGCACGCTCTTCGGCGAGGTGCAGGCCACCACCACCTCGGGGACGGCGGCCCCGCCGATCAGCTCGTCGGGGCGGGGCACCACGGGCACCTCGCGGAAAGCGAACCGTTCCCCCTCGGCGCCGACGCGCGGCTCGGTGAGCCAGCGCAGCAGCAGGTCGAGCGATTCGGGGAACCCCTTCTCGTACGCCGCCAGGCCCGCGCCGAAGACCTCCAGGTCCACCCAGGGTCCGCCCCGGCCCACCCCCAGGGTGAACCGGCCGCCCGAGGTGAGGTGCAGCAGCGCCGCCTGCTCGCCGAGGGCGACCGGGTGGACGGTCGGCAGCACGCTCACCGCCGTGCCGACCCGGAGCCGCCGGGTGCGGCCGAGGAGCAGCGCGGCCAGTGTCACGGCCGAGGGGCAGACCCCGTACGGCACGAAGTGGTGCTCGGCGAGCCAGACGGAGTCGAGGCCCGCCTCCTCCGCCACCTCGGCGGTCCGCACCGCCCGGTGCAGTGCCTCCCCCTGGCCCTGGCCCGGGAACTGGGCTGCCAGAACGAACGTACCCACGCGCATCGCCTTTGCCTCCTTGCGGCCGACGCGTATCTCCCCTCGCACTGGCACCAACGTCTGACACGTGCCAAAGGCAACGGCCGTTCATGAAGTTCTTGCGATTTTCGGCTAAGCCGTCCCGGGCGGGGCCCTGGGCACCGCGTGGCGGCCCGTAGGCTTGGGAGAACGGTCCGTGTTCCCAGACCCCCGTGAGGTGTGCCCGTGTCCCCGCGTCACAACCGCTCCCGAGGCGGCGAGAAGCCCGTGCAGCAGGGCGACCACGGCGACCGGTACGGCGGTGTGCAGCGCACCGAGACCTGGCAGGGCGAGGAGTGGTACGTCCGGCTGGTCGCCGGGGCGAGCGCGCCCGGCAAGCGCTACCGCTGCCCGGGCTGCGACCAGGAGATCCCGTCCGGCGCCCCGCACGTGGTCGCCTGGCCGGAGTGGGGCGGGGTGGACGACCGCCGCCACTGGCACAAGGCCTGCTGGAACGCGAAGGACCGCCGCACCAGCAGGGTGCAGCGGTCCCGCAACGCGCCGAGGTACTAGCCCGTCAGACGTCCCGGCTGTTCAGCACGGCGAACGCGCCGCCCAGGGCCGCCGCCGCGATCCCCGCCATGATCAGCAGCGGCTCCCAGCCCGCCGGGCCCGAGTCGCCGAGCGGCGGGGCGTCGCTGTAGAGCGCGATCATCTGCGAGGGGATCGCGTAGGTGAACAGGAAGTCCCGCACCGACAGCAGCGCCTCGGTGAACATGAACATGCCCGCCACCAGCGGAAGCAGCAGCAGACCGATCATCACCGTGATCGCGCCCGCCGAGTGCCGGATGAGGGTGCCGACCGCCATCGAGAGCAGCCCGAGCGTCGCCAGGTAGGCGGCCGCCCCCACCGTCGCCCGCAGCCATTCGGCGGCCGTCGGCTCCGCCGCGTCCACCATGGCGACCTGGGCCGCCGCCACGAGCGTCGCGACCACGGCGGTGAGCGTGAAGACCAGCAGGAAGAAGACGATCGCCTTCGCCGTGAGCACCCGGGCCCGGCTCGGACAGGCCGTCAGGGTCGTCCGGATCATGCCCGTGCCGTACTCGGAGGCGATCGTCAGGACGCCCAGCGTGATCACGCAGATCGACGCCGGCAGCATCCCGAAGAAGCCGAAGCCCAGCGCGGACTCCTCGCCCATCGGCGCCTCCGAGGCCGAGGCGATGGCGGCGACACCCATCCCGATGCCGACCATCAGCAGGACCATCACCCCCAGCGTCCACATCGTCGAACGCACCGAGCGGATCTTCGTCCACTCGGAGGCGAGCGCGTCACCGAGGTGCGCGGCGCGGACCGGGATGGGGGAGACGTAGGCGTGCGGCGCCGGGGCGTGGTGAGGGGCGGGGGCGGTCATCGGGCGTCCTTCGGAGTGTCGCTCGGCTGCGGGCTGTTCGGCTGAGGGGCACCCGGCTGCGGAGCGGCCGGAGGGGCGTACGGACCCGGCGCGGGAGCCTGCGGGGCCCCGGCGTACGGGTTCTGCGCGGGGGCCTGCGGAGCCGCGCCGTACGGGTGCTGTCCGGGCGGCGGCGGGGCGTACCAGCCCTGCTGCGGCACCTCCTGGACCGGCGGCTGCGGCGGCATCCCGTACCCCGGCTGTCCGGGCTGCACCGGTGGCTGGAGGTGGGCGAGCCGGTCGTCGGTGGAGCGGTAGTCCACGGCGCCCTGCGTCAGCCGCATGTACGCCTCCTCCAGCGACGCCTGGTGCGGGGACAGCTCCCAGAGCCGTACGTCCGCGCCGTGCGCGAGGTCGCTGATCCGCGGCAGCGGCAGGCCCGTCACGCGCAGCGCCCCGTCCGGCTCCGACAGCACCTGGCCGCCCGCCTCCACGAGCACCGACGTCAGCTTCTCCCGCTGCGCCGGCTCGGTGCCCGGCGTCCGCACCCGGGCGAAGTCGGCGGAGTTCGCCGAGATGAAGTCCTTGACGCTCATGTCCGCGAGCAGCTGCCCCCGGCCGATCACGATCAGGTGGTCGGCCGTCAGCGCCATCTCGCTCATGAGGTGGCTGGAGACGAAGACCGTGCGGCCCTCGGCGGCCAGCTTCTTCATCAGGTTCCGCACCCAGAGGATGCCCTCGGGGTCCAGGCCGTTGACGGGCTCGTCGAAGAGCAGCACCTGCGGGTCGCCCAGGAGCGCCGCCGCGATGCCGAGCCGCTGGCCCATGCCGAGCGAGAAGCCCTTCGAGCGCCGCTTGGCGACGTCCTGGAGGCCGACCACGCCGAGGACCTCGTCGACGCGCTGCGCCGGGATGCCGGCCAGCTGTGCGAGCGACAGGAGGTGGCTGCGCGCGCTGCGGCCGCCGTGCACGGCCTTGGCGTCGAGGAGCGCGCCGACCTGCCGGGGCGCGTTCGGCAGCTGCCGGAAGGGGTGGCCGCCGATCGTGACGTGACCCGCGGTGGGCCGGTCGAGCCCCAGGATCATGCGCATGGTCGTCGACTTGCCCGACCCGTTGGGCCCCAGGAACCCGGTGACGACACCGGGCCTCACCTGGAAGGAAAGGTTGTACACGGCCGTCTTGGCGCCGTAGCGCTTCGTCAGGCCGACTGCCTCGATCATTCTCCAGCCCCATCGACAGGTCGGTCGCATCCATGTCGGGGCGTGGCGGCCGTCGGCCGGAGCCCCCCGTATGAGCTAGGAGCTTATCCAGCCGTTGACGGTTCCGGCCAAGCGCGAGGAATCAGGCGTCCCGCTTCTTCATCACGAGATAGCCCCCGACGAGCGAGGCCGCCACCCAGAGCACCATGATCCCGAGCCCGCCCCACGGCCCGTACGGCGCCTCCTCCGAGTTCATCGCGTCGGGGACGACCCGCATGACCTTCGAGCCGGCCTGGTCGGGGAAGTAGAGCGCCACCTCCTTGGCCTTCGGCACGGCCGACAGGATCTGCGAGACCAGGAAGAAGAACGGCACGAGGATGCCGAGCGACAGCATCGACGAGCGCAGCATCGCCGCCACGCCCATGGAGAAGACCGCCATCAGCCCCATGTAGAGCCCGCCGCCGACCACCGCCCGCAGCACGCCGTCGTCCCCGATGGAGACCCGGTGCCCGCCGAGCAGCGCCTGCCCCAGGAAGAAGGCGAGGAAGCTCGTCGCGAGCCCCACCAGGAGCGCGAGCCCGCCCGCGACCGCGATCTTCGAGAAGAGGAAGGTCGCGCGCTGCGGCACGGCGGCCAGCGAGGTGCGGATCATGCCCGAGGAGTACTCGGTCCCCACCACCAGGACGCCGAAGACCACCATCGCCAGCTGGCCCAGGATCATCCCGGAGAAGCTGATCAGGGTCGGGTCGAAGGTGAGCCGCTCGGCCTCCCTCATGTCGTCGAAGGTGGCGTTCGTCAGGGCGCACAGCGCCGCGCCCATCGCCACCGTGACGAAGAGGGCGCTCGCCAGCGTCCAGACGGTCGACGACACCGTCCGGATCTTGGTCCACTCGGACCGCAGTACCGCGGATGCCACTGCCATCGTTCAGGCTCCCTCGGAGGTCTGGCCCCAGCGGGGGCCGGGCGCCGCGGCGCCGCTGTGAACATCGGTGCCCTGCGCGTGGTACTCCACCGCGGCGGCCGTCATCTGCATGAACGCCTCTTCGAGGGAGGCCCGCTGCGCGCTCAGCTCGTGCAGCACCAGGCCGTTCTCCGCGGCCAGTTCGCCCAGCTTCTCCGTCGTCGCCCCGTCCACCTCCAGGGCCCCGCCGCCGGCCTCGACCACGACGAATCCGTTCGCGTGGAGCACGTCCCGCAGGCGTTCCTGCTGCGGAGAGCGCATCCGCACATAACTCCGGGAATTCTGCTGGATGAAATCCGCCATCGAGGTGTCGGCCAGCAGTTTCCCCTGCCCGATCACGATCAGGTGATCCGCCGTCAGCGCCATTTCACTCATCAGATGGCTGGAAACGAAGATCGTCCGGCCCTCGGCCGCCAACGCCTTCATCAGATTGCGGATCCAGTGAATTCCCTCGGGGTCCAGACCATTGACGGGTTCGTCGAACATCAGGATCTCGGGATCACCGAGGAGCGCCGAAGCGATCCCCAGCCGCTGCCCCATGCCGAGGGAGAAACCCTTCGACTTCTTCTTCGCGACCGCCGTCAGACCCACCAGGTCCAGCACCTCGCCCACCCGGCTCGCCGGGATGCGGTTGGACTGCGCCAGACACAGCAGGTTGTTGTAGGCGGAGCGGCCGCCGTGCATCGCCTTCGCGTCGAGCAGCGCCCCGATGTACTTCAGCGGCTCGGCCAGGTCCCGGTAGTGCCTGCCGTCGATCCGGACCGTCCCGCTCGTCGGGTTGTCCAGGTCGAGCATCATCCGCATCGTCGTCGACTTGCCCGCCCCGTTCGGCCCGAGGAAGCCGGTGACCACGCCAGGGCGGACCTGGAAGGAGAGGTGGTCGACCGCCGTCTTCGTCCCGTAGCGCTTGGTCAGGTCCTCGAGCTCGATCATGCGTCCCAAGCTAAGGGCGCGCAAAACCCCCCGCCACCGGAGTGACGGGGGGTTCCGGAACGTGCCGTCGGCTCGTTACCGCGACTGCTGGGCCGGGACGCCGGCCGTGCGCTCGTCGTCGATCGGGGAGCCGGCCGCCGCCACCGCGGCACCGGTCAGCGTCGCCAGCATCTCGCGGACGTTGGTCAGCTGCGCGTTGATCGAGTCGCGGCGGTTCGTCAGCGCCGCGAGCTCGCGCTCCGATTCCGAACGGATCCGGTCGGCCTTGGCGTTCGCGTCGGCCACGATGTCCTCGGCCTGGCGCTGCGCGGTCTCCACCGTCTGACGGGCCCGGCGCTCCGCGTCCGTGCGCAGCTTCTCGGCCTCCAGGCGGAGCTGCTCGGCGCGGTGCTCGATCTCCGCGAGGCGCTTCTCGGCCTTCGCCTGGCGCGAGGCCAGGTCCCGCTCCGACTGCTCGCGGCGCTTCGCCAGGTTCGTCTCGAAGTCCGCGGCGGCCTGGGCGGCCTTGGCGCGGGTCTCCTCGAAGAGGGCGTCCGCCTCCTCGCGCTTCGACTGCGCGTCCTTCTGGGCCTCGGCGCGCAGCGAGTTGGCCTCGCCCTGCGCCTTCTCGACGATCCGGACGCCCTCGTCCTCGGCCTTCGCCTTGCGCTCGGCCGCGAACGACTCCGCGTCGTTGCGCACCTGCTGGGCGGCCGACTCGGCCAGCTCGCGGTGCTGCTCGGCGGCGCGACGGGCCTCCTCACGCAGGTCCTTCGCCTCCTCCTCGGCCAGCCGGAGGATCTTCTCGACCCGGGCGCCGAGCCCCGCGTACGACGGCTCGGCGTCGGTGACCTGCGCCTGGGCGTTCTGCGTCTCGAGGTGGAGCTCCTCGATGCGCTTCTCCAGCGAGGTGATGCGGGACAGGGCACTGTCGCGGTCGGCCACGAGCTTGGTAATGCGGTCGTCCACCTGACCGCGGTCGTAACCGCGCCGCACGAGCTCGAAGCCGAAGGGGGAGGAAGTGTCGCTCATGGGGTTCCTGTCGAATGAGACCGGTGAGGTGTTAGAGGGAATCCTAGGGGCCGAAGCGGCGTGTCATCGAGCGTATGCCCGTTTGATCTGGAGAATGTCCAGCCTTTTGAGTGGCTAGCCGTCCTGGGACTTGCCACCCGTCCGGGTGGAACCCGCCGACGCACCCGCCTTGACCCCGTCCTTTCCTGCCGACGGCGTCTCGAAAGACTCCAACGCCTCCAGCACGTCCTGGACACGGGAGATCTCCGCATTGATGTCCTTGCGACGACGCGTCAGCACCTCCAGCTCGCGCTGCCCCTCCTGGACCGTCTTCTCCGCCTCGGCCTCGGCCTCCGCGCGGATCCGCTCGGCCTCCGCCTTCACGGCCTCGGCCTCGGCGATGATCGAGGCCTTCTTCTGCGCGGCCTCCTTGAGGAGCGCGTCCGCCTTGCGGACCGCGGCGATCCGGACCTTGCTCGCCTCCGAACTCGCCTCGGAGACCAGCTCCTTCGCCTTCTCCTCCGCCTCGGCGCGCTGCTCGGTCGCGGCCTTCACCAGCTTGTCGACGCGCTCGCCGGCCGTCTTCATCTGCTCGGCCGACTCGCGCCGCGCCCGCTCGTGCAGCTCCTCGATCTCGGCCTCGATCCGGCCCCGCAGCTCCTCGGCCCGCTCCCTTATGGCCGTCGCGTCGCTGCGGGCCCCGACCAGGAGCTCGTCCGCGTCCGTACGGGCCTTCTCCACCAGCGCGTTGCCCTCGACGGTCGCCTCGGCGACGATCCGCTCGGCCTCCTTGCGGGCCGCGCCGACCATCGTGTCCGCCTGCGTCTCGGCCTCCGTGGTGGCGCGCAGCGCCTCCTCCTGGGCCTTGGCGATGAGCTGGTCGGCCTGCTCGGCCGCGTCCGAACGCTTCCGGGCCCCGGCCTCCCGGGCCTCGTCGAGGGTCCGGTCCGCCTCCGCGCGGGCCTCCGCCCGCATCTGCTCGCCCGCCGCGGCGGCCTCGGCCTTCACCCGCTCGGACTCGGTACGGATCCGCTCGGCGTCCCGCAGGGCCTCCGCGATCGCCTCGGCGCCCTCGGCGCGCAGCCGCTCGGCCTCCTCCGAGGCCGCGGCGACGGTCCGGTCCGCCTCGGCGCGGGCTTCCGCGCCCACCGAATCGGCCAGCTCGGCCGCCTCGTTCACGATCCGCTCGGCCTCGGCCGTCGCCTCGCCGACGAGGGTGTCGGCCTGTTCGGCGGCGTCCGAACGGCGCTTGTCGGCGGCCTTGCGGGCCTCGTCGAGGATCTGGTCGGCGTCGGCCAGCGCGGCGTTGCGCAGGGCCTGCGCGTGCGCCTCGCCGTCGGCCTTGACCTGCTCGGCCTCGGCGCGGATGCGCGCGGCGTCCTGCTCGGTCGTCTCCATGAGCTCGACCGCCTCGGCGGTGAGCCGTTCGGCTTCGGCGGTGGCCTCGCCGACGAGGGTGTCGGCCTGTTCGGCGGCGTCCGAACGGCGCTTGTCGGCGGCCTTGCGGGCCTCGTCGAGGATCTGGTCGGCGTCGGCGCGGGCCTCGGCCCGCAGCGCCTCCGCCTGTGCCACGCCGTCGGCCTTGACCTGCTCGGCCTCGGCGCGGATGCGCGCGGCGTCCTGCTCGGTCGTCTCCATGAGCTCGACCGCCTCGGCGGTGAGCCGTTCGGCTTCGGCGGTGGCCTCGCCGACGAGGGTGTCGGCCTGCTCGGCGGCGTCCGAACGGCGCTTGTCGGCGGCCTTGCGGGCCTCGTCGAGGATCTGGTCGCCCTCGGCGCGGGCCTCGGCCCGCAGCGCCTCGGCCTGCGCCACGCCCTCGGCCTTGACCTGCTCGGCCTCCGCACGCAGCCGCTGGGCGTCGCGCTCGGCCGTCTCCCGCAGCTCGGCGGCCTCGGCCGCGATCCGCTCGGCCTCGGCCGTCGCCTCGCCGACGAGGGTGTCGGCCTGCTCGGCCGCGTCCGAACGGCGCTTGTCCGCCGCCTGCCGGGCCTCGTCCAGGATCTGCTCGCCCTCGGCGATCGCCGCGTCGCGCAGCGCCTCGGCGTGCGCCTCGCCGTCGGCCTTGAGCCGCTCGGCCTCCGCGCGCAGCTCGGCCGCCTCGGCGGCGATCCGCTCCGCCTCCGCGCGCGCCTCGCCGACCGTCGTCTCGGCGCGCTCGGCGGCCTCCGAACGGATCCGGTTCGCGTCCTCCCGGGCGTCCGCGCGCGTGCGGGCCGCGTCCTGCTCGGCCGAGGCGAGCGAGTCCGTCGCCTCGGTCCGCACCCGCTGCGCGTACTCGGCGGTGTCCGCCCGAAGCTTCTCCGCCTCGGCGAGCGCGTCCGTGACCGTCCGCTCCGCCAGCGCCTTCGCGGCCTCCGACTCCTCCTGGGCACGCGCCCGCGTGCGGACGGCGTCCTCGGACGCCCGCTCCCGCTCCTCGTACGCGTCGGCGCGGACCCGGTCCGCCTCCTCCTGCGCCTCGGTGCGCGTCCGCTCCGCCGCGTGCTCGGCGGCGCTGCGCAGCCCGGCGATCTCCTCCTCGGCCTGCTCGCGCAGACCGGCCACCGAGTCCCGCACCTCCTGGGCGGCTCGCGTGGCGGCGGTGACCACCTCGGTCGCCCGCGCGTCCGCCTCCTCGACCAGGCGATGCGCCTCGGCCTGCGCCTCCTCGACCCGCTTGCGGGCGGCGGCCAGGAGCTCCTCGGACTGCTCGCGGGCGTGCTCGCGCTCCCGGCCGGCCTCGGAACGGGCCGACTCCAGGGTCTCCTCGGCCTCCCGGCGGCGCCGGTTGGCCTCCTCCTGCGCGGCGGCCAGGGCCTCGGCGGCCTCGGCGGCCACCCGCTCGGCGGCGGCGGCGGCCTCGGCCCGCACCCGGTCGGCGGTCTCCTGGGCCTCCGACCGCAGCCGCTCGGCCTCCTCGGAAGCCTCCGTGCGCAGCCGTACGGCGGCGGACTCGGCCTCCGTACGGGTGGTGGACGCGTCCGACGCGGCCTCGGCGCGCAGCCGCTCGGCCTCCTGCTCGGCCTGCTCCCGCAGGGACCGGATCCGCTCGGCGGCCTCGGTCCGCAGCCGCTCCGTCTCCTCGGCGGCCTCGCGCCGGATCCGCTCGCCCTCGGCCCGCGCGTCGGTGAGCTCCTCGCCGGCGGCCGCGACCTTCGCCTCGGCGTCGGCGTGCAGCCGGGCCAGCTCCTCGGCGGCCTCCGCGCGGCGCGCCTCGGCGGCCCGCTCGGCGTCCGCGCGCAGTCCGGCGGCGGCCTCCTCGGCCGCGCCCTTCACCGACTCGGCCTGCTCCTCGGCCTCGGCGCGCAGCCGCTCGGCCTCGGCGCGGGTGCGCTCCAGGGTCTCCTCGGCCTGGGCGCGGAGCGTCTGGGCGCGCTCCATCGCCTCCGACTTGACCCGCTCGCTCTCGGCGCCGGCCTTGGCGCGCAGCTCGTCGGCGTCCGTACGGGCCTTGCTGAGGAGCTCCTCGGCGGTCCTGGCCGCCTCCTCGATCTGCTGGAGGGCCTCGCGGCGGGCCTCGCCGCGGATCCGCTCGCCCTCGTCGACGGCCTCGGCGCGCAGCGCCTCGGCCTCGCCGCGCAGCCGGCGGGCCTCCTCCTGGAGCTCGACCGTCTTGGCGCGGTACTCCTTGGTGTCGTCCTTCGCGGAGCCGAGCAGTTCGTCGGCCTGCTCCCCGGCCTCGGCGCGCAGCCGGTCCGCCTCGGCCTCGGCCTCGCGGCGGACCCGCTCGGCCTCCTCGGCGGCCTTGCGGGTGGTCTCCCGGGCGTCCTCGGACGCCTTGGTGAGGATCTCCTCGGCGCTGCGGGCGGCCTTGGCGAGCGCGGCGGCGGAGTCCTCGGCGGCGGCCGTGAGGGCCTTCTCGGAGGCCTCCGTGACGAGCTTCTCCGCCTCGGCGGTGGCCTCGCGGAGCTTCTCCTCGGCCTCCGCCTTGAGCGCCTCGGCCTCCTTGGTGGCCTCGCCGACGAGCCGGGCGATCTCCGTCTTGGCGGTGCGGGTGCGCTGCTCGTTGACCGACTCGGCGGAGGCGAGCTGCCTGGCGGCGGACTCCTTGGCCTCGGCGAGGGTCTTCTCGGCCTCGACGCGGGCGAGCCGCAGCTTCTCCTCGGCCTCCTGCATGCGCTGTTCGGCGGCGCGGGAGAGTTCGGTGGCCTGCCGGCGGGCCTGGTCGGTCTCGGCGGCGGTGGTCGAACGGAGCTGTTCGGCGTGGCTGGTGGCCTCCTGCGCCTGGCTGGAGGCGGCGCTCAGGAGCCGCTCGGCGTCCTTGCGGGCGCGCAGCAGAATCGCTTCGGCCTCGGCCCGGGCGGCCTCCGCCTCGGCGCCGACGCGGCGGCTGGTCTCCTCGGCGAGCCGGGTGGCCTCGGCGCGGGCGGCGGCGAGCGACTGCTCGGCCTCCGCGCGGGACTCGTCCAGGAGGCGGCGGGCCTGGGACTCGGTGCGGGCGCGCAGCTGTTCGGCCCAGGCGACGTTCTCGTTGACGTGCGCCTCGACGGTCTGGCGGCGCTCGTTGAGCTCCTGGTCGAGCTGCTGGCGGCGCTGGACGGCCTCGTTGTGCAGCTCGGCCTGGAGCCGGGCCTGGTGCTCGGCGTGCTCCTGGAGGATGCGCTGGGTCTGGGCGCGGGCCTCGCGCAGCTCGCGCTCGGCGTCCTGACGGAGCTGCTCGGCCTGCGCCTGCGCGTTCCGCAGCAGCTGCTCGGCCTGGTAGCCGATGTCGGCGCTGTCGTACGCGGGCCGGGACGCGATGGTGCGGCGCGCCTCGTGGAGCTTGGCGCGCAAGACCTCGACCTGGTAGCCCAGGTCCTCGGCATGCTGGACGGCCTTCTCGCGTTCGGTCTTCAGCCGGTCCATCTCGGCTTCGAACCTGGCGAGATGGTCGTCTTCAGCTCGGTGGCTCTCCTGGCGTTCGTAGCCCCGCACTGCGCGGTCCCATCCGTCCCCTGGTCGCAACACTCCTACGAGCACGCCCTCACGGCCGAGGACGGACCCCCGGGGAATCGTGGCAGATCGGACGACCCCGACATCCCGACTTCGGTGCCGCACGGAGCGGCCCCGACCGGCCCCGGCCCGGAGCCGCCCACTCTACCGGGCCAGGAATCCGGTGGTCAGTGCTCCGCTGAGGAGTGGTCAGCGGACGGCTTCGCCGAGGTGACCAGTTCCGTGAGCACGCCGTGGCAGTCCTTGGGGTGGAGGAAGGTGATCCGGGAGCCCATGGAGCCGATCCGCGGCTCGTCGTAGAGGACCCGGACGCCCTTGCCCCGGATGGCCTCGGCGTCCCCGTCGACATCGGCCGTGCCGAAGGCGATGTGGTGCACGCCCTCGCCGTTCTTGGCGAGCCACTTGCCCACCGCGGAGTCCTCCCGGGTGGGCTCCAGGAGCTGGAGGTAGGAGGCCCCGCCGTCGTCGGTGGCGTTGATCTTGAGCATGGCCTCGCGGACGCCCTGCTCCTCGTTGACCTCGGAGTGGAAGACTTCGAACCCGTACGTGGCACGGTAGAACTCGACGGTCTTGTCCAGGTCGAAACAGGCGATCCCGATGTGGTCGATACGCGTCAGCATGGCTCCAGTGCACCCCCGCCGGGGTGGTTACGCAACGTGCGCGCCGTCACACCGGCAGGCCGGTGACCGGGCGCCGCACCGCTCAGTACATTGGCGGTAAACCCTCGTTCACTCCTCATCCCAAGGGGCCGTGCCTCATGTCTGGAACGACCGGTACCACCTCAGTGATCGTCGCGGGCGCCCGCACGCCCATGGGTCGCCTGCTCGGCTCGCTCAAGTCCTTCTCGGGCGCCGACCTCGGCGGCTTCGCCATCAAGGCGGCCCTCGACCGGGCCGGCATCGGCGGCGACCAGGTGCAGTACGTGATCATGGGCCAGGTGCTCCAGGCGGGCGCCGGCCAGATCCCCGCCCGTCAGGCCGCGGTCAAGGCCGGCATCCCGATGAGCGTCCCCGCGCTCACCATCAACAAGGTGTGCCTGTCGGGCCTCGACGCCATCGCGCTCGCCGACCAGCTGATCCGCGCCGGCGAGTTCGACGTCGTCGTCGCCGGCGGCCAGGAGTCCATGACCAACGCCCCGCACCTGCTCCCGAAGTCCCGCGAGGGCTTCAAGTACGGCGCGATCGAGATGCTCGACGCCATGGCGTACGACGGTCTCACCGACTCCTTCGAGGGCATCGCCATGGGCGAGTCCACGGAGAAGCACAACACCCGCCTGGGCATCCAGCGCCCCGAGCAGGACGAGATCGCCGCCCTCTCGCACCAGCGCGCCGCCGCCGCCCAGAAGAACGGCATCTTCGAGGCCGAGATCACCCCGGTCGAGATCCCGCAGCGCAAGGGCGAGCCGGTCGTCTTCGCCCAGGACGAGGGCATCCGCGCGGAGACCACCGTCGAGTCCCTCGGCAAGCTCCGTCCGGCCTTCGCCAAGGACGGCACCATCACCGCCGGCACCTCCTCGCAGATCTCCGACGGCGCCGCCGCGGTCGTCGTGATGAGCAAGGCCAAGGCCGAGGAGCTGGGCCTGGAGTGGATCGCCGAGATCGGCGCCCACGGCAACGTGGCCGGCCCGGACAACTCGCTCCAGTCGCAGCCGTCCAACGCGATCCTGCACGCCCTCAAGAAGGAGGGCCTGGGCGTCGAGGACCTCGACCTGATCGAGATCAACGAGGCCTTCGCCGCGGTCGCCGTCCAGTCAATGAAGGACCTCGGCGTCACCCCCGAGAAGGTGAACGTCAACGGTGGCGCGATCGCCCTCGGCCACCCCATCGGCATGTCCGGCGCCCGCGTCGTGCTGCACCTCGCCCTGGAGCTCAAGCGGCGCGGCGGCGGCGTCGGCGCGGCGGCCCTCTGCGGCGGCGGCGGCCAGGGCGACGCGCTGATCGTCCGCGTGCCCGGCAACGGCAAGTAAGCATCCGACCGAGGAGCAGCGCATGGTGGACGTCCCCGAACTCGTCGCCCGGGCCCGGGAGGGCCGGCCGCGGGCCGTGGCCCGGCTGATCTCGCTCGTCGAGGGGGCGTCCCCGCAGCTGCGCGAGGTGATGGCGGCGCTGGCGCCGCTCACCGGCGGCGCGTACGTGGTGGGCCTGACCGGCTCGCCGGGCGTGGGCAAGTCCACGTCGACGTCCGCGCTGGTCTCCGCGTACCGCCGGGCCGGGAAGCGGGTCGGCGTGCTCGCCGTCGACCCGTCCTCGCCCTTCAGCGGGGGAGCGCTCCTCGGTGACCGGGTCCGGATGTCGGAGCACGCCTCCGACCCGGGCGTCTACATCCGCTCCATGGCGACCCGCGGCCATCTGGGCGGGCTCGCCTGGTCCGCCCCGCAGGCCATCCGCGTCCTGGACGCGGCCGGCTGCGAGGTGATCCTCGTGGAGACCGTCGGCGTCGGCCAGTCGGAGGTGGAGATCGCCTCCCAGGCCGACACCTCGGTGGTCCTGCTCGCGCCGGGCATGGGCGACGGCATCCAGGCCGCGAAGGCGGGCATCCTGGAGATCGGCGACGTGTACGTGGTGAACAAGGCCGACCGGGACGGCGCGGACGCCACCGCCCGCGAGCTCAACCACATGCTGGGGCTCGGCGAGGCGCGGGCGGCGGGCGACTGGCGGCCGCCGATCGTGAAGACGGTCGCGGCGCGCGGCGAGGGCGTCGACGAGGTCGTGGAGGCCCTGGAGAAGCACCGCGCCTGGATGGAGGAGCGCGGGGTCCTGGCGGAGCGCCGCCGGGCCCGTGCCGCGCGCGAGGTGGAGACCATCGCGGTCACGGCCCTGCGCGAGCGGATCGGCGACCTGCGCGGCGACCGGCGCCTGGACGCCCTGGCCGAGCGGATCACGGCGGGCGCCCTGGACCCGTACGCGGCCGCCGACGAGCTGGTCGAGAGCCTGACCGGGAGCTAGCTCCCGCGGGCTTCGGAGGCTCCCGCGCTTACCGGGGCTCCCGCGCCTCCGACGCTCCCGCACGTACGAGAAGGGCCTCTCCGGTCTTCGGAGAGGCCCTCTTCGTACTCTGTCAGGTCACGGCTTGCCGCGGCGGCCGCGGAGCTGTTCGGCGATCGGCTTCAGGGACTCGTGGAGGTCGCCGAGGGCCTCCCCGCTGAGCTGGTCGATGAAGTGCCTGCGCACCGACTCGACGTGGTGCGGGGCGACCTTGCGCATGGTCTCCATGCCGTCGTCGGTCAGGACGGCGTAGAGCCCGCGGCGGTCGGACTCGCAGTTCTCGCGGCGTACGAGACCGGCGTTCTCCATGCGGGTGATCTGGTGGGAGAGCCGGCTCTTCGACTGGAGGGTGGCGGCGGCGAGGTCGCTCATGCGCAGCCGCCGTTCCGCCGACTCCGAGAGGTTCACCAGGATCTCGTAGTCGTTCATCGTCAGGCCGAAGGGCTGGAGGTCCCGCTCCAGCTGGTACGTCAGCATTCTCTGGACGTCCAGGAACGTGCGCCAGGCGCACTGCTCGCCGTCGGTGAGCCAGGGGGTGGCCGTCTCGGTGTCCATGTATGGATTCTACCTAAGAAGTTGAATACTTGACGAAGTCCGGGAGTGTGACGCCGGGCACCGCGCGACGGGCGCCCCTGGCCCGACGCGGCGCAGACGTTCGAGGACGTCACACTCCGCAGACTACCGGCTACAGGCCGAAGCGACGCTGGAGGTCACCGAGCTGGCCGGGAAGGCGCGGTACCGAACCTAGCGGCCCCTGGCCGGAACCAGGCGCCCCGTGCCCGCCCGGAACACCCGGCTGCGCCGGCGGCGCGCCGGTCGCCAGCTCCGGCATCAGCAGCTCCGTCGACTGCAGCAGCACCGTGCCCGCGCCGACGAACTCGAACTGGTGCTCCTCGCCCGAGCTCCCGCCGATGCCCGTCAGCGCCCGGACGCCGCCCATCACGCCCGTCAGGTAGCCGTGGTCGTAATGGTGACAGGGCGAGGGGCAGTCCGCCCAGCCGACGAGCGCCTGCGGGTCCACCCGCATCGGCGGCTCCATGAAGACCACCGGCCCGTTCGACGCGGCCACGAACTTGCCCGTGCCGATCAGCGTCACGAAACCCGGCACGATCGACTGCTTCAGCGCCAGCGACGGCTGGTAGGCCAGCAGGTTCCCGGAGCGGATCGTCAGGTTGCCGTCGTCCAGGTCGTACGAGTTCACGTCGAAGGCCCGGTCCGCCAGCAGCATCTTCCCGCTGCCCTCGGCCACCACCCAGTCGCTCGCGTGCAGCGGCGAGTGGAAGGACGTCCGCACCAGCCGGTCGAGCCGGCCGTGCCCGATGCCGTTGAACTCGATCCGCCCGTAGTAGGCGATCATCTTCCCCTTCTGCAGGAACCACTGGCTCCCCTTGAGCTCCACGCAGAAGGTGTACGGATTGACGTTGTCGTCCGACGGAAGGGTCGTCGGGTCGTGGATCACCGGGGTGCTCACAGCTTCTCCTCCGAGGCCTGGACGTACACCACGCCGTTGCCGCTCAGCTCCAGCTGGAAGGCCTCGCCGGAGCCGCGCCCCACCATGTCGCGCCAGCCCAGCGCCGTGGAGAGCTTATTCCGCACGTCGCCGCGGTGCGCCACGTACGCCTGCGGGTCGACGTGGACCGGGCGGGCCGGGGAGATCGGCAGCTCGATGACACCGCCGTGCGCCATCACGGCCACCGAGCCGTGGCCCTTCAGGGTCGTGGTGAAGAGGCCCTGGCCGGTCACCTGACCGCGGACCATGCCCATGACCCCGCCCTGCGAGCCCATGAACATCGTGCCCTGTTCCAGGGTCCCGTCGAAGGCGAGCAGCCGGTCGGCCTCCACGTACAGGGTGTCGCCCGACAGCGCGATCACGTGGATGTGGTGGCCGCCGTGCCCGAACATCACCGTGCCGCTGCCCTCGACGGTCATCAGCGGGGTCGCCTCGCCGGCCACCCGGCGGCCGATCATCGACATCAGGCCGCCCTGGCCGCCCGCCATGTTCGGCGTGAAAGTGACGTCGCCGCGGTACGCGAGCATCGCGCCGCGCTGACTGAACATCCGCTGCCCGGGGACGACGGTCGCCTCGACCATCTTCGAGTTGATCTCGCGGAACGGCATCAGACGTCGCCCCCGATCGTGTTCCGCTCGCTCGGCTGCACGTACACGAGCCCGTCGCCCTCGAAGCGGATCTGGAAGGCCTCGCCGCCGCCCTCTCCCATCAGGGTGCGGAAGGTCACCCCGGACTGGAAGTGCTGCTGGAGGTTGCCCTGGTGGGCGATGTACGCGCCGGGGTCCACCTGGAGCGGGTACTGCGGGGTCACCCGCAGCACCACCGCCGGACCGTCCGACATGATCGCGGCCTGACCGGTGCCCTCGACGGTCGTGGTGAAGAGACCGTTCCCGGTGGCGCCGCCGCGCAGGCCCGTGAAGGTGGTGCCGGTGCGCAGCCCCGCGTCGGTGCAGAGCAGATTGCTGGCCTCCACCCACAGCTTGTCGCCGTGCAGCGAGACGAGGTTGATCTCGGAAGCCCGGTCGGCGAACCAGCAGGTCCCCTGACCGCGCACCTCCATCACCTCCATCTGCTCACCCGTGAGCCGGCGGGTCACCATGCCGCGCAGGCCCTCACCGCCACCGCTCATCTTCTTGAACGCCATCTGGCCGTCGTAGGCGACCATCGAGCCGTTCTTCGCCTTGACGGCGTCGCCTGTCATGGAGACGGCGAGCACCTTGCTGCCTTGGAGTCGGAACGTTGCCACCCCAGGAAGGTACTGGGCCCCCGGCCAAAGAGACAGCAAAGTCGCCGTGCACAATGGACGGGCCCTTGTGCATCCGTTCACAAGATCGAACGAAGGTGACCCCCTCCGTGGACATCAAGACCGCTTCCTCCCTCCACCGGCTCCGGCTCGTCTCCGCGCCGGAGGCCGTCTCGTTCCTGCTCCTGCTGGTCTGCTCGGTTCTCAAGCGGACGACGGACTTCAACGCGGTGCCGGTCATGGGCGCGATCCACGGCATCCTCTTCGTCCTGTACGTCCTCTTCTGGCTGGACGCCTGGAACCGCACCAAGTGGAGCTTCAAGGTCGCGGCCCTCTACTTCGTCCTCTCGGTGCTGCCCCTGGGCGGCTTCTACGCCGAGCGGAAGCTGAAGCGCGAGGCCGAGGACGCGGTCATCGCCTCCCGCGCGCGTCGCGAGGGCGTGGTCAACGCATGATCGTCGCGTTCTCGGTCACCCCGCTGGGCGTGGGGGAGGAGGTCGGCGAGTACGTCGCCGACGCCGTGCGGGTCGTCCGGGAGTCCGGACTGCCGAACCGCACCGACGCCATGTTCACCTCCGTCGAGGGCGAGTGGGACGAGGTGATGGACGTCGTGAAGCGCGCCGTCGCCGCCGTCGAGGCCCGCGCGCCGCGCGTCTCCGTCGTCCTGAAGGCCGACATCCGTCCGGGCGTGACGGACGGACTGACCTCGAAGGTCGAGACGGTGGAGCGCCACCTCGGCGCCTGACGCGCCCCCGAACAGAACCAGCCCCTGGCCCTCCTCAAGGGTCGGGGGCTTCTCGCTGCCCCCGGTTGAGCGAGTGCTCAAAATCGGCTACCTTCGCTCGCGGGCAGTTTTGAGCGGTCGCTCAAAATGCCGGACGAGCAGGGGGACGTCATGGGTCTCTACATCGAGACGCGGGTCCGCGCGGACCTGGAGACGCTCTGGGAACGCACGCAGGAACCCGACCGGCACCAGCGCTGGGACCTGCGGTTCACCGAGATCTCCTACCTCCCGCGCGCCGAGGGCGAGCCCCGCCGCTTCCGCTACGCGACGCGCGTCCTGCCCTTCCTGGCCGTCGCCGGCACCGGTGTCTCCGCGGGGGAGCGCCACCGGGCCGGCGGCGACCGGGTCTCCGCCCTCCGCTTCGCCTCCCCGCACCCGCTCTCGCTCCTCGCCGAGGGCAGCGGCTACTGGCGCTACGTCCCCACGCCCGACGGCGTCCGCTTCCTCACCGGCTACGACTACCGGCCCCGCTGGGGCCGCCCCGGCCGGCTCGCCGACCGGCTCCTCTTCCGGCCCCTCATGGGCTGGGCCACCGCCTGGTCCTTCGACCGGCTGCGGCTCTGGTGCGAGCGGGGCATCACCCCCGAACGCTCCCGCGACCGCTGGCTCCTCGAAATCGCCGCCCGCGTCCTGCTCGTCGCCGTCCCGGTGCTCGCGGCCTCCCTGCCGCTGGGCCCCGTCTCGCTCGCGGCCGTCCCCCTCACCGTCCTCGGACTCGCCGCCGCCGTCCTCGTACCGCCCTCCCCGAGCACCCCCGCGGCCCGCCGCTGTCTGCGCACCCCGCCCGCCCGCCACCGGGAGCCCCGGCTCCTCGCCACCCTGGAGCAGCCGTGACCGCGACCGTGACCCCCGCCGCGCCCTCGATCTTCCGCACCGCCATGGGCGACGCCGCGTTCGAGCGACTGCACCCCGAACTCCGGCGGCGCTTCTCCGTCGGGCTCGCGAGCGGCGAGCTGTGCGTCGGACGGGGCGTCATGGACCGGATCTGGCACGGCCGGGCCTTCGTGAAGCCCTTCCTCGCCCTCGGCGGACTGCGGAACATCCTGCTGCCCCGCACCGGCCGCGACGTCCCCTTCACCATCGAGAACGTGCCCTACCTCGATTCGTACGGGCGGGAGACCGTCACCTTCGTCCGCACCTTCGACCTGCCCGGCGGCCCCCGGCGCTTCGACGCCACCATGGTGCACAGCCCCGAGCGCGACTGCGTCCTCGACTACCTCGGCACCCACCAGCACCTCGCCAGCGACCTGCACCCCACCGTCGAACCCGACGGCTCGCTCCTCATCACCTCCGGCGAACACCGCTTCCGCGAAGGCCCCGTGGACGTGCGCGTCCCGGAGCTCCTCGCCGGCCGGGCCGAGGTGCGCGAGTCCTTCGACGAGCGCACCGGCCGCTTCCGCATCGACGTCCGGGTCGTCAACCGCCACTTCGGCCCCCTCTTCGGTTACCAGGGGTCCTTCACCGCCGCCTACGCCGACGTACGCTCCACCGGGGTGCGCGCCGGGCTGCGCCCGGTGCGCGAGGAGGTACGGGTGTGAGCGGGCGGACCGCGGCGGGCACGAAGGCGCAAGAGGTGAAGGCGCAGGACGCCAGGAGCCGGGAGACCCGGGAGAAGCTCCTCGACGGCGCCCTGCGCACCCTCGTCGAACAGGGCATCGCCAAGGCCTCCGCGCGCGCGATCGCGACCACCGCCGGGGTCAACCAGGCCCTGGTCTTCTACCACTTCGGCTCCGTCGACGAACTGCTCTCCGCCGCCTGCCGGCACGGCGCCGAGCAGCGGGTGGCCCGCCACCGGGACCGGCTCCGCTCCGTCGGCAGCCTCTCCGAGCTGCTCGCCTTCGGACGCGAGATGCACGCCGAGGAACGGGACGCCGGCCACGTCGCCGTCCTCGGACAGCTGCTCGCCGGCGCCCAGACCCACCCCCGGCTCGCCCCTGCCACCGCCGCCGGACTCGACCTGTGGATCGCCGAGATCGAGCAGGTCCTCGTCCGCGTCCTCGCCGGGACCCCGTTCGCCGAGTTCACCGACCCCGCCGGGCTCGCCCGCGCGGTCGCCGCCTCCTTCGTCGGCCTCGAACTCTACGAAGGGGTCGACCCGGTGGGCGCGGAGACCGCCCTCGCCGCCCTCGAACAGCTCGGCGCCCTGATGGCCGCGGTCGAGGAACTGAACCCGGTGGCGCGCAAGGCCGTCACGTACACCCTGCGGCGCCAGGGCGGCCGCGGCAGGTCCTAGGGGGCGTCTTGTCGATCAGGCGGGATCAGGGAGCGGTGCCAGGCGCCGCGAGCCCGGCCTGGTCGACAAGACACCCCCTAGTTCCCCTCCGGCTGCGACAGCGCGATGCCCAGCGGGGTCCGCTCGTACAGCACCTGGTGGCCGTACCGCCGCGAGGTCAGCAGCCCCGCGTCCCGCAGGACCGCCAGGTGCGACGAGACGGACGACGGCGCCCGGCCCAGGAGATGGGCGAGCGCCGTGGTGCCCAGCGGCTCGTCGAGCGCGCACAGCACGTCCGCGCGCACCGGCCCCAGCAGCCGGGCCAGCGCCTCCGGCGTGCGGTCGGCGGGCTCGGACCACAGCCCGCCGATGCCGCGCGCCGGGTAGACCACCGTCGGCTGCCACGGCGGATCGAAACCGCTCACCACGTCCGGCCAGGTGAACACCGACGGCATCAGCACGAGCCCCTGCCCCTCCAGCGGCCGGTCGTGCTCCCCGGGATAGTCCACCCGCAGCGTGGCCGTCTCCGCCGCCCAGTCGAAGGCCGGGTGCAGCTCGCCCAGCAGCCGTTCGAGGCCGCCCTCCGCGAGCCGCCGCGAGTGGTACGCCACGTCCGCCTCCAGGAGCGCGCGCAGCCGCGGCCACTCGGGCGCGATCAGGGCCTCCCAGGCGGCCCGCAGCAGATCGGCGAGCCGGCCCACCGCCCCGGCGGGATCGGCGAGCAGCCGTCGGCCCTCCGCCGTCTCCGCCGCCCCCGGCGTCTCGGCGAGCGCCCGCTCGAAGTCGTCCAGGGCGAGCGCCGGGTCGGTCTCCCGTACGGCCGTGATCTCGTCCTCGAAGGCGGCGGCGGGGCCCAGCGGGGGCGGGTACAGGAAGTCCGGGCTGTGCCCGCGCAGCGGCATCAGCAGCTGCAGCGGCCCGAGGTCGAGCTCCCGCGCGGCGCCCGCGATCCGCCGCATCCACGGCAGGTGGTAGCCCTGCTTCGCGGGCCTTGCGAGCACCCGTACGGCGGAGTGCGTCTCCCAGAGCGGCGAGATCGCGAACCGGATCCGCAGCGGGTCGGCCTCGCCGAAACGCAGGTGGTACGGCACGGGGCCCTCCGGGGACGCGGCTGAACATTCGGCTGGAGCCGAAAGTCTAGGGCGCGGCCCCCACGCCCGGCAGGCTGCGCCCATGCCCGAGAACGACACCCGGACGCCGCCCCCGGCGCCCGCGGCCACTCCCACCCAGCTCCCCCCGGCCCCCGCCCCGCCCACCCCGCCGTCCGGGACACCGACCCCCGGGGCCGTACCGACTCCCACGGGATCCGCCGTGCCCGCCCCGGCTCCGGCCGCCGGTCCCGTGACCGGTCCGGTGCCTGCCGCCGGGCCCGCGCCCGCCGGCGCGCCCCCGGCCCCGGCCACCGGTCCCGGGGGTGCGGGCGCCGCCCCCGGGTACCTCGCCGTCTTCGCCGTCCCCGAGTTCCGGTTCGTGTTCGCGGCGCACCTGTTCTCGCTGCTCGGCGTCGTCGTCAGTGAGCTCGCGCTCACCGTGCTCGTGTACGACCTGACGCGGTCCCCGCTCCTCTCCTCGCTCACCTTCGCCCTCGGGTTCCTGCCCTACCTCCTCGGCGGCACCCTCCTCGCCGGGCTCACCGACCGGCTGCCACCCCGGCGGATCCTCGTCGTCTGCGACCTCGTCTGCGCCGGCTGCGTCGCGCTCATGGTCGCGCCCGCCACCCCCGTCGCCGCCCTGCTCGTGCTGCGCTGCGCCGTCGCCGTCGTCTCGCCCGTCTTCAACGGCACCCGCATGGCGACCCTCGCCGACATCCTCGGCGAGGGCGAGCTCTTCGTGCTCGGGCGCTCGCTGCTGCGGATCGTGTCGCAGAGCGCGCTGCTCGCCGGCTTCGCCGCCGGCGGCGTCCTCCTCACCCTCGTCCCGCCGCGCGGCGCCCTCGCCGTCACCGCCGCCACGTTCCTCGTCTCCGCGCTGCTCCTGCGCCTCGGCACCGCCCGCCGCCCGGCCAGGGCGACCGCGTCCACGAGCGGGCTCGCCGGCACCTGGGCGGTGCTGCGGAACCGGCGCGTGCGCGCCCTGATGCTGATGTTCTGGGTGCCGCCGCTCTTCGCCGTCGTCCCCGAGGCGCTCGCCGCCCCCTACGCCGACGAGATCGGCGTCTCCACCGCCGCCCTCGGCCTCCTCATGTGCGCGCTGCCCGTCGGCACCATCGCGGGCGAGCTCTTCGCCGGATCGTTCCTCTCCGCCGGGACCCGCTCCCGGATCGTCCTTCCGCTCGCCGTCGCGAGCGTCCTGCCGTACCTCCTGTACGCCCCCCGGCCGGGCGTCGCCCTCGCGGCCGTCGGCCTGTTCCTGGCCGGCGCCACCGGCGCGTACACCCTCGGTCTCGACGCCTGGTTCGTCGCCGCCGTCCCCGAGGAGCAGCGGGGGAGGGCCATGACCCTGATGACCGCGGGCATGATGACCGTCCAGGGCGTCGGCATGGCCGGGGCCGGGATCGCGGCCGAGTTCGCGCCCGTGCACACGGTCGTGGCCGGGACCGGCGTCCTCGGCACGGTCTGTCTCCTCGCCGCCGCCGTCGAGCTGCGCGCGACCGAAGGGCGAGACGGGGCTGACCGGCATATGACCAGTCGGTAAGGTCGATGCGTGCCGAAGCCGCTCAGTCTCCCCTTCGACCCCATCGCCCGAGCCGACGAACTCTGGCAGAAGCGCTGGGGCCCGGTCCCCTCGATGGCCGCGATCACCTCGATCATGCGCGCCCACCAGATCCTCCTCGCGGAGGTCGACGCGGTCGTCAAGCCGTACGGGCTGACCTTCGCGCGCTACGAGGCCCTGGTCCTGCTCACCTTCTCCAAGGCGGGCGAGCTGCCGATGTCCAAGATCGGCGAGCGGCTGATGGTCCACCCGACCTCGGTGACGAACACGGTGGACCGGCTGGTGAAGTCGGGCCTCGTCGCCAAGCGGCCCAACCCCAACGACGGCCGCGGCACCCTCGCCTCCATCACGGAGAAGGGCCGCGAGGTGGTCGAGGCCGCGACCCGCGACCTCATGGAGATGGACTTCGGCCTGGGGGCGTACGACGCGGAGGAGTGCGCGGAGATCTTCGCGATGCTGCGCCCGCTGCGGGTCGCGGCGCACGACTTCGACGAGGGCTGAGCACACCCCGACCCCCGCGAAGATCGCCCGGAACGTGCCGTTACGCTCGACGGCATGAAATCCAGCGTGCTGACCCGCTACCGCGTCATGGCCTACGTGACCGCGGTCATGCTCCTCATCCTGTGCGCGTGCATGGTCGCCAAGTACGGCTTCGGCGTCGGCGAGGACCTGACCTTCGCGGTCTCCCAGCTCCACGGCGTCCTCTACATCATCTACCTGATCTTCGCCTTCGACCTGGGCTCCAAGGCGAAGTGGCCGTTCGGCAAGCTGCTGTGGGTGCTGATCTCCGGCACCATCCCGACCGCCGCCTTCTTCGTCGAGCGCAAGGTCGTCGCCGAGACGCTTCCGCTGGTCAGCGGCGCGCAGGCGCAGCCGGTCAAGGCCTGACCCCCACCCCCGTACACCTGTGCGGGGGTTTGCCGTCGACAGTTACTAGGACGTCCTAGTAACTTCGAAGGATGGACGCTGACGCCATCGAGGAGGGCCGCCGCCGCTGGCAGGCCCGCTACGACGAGGCCCGCAAGCGGCAGGCGGACTTCAGCACGCTCTCCGGCGACCCCGTGGAGCCGGTCTACGGGCCCCGGCCCGGCGACACCTACGAGGGCTTCGAGCGCATCGGCTGGCCCGGCGAGTACCCCTTCACCCGCGGTCTGCACCCCACCGGCTACCGGGGCCGGACCTGGACCATCCGCCAGTTCGCCGGCTTCGGCAACGCCGAGCAGACCAACGAGCGGTACAAGATGATCCTGGCCGCGGGCGGCGGCGGCCTCTCCGTCGCCTTCGACATGCCGACCCTCATGGGCCGCGACTCCGACGACCCCCGCTCCCTCGGCGAGGTCGGCCACTGCGGGGTCGCCGTCGACTCCGCCGCCGACATGGAGGTCCTCTTCAAGGACATCCCGCTCGGCGACGTCACGACGTCCATGACGATCTCCGGGCCCGCCGTCCCGGTCTTCTGCATGTACCTGGTCGCCGCCGAACGCCAGGGCGTCGACCCGGCCGTCCTCGACGGCACGCTCCAGACGGACATCTTCAAGGAGTACATCGCCCAGAAGGAGTGGCTCTTCCGGCCCGAGCCCCATCTGCGCCTGATCGGCGACCTGATGGAGCACTGCGCGGCGAGCATCCCCGCGTACAAGCCGCTCTCGGTCTCCGGCTACCACATCCGCGAGGCGGGGGCGACGGCCGCGCAGGAGCTGGCGTACACCCTCGCCGACGGCTTCGGCTACGTCGAACTCGGCCTCTCCCGCGGCCTCGACGTCGACGTCTTCGCCCCCGGCCTCTCCTTCTTCTTCGACGCGCACCTCGACTTCTTCGAGGAGATCGCCAAGTTCCGCGCCGCCCGCCGGATCTGGGCCCGCTGGATGAAGGAGGTCTACGGCGCCAGGACCGACAGGGCGCAGTGGCTCCGCTTCCACACCCAGACCGCCGGGGTCTCCCTCACCGCCCAGCAGCCGTACAACAACGTCGTGCGGACCGCGGTCGAGGCGCTCTCCGCCGTCCTCGGCGGCACCAACTCCCTCCACACCAACGCCCTCGACGAGACCCTCGCGCTCCCCAGCGAGCAGGCCGCCGAGATCGCGCTGCGCACCCAGCAGGTGCTGATGGAGGAGACCGGCGTCGCCAACGTCGCCGACCCGCTGGGCGGTTCCTGGTACGTCGAGCAGCTCACCGACCGCATCGAGGCCGACGCCGAGAAGATCTTCGAGCAGATCGAGGAACGCGGCCTGCGCGCCCATCCGGACGGCAGGCACCCGATCGGCCCGATCACCTCCGGCATCCTGCGCGGCATCGAGGACGGCTGGTTCACCGGCGAGATCGCCGAGTCCGCCTTCCGCTACCAGCGGGCCCTGGAGAAGGGCGAGAAACGGGTCGTCGGCGTCAACGTCCACCACGGCTCGGTCACCGGCGACCTGGAGATCCTGAGGGTCAGCCACGAGGTCGAGTGGGAGCAGGTCCGGGTCCTCGGGGAGCGTAAGGAGCGGCGCGACGACGCCCGGGTCCGCGCCTCGCTCGACGCGATGCTCGCGGCGGCCCGGGACGGGTCGAACATGATCCCCCCGATGCTGGAGGCCGTCCGCGCCGAGGCCACGCTCGGCGAGATCTGCGACGCCCTGCGCGAGGAGTGGGGGGTCTACACGGAGCCCCCGGGCTTCTGAACCCGACGGTGCGCCGCCGGGGCTCCGGTCCTCCGGTGCGCCGCCGGGGCTCCGGCCCCCTAGCGCGCCGCCGCCGCGCCCAGGCCGCCGAGGAGGAGGGCGGAGAGGCGCGCCGCCCAGGGCCCGTCCACCGGCTCCGCGCTCACCAGGGCGCGGTGCACCACCGCGCCGGCGACCACGTCGAAGATCAGGTCGTCGAGGGCGGCGACGGTGGACACGGGGTGCTCGTCGGGGAGTTCACCGCGCCGCTGGGCCCGCTCGCGGCCCGCCAGGACCAGCCGCTTCTGGCGGTCGACGATGGAGGCGCGTATGCGTTCGCGGAGCGGCTCGTCCCGGGTGGACTCGGCCACCACGGCCATCAGGGCCGTCTTCGTCTCGGGCCGTTCGAGGAGGGCCGCGAACTGCAGCACCACGTGCTCGATGTCGGCCTGGAGGGAACCCAGGTCGGGCAGTTCGAGTTCGTCGAAGAGGACGGCGACGGCGTCCACGACGAGCTCGTTCTTGTTGGCCCAGCGGCGGTAGAGGGTCGTCTTCGCGACCCCGGCGCGGCCGGCCACGTCCCCCATCGTGAGCTTGGACCAGCCCAGTTCGACCAGGGCCGCGCGGGTGGCCTCCAGGATGGCCGTGTCGGCCTCCGTGGAGCGGGGGCGCCCGGTGCGGCTGCCGCGGGGGTTGGTGCGCTTACACATGGAAAGCGACCATACCCGCCGGTAGGTATACCGCCAGAGGCCGGTGATGTGAGGCAGTTCACCGTACGGATCCCGTTCCCGCCCTCCCGCCGGATCCTTCCCTGGAGTTACGCTACGACCTGTAGCGAAAGGCATTGAGCGGCCTGAGCGACAACCACAGTGCCGGATGGGGATCCGGCGCGACAGAGGGCACCGGGTGGGGACCCGGGGCCACCGAAGACGAAGAACCGTGTCGTCCACGCGTCTCGCACACCGGCGGGAGATGCGCGGACGGCACGGTTCGGCCATGGCTTACCGGTTACGCGCGCGGAAGGGGGAGGATGTATCCATGCAGCCCCGAAACATGTCCATGAGCGGCGTCGTCGACCTCGCCGCGGTGAAGGCGGCCGGAGAGGCCAAGGCGAAGGCGGAGCAGGTGCGCGCCGAAGCCGCCCGGCAGGGCGGTTCCGCCGCCGTGCCCCCGTCGGCCCTGGTGATCGACGTCGACGAGGCCGGCTTCGAGCGCGACGTGCTCCAGCGCTCGGCCGAGGTTCCGGTCGTCCTCGACTTCTGGGCCGAGTGGTGCGAGCCCTGCAAGCAGCTCGGCCCCCTCCTGGAGCGGCTGGCCGTCGAGTACAACGGCCGCTTCCTGCTCGCGAAGATCGACGTCGACGCCAACCAGATGCTGATGCAGCAGTTCGGCATCCAGGGAATTCCGGCCGTTTTCGCGGTGGTCGCCGGTCAGGCGCTGCCGCTCTTCCAGGGCGCGGTGCCCGAGGCGCAGATCCGGGAGACCCTCGACCAGCTGATCCAGGTCGGCGAGGAGCGCTTCGGTCTGACCGGCATCGCCGTGGACGCGGGCGCCGACGCCTCGGACCCGGCGGCGCGGCCGGCCGGTCCGTACGACGCGCTCCTCGAAGCGGCGATGTCCGCGCTCGACGCGGGCGACCTGGCGGGTGCCGTCCAGGCGTACAAGAACGTGCTCGCCGACGACCCGGCCCACCCGGAGGCCAAGCTCGGTCTGGCGCAGGCCGAACTCCTCGCCCGGGTGCAGGACCTCGACCCGGGCGCCGTCCGCAAGAAGGCGGCGGACGACCCGGCCGACGTCACCGCGCAGATCGCCGCCGCCGACCTGGACCTGGTGGGCGGTCACGTGCAGGACGCCTTCGGGCGCCTCGTGGAGACCGTGCGCCGCACGGCGGGCGAGGACCGGAACGCGGCGCGGCTCCGGCTCCTGGAGCTGTTCGAGGTGATCGGCGCCGACGACCCGCGCGTGACGGCCGCCCGGCAGGCCCTCGCCCGGGTGCTGTTCTAGCTCCCCGGGCGCGCCGGATCGTCCGACGATTTGGCAGCAGCGTGACAAAACGCGGCCGCGCTTTACCAAAACTTGGTAATCGCGGCCGCTGTTACTTGCAGTAAATCGAACCCGGCGTTCTGTCCGGATTCATGCGGTGATCTCCTGACATTCCCCGTCGCTCGAACGCACCCAGCGTGCCCGTTCGGTCCCGCCCCGCCATGACGTGGTTATCCACCCGTTACTAGCCAGTAACGAACCCCCTTGTGCGGGGGCCCGGAATGGACCACGATCGGCGACGCTCGGTCCGAATCGCATCACCCCGGCAACCACCCGGGAACGCGACGAGGGTCCCCACCGAGTGGACCGGTGTTCCGGCACCGGTCGTGGACAGGGGGGTTCCCGATCTCACCGACCGGGGCCTGTCCAATCAGGTCGCGCTCGAAGGCGTGGCCCATGGTTGTCGCTCGGGGGTGATCGCCGGTGATTCGGACGCGCATCGCGCCGCCTGATGCCTCGGCGCTCTCCTTCCCGAGGACGTAGCTCTTCTCCCATCCCAGGGTGGCCCCCCGGGGTCCCTCCGGAGATGTACGTCCGAGAAGGAGGAATTCTCATGAAGTCCCAGGTTCGTGGCGGGACCAGATGGAAGCGGTTCGCCGTCGTCATGGTCCCGAGCGTGGCCGCGACGGCCGCGATCGGTGTCGGCCTGGCCCAGGGCGCGCTCGCCGCGTCCTTCAGCATCTCCGGCCAGGAATTCAAGGTTAAGGCCAACAGCCTCGTCGGTACGGACTTCGTCCAGTACGGCAGCGTGGACGCGGGCAAGGACCTCGAGGGCAAGGACTTCGCCGCCCCGGTGGCCGTGTCCGGCTTCTCCGAGGCCTGGATCACCAACATGTGCCAGTCGGTCGTCACGCCGAAGGTGCCGTTCGTCGGTGACGTCACCCTCCGCCTGGAGGCCGGCACCGACGCCGTCAAGACCGGCAAGGACGAGGACAAGGTCTACGCGAAGGGCATCTACCTCGATGTCTCCGAGCTCAAGGCCGACGCCGAGTTCAGCAACATCGACATCGGCGTCGCGGCCGGTGCCCTTCCGAAGTCGCCCGGCAAGCCGGGCATCCAGCCCAACACCAAGGCCAACCCGTACGGCTTCGGCCAGCGCGCCGAGCAGGCCACGCTGAAGAACGTGGAGCAGAAGGCCTGGGCTACCACGGCCGGCACCTTCAAGCTCCCCGACCTGCACCTGTCGCTGCACCGCGGCACCGACGCCGAGTGCTACTAGGACCGGCCGGTCTCTGAGGACCGATCCGTCCGGAGGGTGGGACCGTCGCGTGCGGTCCCACCCGCCAGGTTCCTTCTCTTCATCTTTCTCAGCAACACCGCTTCCAGGGAGCTGTTCCATGAGCGCCGAGTACCCCGCCTCCCGCGAAGTCCCCAAGAAGGAGAACCGGTTCAAGGTCTGGCGGCAGACCCGGCCCTTCTGGGCGGGACTGTTCACCATGATCGGCGGCGTACCGATCGCGTACCTCCCGTACGGGGACATGCGGCTCGGCAACGTCACGCTCGCCATGCAGACGACCGCCGGAGCCGGTGCGCTGATCATCGGCGTCCTGCTCATCACCCTGGGTCTGACGATGTGGTTCCAGCCCGTCGTCCGGGTCTTCGCCGGCATCGCGGCCATCGTCCTGGGACTCGTCTCCATCCCGGTGTCGAACTTCGGCGGTCTCGTCGTCGGGTACCTGTTCGCCCTCGTCGGAGGCGGCATGTCCGCCGCCTGGGCGCCCGCGCCCCCGGTCGAGGAGAAGGACGTCGAGGAGAAGGACGCAGAGCACGACGGTCGCTCGGAGGCCTCCTCCGAGGCCGGTGCGGAGCCCGCCACGGAAGCCGTGCCCACGGCCGTGCTCCCGGAGCAGCGCGAGGCGGAGCACCAGGCGACCGAAACCACCATCGACGCCAACGGCGGGAGGAACAGTGCGGGGTGACGAGACTCAGTCGGCGCTCGCGAAAGGGGGCCCGCGGCACGCGGCCCCGCGCAAGTCGCTGCTGAACAGGATCCAGGGCCCCGCGGGGAAGGCGATGGCCCTGGCGGCCATGCCGACCGCGGTGCTCGTGGGCATGGGCCTCACGCCCAGACTCGCCCTCGCGGACGACACGGACATCCCCTTCGCCCCCGGCCCCTGTGTGACGCGCTCGGACGAGCCGACGCCGGAGGCGACGGACACGGCGACGCCGAAGGAGAGCGCCGACCCCACCGCCACCGCCACGGCCACGCCGACGGACGCCCCCTCGGCGACCGCCACGCCCTCCGCCACCGCGACGACGACCGGGGCCCCGGCGCCCACCGCGACGCAGCCCGGCCAGACCGCCGCGCCGCAGACGCAGGAACACGCGACGACCGCCCCCGCGCCCGCCGCGACCCCCACGGCCGCCCCCTCGCCGACGCAGTCCAAGAACCCGCTGGACCCGCTGGGCCTGGGCGACGCCCTCAAGGACCTCTTCGACGGCCCGGACAAGACGCCGACGGCCACGCCCACGACGGCGGCGCCGACGACCCCCGCTCCGCAACAGACGGAGGCCCCCGCCGACAAGGCGCCGGCCACCGACGCGCCCTCCACGGCCACCACCACGGCCCTGAAGCCGAAGACGGCGACGGACCCGGCCACGGAGAAGACCAAGACGGAGATCGAGAAGGCCGCCGACCGGGCGGGCGTGAAGGTCGAGGAGCTCCCGGAGAGCGCCAAGGGCCTCGACGCCAAGAAGGACACGGACATACCCGACGGGGCCAAGCCCCGCTTCCCGTGCCCCGAGTACGACGCGCAGGCGCTCGCCGACGCCGACCTGGAACAGGGCATCCCGCTGCTCCCGGACGCCCCGTGGCGTCTGGAGAGCACGAAGCTCACCCTGCACGGCCTGAAGTACCACGGCATCGTCGAGGTGAAGACCGGCAGCGGCAAGATCAAGAAGGTGCTGAAGTTCACCGCCACCGGGGTGGGCATCAAGGACCTGCACCAGCTGACGGAGCACTCCGAGGGCCGCACCGCCCACGTCCGCTCCACCCCGGGCAAGGAGTCGACCATCACCGACGGCACGGTGACGATGTACACGGAGGAGCTGAAGGGGAACCTCATCGGCCTCATCCCGATCACCTTCAGCCCCGAGGCCCCACCCCCGCTGAACCTCCCGGAGGTCTTCTTCACCAACGTGAAGCTCAAGCAGGCCGGCCAGTTCGGCGGCACCCTCCGCATCCCGGGCCTCCGCAACACGATCGAGCCCAGCTGACCCCCGTACCACTCCGGGAGCCGCACACGACGAAGCCCCCGTCCGCACCGGACGGGGGCTTCGTCACGCGTCACGCGGGTCAGGCGCGCTCTCCGCCGCCCAGGTGGTGGACGCGGACCATGTTGGTCGTGCCCGGGACGCCGGGGGGCGAGCCGGCGGTGATGACCATGATGTCGCCCTCGCTGTGGCGCTGGAGCTTGAGGAGCTCGGCGTCCACGAGGTCGACCATGGCGTCCGTGTTGTCGACGAACGGGACCAGGAAGGACTCCACGCCCCAGCTCAGGGTGAGCTGGTTGCGGGTGCCCTCGTCCGTCGTGAAGGCGAGGATCGGCTGCTGCGTGCGGTAGCGCGAGAGGCGGCGGGCGGTGTCGCCGGACTGCGTGAAGGCGATCAGCGCCTTGCCGTCGAGGAAGTCCGCGATCTCGCAGGCCGCGCGGGCGACGGAACCGCCCTGGGTGCGCGGCTTCTTGCCGGGGACCAGGGGCTGGAGGCCCTTGGAGAGGAGCTCCTCCTCGGCCGCGGCGACGATCTTCGACATCGTCTTCACGGTCTCGATCGGGTACGCGCCGACCGAGGACTCGGCCGAGAGCATGACCGCGTCCGCACCGTCCAGGATCGCGTTGGCGACGTCGCTCGCCTCGGCGCGGGTCGGCCGGGAGTTGGTGATCATCGACTCCATCATCTGGGTGGCGACGATGACCGGCTTGGCGTTGCGGCGGCACATCTCCACGAGGCGCTTCTGCACCATCGGGACCTTCTCCAGCGGGTACTCCACCGCGAGGTCGCCACGGGCCACCATGACGGCGTCGAAGGCGGCGACGACGTCCGCCATGTTCTCGACCGCCTGCGGCTTCTCCACCTTGGCGATGACGGGGACCCGGCGGCCCTCCTCGTCCATCACCTTGTGGACGTCCTTGACGTCGTTGGCGTCGCGGACGAAGGACAGGGCGACCATGTCGCAGCCCATCCGCAGCGCGAAGCGGAGGTCGTCGACGTCCTTCTCCGACAGCGCGGGCACGTTGACCGCCGCGCCGGGCAGGTTGATGCCCTTGTGGTCGGAGATGACGCCGCCCTCGACGACGATGGTCTTGACCCGGGGGCCGTCGACCTCGACGACCCGCAGCTCGACGTTGCCGTCGTTGATCAGGACCTGGTCGCCCTTGGAGACGTCGCCCGGCAGACCCTTGTACGTGGTGCCGCAGATCGACTTGTCGCCCGGGACGTCCTCGGTGGTGATGGTGAACTCGTCACCGCGCACCAGCTCGACCGGTCCCTCGGCGAAGGTCTCCAGACGGATCTTCGGGCCCTGGAGGTCGGCGAGGACGCCGACGGCGCGCCCGATGTCCGCGGAGACCTGCCGGAGGCGGTCGTACCGCTCCTGGTGCTCCGCCTGGGACCCGTGGCTGAAGTTGAATCGGGCCACGTTCATGCCGGCCTCGATGAGAGCCTTCAGCTGCTCATACGAGTCGACGGCGGGGCCCAGCGTGCAGACGATTTTGGAACGGCGCATGAGGCGGATCCTATCGGTTTGTTTCACTGCGGAATATTCCGTCTGGCGGAAAGTACAAATGGGCGCGGGCCCGCTCAGGCGTTCACTCGTTCGAGCTCGCTCCCTCCAGAACGAGCGCGTAGCTCTGGCGCGCGATCTCCAGCTCCTCGTCCGTCGGCACCACCGCGACCGCCACCCGCGCATACACCGGCGAGATGATCCGGGCCTCGTCGGAGCGCACCGCGTTCAGGTCCGAGTCCACCGCGAGCCCAAGTTCCTCCAGACCCGTGATCGCAGCCTCCCGCACCGGCGCCGCGTTCTCGCCGACCCCCGCCGTGAACGCCACCGCGTCCACCCGGCCGAGCACCGCGTAGTACGCCCCGATGTACTTCTTGAGCCGGTGCACGTAGATGTCGAAGGCGAGCGCCGCCCGCTCGTCGCCCTCGTCGATCCGCCGGCGGATCTCCCGCATGTCGTTGTCGCCGCAGAGCCCCACGAGACCCGACTTTTTGTTCAGCAGCACGTCGACCTCCTCCGCCGACATGTCCGCGTTCCGCATCAGGTGGAAGGTCACCGCCGGGTCGACGTCCCCCGAACGGGTGCCCATGACCAGGCCCTCCAGCGGCGTCAGGCCCATCGAGGTGTCCACGCACCGGCCGCCCCGCACCGCCGACGCCGAGGCGCCGTTCCCCAGGTGCAGCACGATCACGTTCACCTCCTCGGGCTCCTTGCCGAGCAGCCGCGCCGTCTCCCGCGAGACGTACGCGTGCGAGGTGCCGTGGAAGCCGTACCGGCGGATCCGGTGGGCGTCGGCCGTCTCCACGTCGATCGCGTACCGCGCCGCCGCCTCCGGCATCGTCGTGTGGAAGGCGGTGTCGAAGACCGCCACCTGCGGCAGGTCCGGACGCATCGTCATCGCCGTACGGATGCCCACCAGGTTCGCCGGATTGTGCAGCGGCGCCACCGGCACGAGCCGCTCGATCTCCGCGAGTACCTCGTCGTCGATCACCATCGGCTCGGTGAACCGCAGCCCGCCGTGCACCACCCGGTGGCCGATCGCCGCCAGTTCGGGGGAGTCCAGGCCCAGGCCGTCCGCCGCCAGCTCCTCGGCGACCGCCTTCAGCGCGGCCGCGTGATCGGCGATCGGCCCGTTCTTCTCCCGCTTCTCGCCGCCCTTGCGCGGGGTGTGCACGATCCGCGAGGTCTCCTCGCCGATCCGCTCCACCAGCCCCTGCGCCAGGCGGCTGTCGTCACGCATGTCGAGCAGCTGGTACTTCACCGACGAGGAGCCGGAGTTGAGGACCAGTACACGGGAGGGAGGGGTCGAGCGGAGCTCGTCGGGCAGGGCGGTGGTGGGTGACGGGTGAGCGGGAGGGGCCGAGCGGAGCTCGTCGGGCAGGGCGGTGGTGGGCGACGGGTGGGCGGTCATGCCGGGAGCTCCTGGGTCGGGACCTGGGACTGGATCGCCGTGATGGCGACCGTGTTGACGATGTCGCTGACGAGCGCGCCGCGCGAGAGGTCGTTCACGGGCTTGCGCAGGCCCTGGAGCACCGGGCCGACGGCCACGGCGCCGGCCGAACGCTGCACGGCCTTGTAGGTGTTGTTGCCCGTGTTGAGGTCCGGGAAGATCAGCACGGTCGCCTGACCCGCCACCTCCGAACCCGGCAGCTTCGTCGCCGCCACGGACGGCTCGACGGCCGCGTCGTACTGGATCGGGCCCTCGATCCGCAGCTCCGGACGGGCCTCGCGGACCAGCTTCGTCGCCTCCCGCACCTTGTCGACGTCCGCGCCGGAGCCCGACGTGCCGGTGGAGTACGAGAGCATCGCGATCCGCGGCTCCACCCCGAAGCGCGCCGCGGTCTCCGCCGACTGGGCGGCGATGTCCGCGAGCTGCTCGGCGTTCGGGTCCGGGTTGACCGCGCAGTCGCCGTACACGAGGACCTTGTCGGCGAGGCACATGAAGAACACCGACGAGACGATCGACGCGTCCGGCTTCGTCTTGATGATCTCGAACGCGGGCCGGATCGTCGCCGCCGTGGAGTGCACGGACCCCGACACCATGCCGTCGGCGAGGCCCTCCTGCACCATCAGGGTGCCGAAGTAGTTCACGTCCGAGACCACGTCGTACGCCAGCTCGACGGTGACGCCCTTGTGGGCCCGCAGTGCCGCGTACTTCTCCGCGAACGAGTCCCGCAGCTCCGAGGTTTGCGGGTCGATCAGCTGCGTGTCGCCCAGGTTCACGCTCAGGTCGGCGGCCTTCTTGCGGATGGCCTCGACGTCGCCGAGCAGCGTCAGGTCGCAGACGTCACGGCGGACCAGCACGTCCGCCGCCCGCAGCACCCGCTCCTCGGTGCCCTCCGGCAGCACCACCCGGCGCCGGTCGGCCCGGGCCTGTTCGAGCAGCTCGTGCTCGAACATCATCGGTGTCACCCGGCCGCTGCGCGCCACCGAGATCCGCTTGAGGAGGTCGGCGGTGTCCACGTGCCGCTCGAAGAGACCGAGGGCGGTCTCCGCCTTGCGCGGGGTCGCCGCGCTCAGCTTCCCTTCGAGCGCGAACAACTCGGCGGCGGTCGGGAAGCTGTTGCCGGGCACGGAGATGACCGGGGTGCCGGGCGCGAGGCGGGCCGCCAGGGTCAGGATCTCCTCGCTGGGTCGCTCGTTCAGGGTGAGCAGCACGCCCGCGATCGGCGGGGTGCCGGCCGAGTGCGCGGCGAGCGCCCCGATGACCAGGTCGGCCCGGTCCCCGGGGGTGACGACGAGACAGCCCGGGGTCAGCGCGTTGAGGAAGTTCGGCAGCATCGCGCCGCCGAAGACGAAGTCGAGCGCGTCCCGCGCGAGACCCGCGTCGTCGCCGAGCACGACGGAGGCCCCCAGGGCGTGGGTGATCTGGGCGACCGTGGGCGCGGCGAGCGCCGGCTCGTCGGGCAGGACGTAGCAGGGCACGGGGACCCGGGTCGCGAGCCGCTCCAGGGCCACGAGGTCCTCGGAGGCCACCCGGTTCACGACCATCGCGAGCACGTCGCAGCCGAGACCGTCGTACGCCCGGAAGGCGTTGCGGGCCTCGGCCCGTACGGACTCGGCGGGCTGGCCCTTGCCGCCGACCACCGGGATGACGGAGGCGCCGAACTCGTTGGCGAGGCGCGCGTTGAGCGCGAGCTCGTCGGGGAGCTGGGTGGCGGCGAAGTCGGTGCCGAGGACGAGGACGACCTCGTAGTCGCGGGCGACGGCGTGGAAGCGGTCGACGAGCCGGGAGACCAGTTCGTCGGTGCCCCGCTCGGCCTGGAGCGCCGAGGCCTCGTGGTAGTCCATGCCGTAGACCGACGAGGGGTCCTGCGAGAGCCGGTAGCGGGCGCGCAGCAGATCGAAGAGCCGGTCGGGGCGGTGGTGCACCAGCGGACGGAACACCCCCACCCGGTCCACCTGGCGGGTGAGGAGCTCCATGACTCCCAGCTCGACGACCTGGCGGCCGTCACCGCGGTCGATCCCGGTCACGTACACGCTGCGCGTCACGCCGTGGTCTCCTGTCCAGTCCTGCGGAAGGGCCGAGCGGTGCTCTCGCGGCACCGATCCGCGCCCCGTGCGTCAATCGGCAGTGCTCGGAAAGCCCCCTATAGGGCGGCATCACCCCCTTGACAATACCCCCGCCGATGGTTACGTCGCCCCCTGGACGAAGGGCCCGGAACCCCGGGACGAAAGGCCTCCGCGGGGCCGCGGGCGGGGACGCGCGGACGGGCGACGACCGTGCCCGTCGGGCGGCGCGTGTGAGAATTGGAGTGGCTCACAACGGACCGCGACCGAGCAGGAGACCAAGCACGATGCGCATCGGAGTTCTCACCGCAGGCGGCGACTGCCCCGGCCTGAACGCAGTGATCCGGTCGGTCGTGCACCGGGCCGTCACCCACTACGGCGACGAGGTCATCGGCTTCGAGGACGGCTACGCGGGCCTCCTCGACGGCCGCTACCGCCCCCTCGACCTCAACGCCGTCAGCGGCATCCTCGCCCGCGGCGGCACCATCCTCGGCTCCTCCCGCCTGGAGCGCGACCGCTTCCGCGCGGCCTGCGACAACGCCAAGGAGCTCATCGAGAAGAGCGGCTTCGACGCGCTCGTCCCGATCGGCGGCGAGGGCACCCTCACCGCGGCCCGGATGCTCCACGAGGCCGGCGTGCCGGTCGTCGGCGTCCCCAAGACCATCGACAACGACATCTCCTCCACCGACCGCACCTTCGGCTTCGACACCGCCGTCGGCGTCGCCACCGAGGCCATGGACCGGCTCAAGACCACCGCCGAGTCCCACCAGCGCGTGATGGTCGTCGAGGTGATGGGCCGCCACGCTGGCTGGATCGCCCTGGAGTCCGGCATGGCCGGCGGCGCCCACGGCATCTGCCTCCCCGAGCGGCCCTTCGACCCCGCCGACCTGGTCAAGATGGTCGAGGAGCGCTTCTCCCGCGGCAAGAAGTTCGCCGTCATCTGCGTCGCCGAGGGCGCCCACCCCGCCGAGGGCACGATGGACTACGACAAGGGCGAGATCGACCAGTTCGGCCACGAGCGCTTCCAGGGCATCGGCACGGCCCTCGCGTACGAACTCGAGCGCCGCCTCGGCAAGGAGGCCCGCCCCGTCATCCTCGGCCACGTCCAGCGCGGCGGCACGCCGACTGCGTACGACCGCGTGCTCGCCACCCGCTTCGGCTGGCACGCGGTGGAGGCCGTGCACCGCGGCGACTTCGGCCGCATGACGGCGCTGCGCGGCACGAACGTCGAGATGGTGCCGCTGGCCGAGGCCGTGACCCAGCTCAAGAGGGTCCCCGAGGACCGGATGCGCGAGGCCGAGTCGGTCTTCTGACCGGACCGGGGCGCCTTCGGGACCCGGGACGGGGCTTCCGGCCTCCCCGGGACGACCCGAGTGGCGCCGAGTGGCCCCGACCGTCCCCCGTGGACGGTCGGGGCCATCCCGCTGTGCCCGGCACTCCCCCGGAAATGCCGGATTCCACTCTTGAGCCCCGGCGCGAGATCAACAAGGCTTGGGGCTGTCCCGGACATGTCCCAACCCTGTCCGGAGGGAAGGGAGGAGGGGCGGATGACGCCGGGGGAGCACGCGCCCGATCCACGGGAGGTACGGAACCCCGCCGAGTTCCTCGCCCGCCTCCAGGCCCTCAAGGACTGGTCGGGCCTGACCTACCGCGAGCTGTCGGCGCGCGCGGAGACGCACGGCGACGTCCTGCCCCGCTCCACGGTGGCGAACATGCTGGCCCGCCCCACCCTGCCCCGGGAGGAACTCCTCACCGTCTTCGTCCGCGCCTGCGGGGTGGAGGAGGGCGAGGCGGAACACTGGCGGGCGGTACGGAGGGAGCTGGCGGGGCGGGGGGTGTACGAGCGGGCCCCGGAGCCCGGGGAGGCCCCCGACACGCCCGAGGACCGCGGGGAGGACCCCGACCGGCCCGGCCCCGCCGCTCCCGGCCCCGGGAGCGGCGACGGGGAGGGCGGGGGCCCGCACGGTCCCGGTTCCCGGATACGTCGCGCGCTCGTCGCGGCCGTCGCGTTCGCCGGGCTCGTACTGGCCGGGATCAGCGTCGTCGCCTTCCTGCGGGACGGGCACGCCGGGCATCCGCCCCGCACCCCCACCGCCCCCGCCGCCGGGGACGTCCGGATCCGGGTGGCCGGCACCGACTTCTGCCTCGGGGAGCGGCGCGGCACCCGCACCGGCCAGGTCCACCAGCTGCCGTGCGCCGCCGCCGGCTTCCCGCGCTACTCGCTGGCGGAGGCGGGCGGCGGCCGGTGGAGGATCGTTTCGGACCACCCCGACTTCGGCCCCGGCTGCTCCGGCATACCCTCCGGGGGCCGGATACCCGGCGCCCCGTACGAGGACTCCGAGTGCGGCGACCCGACCCGGGTCGAGTCCTTCGCCCTGGAGGCGTACGGCACTCCCGTCGAGGGCTACCGCATCGTCCCGGTGGGCTCCGCGACCCCCGGCAGCTGCGTCACCGTCGTCGGCGACCGCTCGGCCGCCTGGGCGCGGCTCGCCCAGGCGCCCTGCGCGCCGGACGCGGCCGGGCAGCTCTTCGACTTCGACCGGTGGGACTGACGGGCGGACGCCCGACGGCCGGGGACGCGGCCGGGAACACGCGGCCCCGGGGCCCGGAGGCTAGGCGGCCTCGACCAGGCGGGCCCTGAGCGCCGTCACCACCGCCGGGTCGAGTCCGACGTGCCCGGTGACGTACTCGTACACCGAGCCGTACCGCTCGCGCAGGTCCGCGAGGAACAGCCGGATGACGTCGGCGGGCGCCCGGCCGTAGCCCGGCCAGCGCGGTTCCCGGCCCGGGTGCGCGGCCCGCCAGTCGGCGATCAGCCGTTCCGTGGCCAGCTCGGTGAGCGCGAAGTCCGCGAGGATCTCCTCGTCCGGGACCTCCAGGAGGCCGAGGACGACGGCCGCGAGCAGACCCGTGCGGTCCTTCCCGGAGGCGCAGTGGAAGACGAGCGGCCTCTCGGCGGCGGCGATCAGCTCCAGGGCCGCGCGGAGCTCCTCCGCCCCGTCCTCGGCGACCTCGGCGAACCGGTCGGCGAGGTAGCGCCAGGGGTCGAGGGCGGGGTCGATCGCCTCCTGGTCGTAGGGGCGGTGCTCGATGGAGAGGTTGTGCCAGGAGACCTCCTCGGTCTCCGGCAGGCGGCCCTTGCCGGCGATCTCCCAGGGGTAGCGCAGGTCGATCACGGTGCCCACCCCCAGCGCGCGGAAGCGTTGCAGGTCGGCCGGGCCGGCGTCCGCGAGCTTGCCGAGGGAGTCGGAGCGGTAGAGGATCTCCCACCGCACGGTCCCGCCGTCGGCGGTCCGATAGCCGCCCAGGTCACGGAAGTTGTGGAGTCGGTCGAAGGGTATGTGTCGTCTCACGGCCGTCAATGTACGGCCCCGGTCCCGGATGATCTACGGGCCGACCGCCGCCCAGAAGTGCTCGGTGATCCCGTCCAGGTAGGCGCGTCCCTCGTCGCCGGTCGTCCCCGGGGCGCCCCAGCTGCTGACCGCCGTCATCCGGGCGTGGTAGTCCGAGTGGAGCTGCTGGAGCGCGGCCTCCACGACCCGCTTCGGCAGCGGCACCAGCTTCACGGTCGGCTTCACGTACGCCTGCCAGCGGGTGGTCGCCGCGTCGCGGAGCAGCTCGGCGAGGGCCTCGTCGCCGCCGGTCGCGGTGATCAGGGCGCGCGGGCCGAGGCCGAGCGCCTCGGCGAGGGCGACCGTCTGGCGATCGGTGCCGCGCCAGCGGCCCTCGTCCTCCATCCGCTGGTACGCGTGGGTCGCCACGCCCACCCGCCGGGCGAGCTCCTCGGTGGAGAGGCCGCGCGCGACCCGGTGCTCGCGCAGGGTGGAGGCGGCGGCGATGAGGTCGGCGGGGGAGCACCACAGGACGCCCGCGAGGGCGGTGAGCTCCTGCTCGTCGGGGACCGCCCGGCCGCGTTCCCAGGCGAAGACGGTCTCGGGTTCGACGAAGAGGCCGTACTGTGCCCGCAGGCCGTAGGCGACGTGTTCGGGGAGCATGCCGAGGCCCTCGCGGAGGCGGCGCGCGGCCAGGGCGTCGAAGGGCGGGGAGGGTTGGTGCACCCGGCCACCGTAGGTGCGGAGGGTGACGGCTGGCTACGGTGTGTTCTTCCAACGTGCGACGTCGTAGGAACGTGGGAACCGGGCGGTAACAGCCGGGGCCGCTCAGTGGCCGCGTGCCGGGCCGCCGAGCCAGCGGTACTGGAGCTCGGGACGGCCGATCTGGCCGTACTGCGGGGCGCGCACGGCACGGCCCTCCGTGACCAGGTGTTCGAGGTAGCGGCGGGCGGTGATCCGGGAGATCCCGACGGCCGCGCCCGCCTCGGCGGCGGTGAGCCCCGCCGGGGTGGACCGGAGGGTGCGCGTGACGGCTTCGAGCGTGGGGGCGCTGAGGCCCTTGGGGAGCGTGGCGGGGTGCGGGGCCCGGAGCGCGGCGAGGGCCCGGTCCACCTCGTCCTGTCCGGAGGCCTCCCCGGCGGCCGCCCGGAACTCGGCGTACCGGGCGAGCCGGTCCCGCAGGGTGGCGAAGGCGAACGGCTTCAGGACGTACTGGACGACGCCGAGGGACACGCCCTCGCGGACGACGGCCAGGTCGCGGGCGGAGGTCACGGCGATGACGTCCGCGGAGTGGCCGGCGGCCCGCAGGGACCGCAGCAGCTGGAGACCGTGGCCGTCGGGCAGGTAGAGGTCGAGCAGGATCAGGTCGACCGGCGTCCGGTCCAGGATCCGCACGGCCTCGGCCCGCGAGTGCGCGACCCCGACGACGGTGAAGCCCTCGACCCGCCCGGCGTAGAGCGCGTGGGCGTCGGCGGCGACGGGGTCGTCCTCGACGACGAGCACCCGAAGGGACTGCGCGCTCACGGGGCCACCTCCGCGTCGGCGGCCCCGGCGGCCTTGGAGGCCTCGACGGCTTCGGGGGGCTCGGCGGCCTCGGGTGCTCGGGAGGTCCCGGAAAACCCCGTCCCCGTCTCCGTCCCCGTCTCCCGCCGCAGGGGGAGGCGCACGGTGAACTGGGCGCCGCCCTCCTCCGCGTCCGTGAGGTGCAGGGTGCCCGAGGCGCGGGAGACCGCCTGGCCCACCAGGGCCAGGCCGAGGCCGCGGCCGGGGCCCCGGGTGGACCAGCCGCGGCCGAGGACCGCCTCCCGGTCGGCGGGACGGACGCCCGGTCCGCTGTCGCCGACCCGGATCAGCAGTTCGCCGTCGCCCGCGCGGGCCGCGACCGTGACCGTCACGCGCGCGTGCGGGGTCCCGCCGGCCGCCTCCACCGCGTTGTCGATGAGGTTGCCCAGGATCGTCACCAGGTCCCGGGAGGGCAGGGCCTCCGGGACCCGGCCGTCGTCGATGCGGCTGTCCTCGGTGAGGACCAGCTCCACACCCCGCTCGTTGGCCTGCGCCGCCTTGCCGAGCAGCAGCGCCGCGAGGACCGGCTCGCCGACGGCGTCGACGACGCGGTCGGTGAGCGCCTGGGCGAGTTCCAGCTCCGCCGTCGCGAACTCCACCGCCTCCGCCACCCGGCCCAGTTCGATGAGCGACACGACCGTGTGCAGCCGGTTCGCCGCCTCGTGGGCCTGGGAGCGGAGCGCCTCCGTGAAGCCCCGCTCGGAGTCCAGCTCGCCGGAGAGCGCCTGGAGCTCGGTGCGGTCCCGGAGCGTGACCACGGTGCCGCGCCGCTCCCCGCCCACCACAGGACGGGTGTTGACCACGAGGACCCGGTCGGCCGTCAGGTGCGTCTCGTCGACGCGCGGCTCCGAGGAGAGCAGCGCGCCGGTCAGGGGGGCGGGCAGGCCGAGCTCCGCGGCCGGCCGGCCCACCACGCCCTCGTCCAGGCCGAGGAGTTCCCGCGCGCCGTCGTTGATGAGGGCGATCCGCCGCCCTCCGTCGAGCATCACGAGCCCTTCCCGCACGGCGTGCAGCGCGGCCTCGTGGTAGTCGTGCATCCGGCTCAGCTCCGTGGCGTTCATGCCGTGCGTGTGGCGGCGCAGGCGCGCGTTCACGACGTACGTCCCCGCCCCGCCGAGCGCGAGCGCCACGCCCGCCATGCCGAGCAGGGCGGTCACCTGCTCCCGTACCTGCTCGCTGATCTTGTCGATCGTGATGCCCGCGCTGACCAGGGCGACGACCCGGCCGTCGCGGTCGAGGACGGGTGCCACCGTCCGCACGGAGGGGCCGAGGACGCCCAGGTGCGTCTCGGAGTAGAGCCGGCCCTGCCGCGCCTGCTCGATGTGCCCGAGGTACGTGCGGCCTATCTGCGCCGGCTCGGGATGGGTCCAGCGGGTGCCGTCCGGGGACATGATCACCACGAAGGCGACGCCCGCGTGGCGGCGCAGCGACTCCGCGTACGGCTGGAGTGCGGCTGTCGGGTCGGCGGAGCGGGCGGCGGCGACCACGGACGGGGAGTCGGCGACGGCGGCGGCGGTCGCCGTGGACTGGCGCCGCGCGGTCTCCTCGGCCTGCGCGAGGTCCGTGACGTACGCGAAGACCGCGCATCCCGCCACGACGACGGCCACGAGCACGACCTGCATCGCGAAGAGCTGGCCGGCCAGGCTGCGGGGGCGAGGGAGGGGGAGACGCATGCGGCGCATGCGGGTAAGTGTGCACGTGGGAAGGGGTGCGGCGGCGCCGCGTTCCCGAATCGTGCCCTTCCGGGCGTTCCCGTCCCGCTCCCGATCCCGTTCCCGTCGTGAACGAAACGCACGCAACCGTGACCCCGGTCACAGGCTGATGGATAGTCGCGGAGGTCCACCGGGACGTGGACACCCATCAGCACGAGGAGGACCCCGTGGCCGCACGCCGGGACCGCACCCACTATCTGTATCTCGCCGTCATCGGCGCCGTACTGCTCGGCATCACGGTCGGCTTCCTGGCGCCGGGCGTCGCCGTCGAGCTCAAGCCGCTGGGCACCGGCTTCGTCAACCTGATCAAGATGATGATCTCGCCGATCATCTTCTGCACGATCGTGCTCGGCGTCGGCTCCGTCCGGAAGGCCGCGAAGGTCGGCGCCGTCGGCGGCCTCGCCCTCGGCTACTTCCTCGTGATGTCGACCGTCGCGCTCGCGATCGGTCTGCTCGTCGGCAACCTGCTGGAACCCGGCTCCGGGCTCCACCTCACCAAGGAGCTCGCCGAGGCCGGCGTCAAGCAGGCCGAGGGCGCGCACGAGTCGACCCCGGACTTCCTGCTCGGGATCATCCCGACCACCCTCGTCTCCGCCTTCACCGGGGGCGAGGTCCTGCAGACCCTCCTCGTCGCCCTCCTCGCCGGCTTCGCGCTCCAGGCCATGGGCGCGGCGGGCGAACCGGTCCTCCGGGGCATCGGGCACATCCAGAAGCTGGTCTTCCGCATCCTCGGCATGATCATGTGGGCCGCGCCGGTCGGCGCGTTCGGCGCGATCGCGGCGGTCGTCGGGGCGACGGGTGCGGCGGCGCTGAAGTCGCTGGCCGTCATCATGATCGGCTTCTACCTGACCTGCGGGCTCTTCGTCTTCGTGGTCCTCGGCGCGCTGCTCCGCCTGATCGCCGGGATCAACATCTGGGCCCTCCTGAAGTACCTGGGCCGCGAGTTCCTGCTGATCCTCTCCACCTCGTCCTCGGAGTCCGCGCTGCCGCGGCTCATCGCGAAGATGGAGCACCTGGGCGTCAGCAAGCCGGTCGTCGGCATCACCGTGCCGACCGGCTACTCCTTCAACCTCGACGGCACCGCGATCTACCTGACGATGGCCTCGCTCTTCACCGCCGAGGCGATGGGCGACCCGCTGTCGGTCGGCGAGCAGATCTCGCTCCTCGTCTTCATGATCATCGCCTCGAAGGGGGCGGCGGGCGTCACGGGCGCCGGGCTCGCGACCCTGGCGGGCGGGCTCCAGTCGCACCGGCCCGACCTCGTCGACGGGGTCGGCCTCATCGTCGGCATCGACCGCTTCATGAGCGAGGCGCGCGCCCTGACCAACTTCGCGGGCAACGCGGTCGCGACGGTGCTCGTCGGCACGTGGACGAAGGAGATCGACAAGGCGCGGGCCGCGGAGGTGCTGGCGGGGCGGGTGCCGTTCGACGAGACGACCCTCGTGGACGATCACGGGGCGGCGGGGGTCCCGGACCAGCGTACGGACGAGGGCGAGGAGAGGGCCCGAGCGGGCGTCTGACCCCCGGCCTCCGACCGACCCCCCGTGCGGGCCGCGCCCGACCGGCCTCCGACCGGCCACCCCCGTGCGGGCCGCGCCCGACCGGCCTCCGCCCGTACGGCCCTGCGTCCGTCGTACGGGCCCGCACCCGGCGAGGCGACGCCTCCGGGCCGTGTGCGCCGCGCCCGACGGGGCGGTGCCCCCGCTCACCCCCGTGTGGGCAGTCGTCCCGCTGGGGCGGGACGGGTGGGCACACGGGACGGCGCCCTTCAGCGGCGCCTCCGCGTTCCGCGCCTTGACCCGCACCCCCGGTGCGCTGTGCACGGGGTGCGGGTTCAGGCTCATGAGCCTCGGGCGCCGGTAGGGCGCGGGTCCGTTGTGCCCACCCGTTCCGCCCTGCGGAACGATTGCCCACAACGGGGTGGGCGGGGGCACCGCCCGCGGGCGCGCGCCCACAACGGGGTACGGGGAGGGGCGCCGCCCCAGCGGAACGATTGCCCACAACAGGGGGCGCGGGGGCGCCGGCCCAGCGGGCGCAGCCCGCAACGGGGGTGGGCGGGGGTATCGGCCCCGCGGGTGGGCCCGCAACCGGGCGTGGGAGCGGCGCGGCCCTGCGGGTGGGTCCCGGTGGGTGCGTGGGTCAGGGGGTGTTCAGGGGCGAGGAGTCCCCCGGGGAGAGGGACGACAGGTCCTCCGGGGAGAGGCGCAGGGTCGTCGCTTCCGCCGAGTCCCGGGCCGTCTCCGGGCGGCTCGCGCCCGGGATGGGGAGGACCGTGTCCGAGCGGGTCAGGAGCCAGGCGAGGGCCACCCGCTGGGGGCTGACGCCGTGCGCCCGGGCCACCCGGTGGAAGGCGCCGAACTCCGGGTCCTCCTCCAGCGCGGACGCCCCGTCCAGGGAGCTGCGCGAGATCCCGCCCAGCGGGCTCCACGGCAGGAACGCGAGGCCGAGGGAGACGCAGAGCCGCAGCTCCGCCTCGCCGTCCCGCACCGCGGGCGAGTAGCGGTTCTGTACGGAGACCAGCCGGTCGCCCAGGATCTCGCGGGCCAGAAGGATCTGCCCGGCGTCCACGTTCGAGATCCCGGCGAGCCGCACCGTGCCCGCGTCCAGCAACTCCCGTACCGCGCCGAGTGATTCCGCGTACGGGACCGCCGGGTCCGGCTTGTGCAGCTGGTAGAGGCCGATCGCGTCGCCGCCGAGCCGCCGTGCCGAGCCCTCCGCCGCCCGCCGCAGGTGCTCGGGCCGGCCGTCCACGGTCCAGCCGCCGTCGGCCGTGCGCCCCCGGCCGCCCTTCGTCGCGACGAGCACGTCGTCCACCCGGCCCCCGTAGGAGGCGAGGGCCCGCCCGACGAGGAGCTCGCCCTCGCCCGGCGTGCCGCCCGGCGGGTGGTAGGAGTCGGCGGTGTCGAGGAGGGTCACCCCCGCGTCCAGGGCGGCGTGCACGGTGGCGACGGCCCGCGCCTCGTCCGGGCGGCCCTCGATGGAGAGCGGCATCGTGCCGAGCCCGACGGCGCCGACGCGTACGTCCCCCAGCATCCGGTACCGCATCAGCGCTCCACCCCCAGCGTCTCGGAGACGGCCTTCGCCAGCCACGCGCCGGAGTCGGAGAAGGAGTAACCGAGGGAGGCCGCGCGGGAGTTGGACATGGCGTACGAGCGGGCGAAGGAGAACGGCGAGACCTCGCCGACCTCCACCTCCCGGAAGACGGTCCGGCCGCCCACCAGCCTCTCGATCTCCACGCAGAGGTCGGCGGTGGTGAGCGGGGAGGAGGAGTGCGCGTTCACCGGTCCGGTGAAGTCCGCCCGGACCGCCCAGGCGAGGAACGCGGCGATCTCCTCCACGTACACATAGGTCGCCGGACGGTTCACCGCCGGCACGGCGATGGGCTCGCCCGCCCGGATGTGCCGCGCGTAGTGGTCGAGCCGGCCGGTGAAGTCGTCCGCGCCGCCCAGGACGTGCGCCACCCGCACCGAGGCCCAGGCGAACGGCGTCCCCGCCGCGAAGACCGCCTCGGCCTGCCGCTTCCCCTCCCCGTAGTGCGCTTCGAGGAACTCGGGGTCCTCCCAGGGCAGGCCCGTGTCGACGGTCACGGCGGCCAGGTCGAGGGCGGACTCGGCGACCGGCTCGGCCGAGTCCTCGTACTCGTAGACCTCGACCGTCGACGTCATCACATAGCGCCGGGTGTGCGTCGCGAACACGCGCCGGGCGATCTCGGCCTGGCGCGGCGTGTAGCAGACCTGGTCCACGACGACGTCGAAGGAACGGCCCGCGAGAACGGAGACGAGCGCGTTCTCGTCGTCGCGGTCGGCGACCAGCTGCTCGATTCCTTCCGGGGCCGGGGAAGAACCCCGGTTGAGCACCGTGATCCGGTGCCCGGATTCCCGCAGCAGCGCGATGAGCCGCTTTCCGAAATAGCGGTTCCCGCCGATGACCAGAACGTCCATGGGTTCCGTCTTCTCCAACCCTCTCAACTCCCCCGGTTTCCCTGCTCTTCCGAGCGTTTTGTTTCTTCGACAAGTGTTACGTTGTGCGCTCGCCGGTCGAAGGGGGAAACATGGGAGTCCAGGCCGTCTCGCCGAAGGAACCACGGCATTCGCGCACCGCCGCCGACGAAACCTCGGTGTCCGTTTTCGACCCCATCGACCGGCAGATCCTGGACCTCCTGCAGACCGACGGCCGCATCAAGCTCAGCGAGCTCGGCCGCCGCGTCCGGCTGAGCCCCGCGGCCGTCACCGAACGGGTCCGCCGGCTGGAGGCGGGCGGGGCGGTCACCGGCTACGGCGCGCACGTCTCGCCGGCCGTGCTCGGCTACGGCATCCAGGCCTTCATCCGCGTGAACCCGCACGGCGGCTACACCCTGAAGCACCCCCGCACCCTGGAGCTCACCGCGCGCCCGGAGGTCCTGGAGGTCCACCACGTGGTCGGCGAGGACTGCTGGATCCTGAAGGTCGCCGTCACCGACACCGTCCACCTGGAGGAGGTCCTGGAGCAGACCTCGGCCCTCGGCCGGACCACGACCTCGATCGTGCTGTCGTCCCCGGTGGTCCGCAAACCCCTCCTTCCGCCGGCGGGGCGCTGACCCGGCGGGGCGCTGACCCGGCGGGGCGCCGACCCCTTGCCTTGACGTCGGCGTCAAGGCCTACCGTCGGGGACATGCGCATCGGAGAGCTGGCCGAGCGGGCCGGGACGACCACGCGGACCCTGCGGTACTACGAGTCCCGCGGTCTGCTGACCGCACGGCGCACGGAGCGGGGCCACCGCACGTACGACGAGGGCGACCTGCGGCTGCTCCAGCAGATCAGGACCCTGCAGGACTTCGGGTTCGAGCTGGAGGAGACGCGGCCGTTCGTCGACTGCCTGCGCGCGGGCCACCCGGCGGGGGACTCGTGCCCCGCCTCGATCGCCGTCTACCGGCGCAAGCTCGCCGAGCTGGACGGGCTGATCGAACAGCTCCGGGCGGTGCGCGCCCAGGTGGGCGCCCAGCTGCTGCGGGCCGAGGCGGAACTGCCGCACGGCCCGGAGCCCCGGTGCGAACTCGAAGCGGTGACGGAGACGGAGGGACGGCGGAGATGACGACGTACGCGGAGGGCGTGGCGGAGGTCACGGACGGGGACTTCGGCACGGAGGTGCTGGGCGCCGGACTGCCGGTGCTCGTGAAGTTCACGGCGGAGTGGTGCCCGCCCTGCCGGCAGATGAAGCCGGTGCTCGGCGCGATCGCCGTCGAGGAGGCGGAGCGGCTGCGGATCGTCGAGGTCGACGTGGACCGCAGCCCGGAGACCGCGCTGAAGTACGGGATCCTCGGGACCCCGACCTTCATGGTGTTCCGCGGGGGCGAGCCGGTGAAGTCGATGGTCGGAGCCCGCCCGAAGCGCCGCCTCCTGGCGGAACTGGAGGACGTGCTGGACGGGGACTGAGGCGGTCGGCGCCGAGGCGCCCGTCCGACACCGGGGCATACAGAAATACCCCGACTAGAATTGACAGTCGGGGTATTGCCTCGCGTATATTGATGGATTCCGTGTTCAGACGCACCGAAGACACGGAGAAGTTCAATAAACGCACTGTATCGCGCCGGGAGTCGAATTGTCAACCGAGGAATTTCGGAATGAGCAGAGATTCATCACGGATCTCTACGCACGACTCGACGACCTGAGGGACCAGGCCGAGGCCGCCGTCCAGCAGGCGCTGCGCACCCCCGGGGTCGGCAGCAGCCAGGGACGGCTCGAACGGGACGTGCTGGTCGCCGAACAGTCCGGGCTGCTCGCCGCGCTCAACGCCGGGGAGAGCGGTCTCTGCTTCGGCCGGCTCGTCTTCAAGGACGGCCGCGACCACCACATCGGCCGGCTCGGCATCCGCGAGGACGACCCGAACCGCACCCCGCTCGTCGTCGACTGGCGCGCCGAGATCGCCCGCCCCTTCTACCTGGCCACCGGGTACGAGCCGATGGGGCTCACCCGCCGCCGGCACATCACCACCCGGGGCCGCGAGGTCGTCTCCCTCCACGACGAGGTCCTCGACCTCGCCGACGGCACCCGCACCGGCCACGAGAGCCGGGACGCCGACGAGGTGCTGCTCGCCGCCCTCGACGCCGCCCGCACCGGCCGCATGCACGACATCGTGCAGACCATCCAGGCCGAGCAGGACGCCATCATCCGCTCCCCGCACCGCGGGGTCCTCGTCGTCGAGGGCGGCCCCGGCACCGGCAAGACCGCCGTCGCCCTGCACCGCGCCGCGTACCTCCTCTACGCGCACCGCGAGCAGCTCGCCAAGCGGGCCGTCCTCATCGTCGGCCCCAACCCCGCCTTCCTCGGCTACATCGGGAACGTCCTGCCCTCCCTCGGCGAGACCGGCGTCCTCCTCGCCACCCCCGCCGAACTCTTCCCCGGCGTCCACGCCACCGGCACCGACACCCCGCGCGCCGCCGCCGTCAAGGGCGCCGCCGCCATGGCCGACGCCCTCGCCGCGGCCGTACGGGACCGCCAGCAGGTCCCCGAGCGCGGCGAACCGCTGATCGTCCCGCACGAGGACGGCGACCTGGTCATCGACTGGGACATGGCCCTCGAAGCCCGCCACAAGGCCCGCGAGACCTTCCTCCCGCACAACCTCGCCCGCCCCTACTTCGTCTTCCGCATCCTCGACGCCCTCGCCGAGCAGCTCGCCGACCGCATCGGCGCCGACCCCTACGGCGGCCCCAACTTCCTCGGCCCCGACGACATCGCCCTGCTCGCCAAGGGCATCGCCGCCAACCCCGACGTCCACGCGGCGATCGACACCCTCTGGCCCGCCCTCACCCCGCAGGAGTTCCTCGCCGACTACCTGGCGGACCCCACCCACCTCCCCGAGGAGGACATCGAGGCCGTCTGCCGCACCGGCGGCACCTGGACCCCCGCCGACGTCCCCCTCCTCGACGAGGCCGCCGAACTCCTCGGCGAGGACGACTCCGCCCTCCGCGCCGCCGAGGAGGCCGAACGGCAGAAGCAGATCCAGTACGCGCAGGGCGTCCTCGACGTCTCCTTCGCCTCCCGCACCTACGAGTTCGAGGACAAGGAGGAACTCGACAAGGACGCCTCCGAGGTCCTCTCCGCCCACGACATCATCGACGCCGAACGCTTCGCCGAGCGCCACGAGGAGGCCGACCACCGCACCGCCGCCGAGCGGGCCGCCGCCGACCGCACCTGGGCCTTCGGCCACATCATCGTCGACGAGGCCCAGGAGCTCTCCGCCATGGCCTGGCGGCTCCTCATGCGCCGCAGCCCCAGCCGCTCCATGACCCTCGTCGGCGACCCCGCCCAGACCGGCGACCCCGCCGGCGTCGGCGCCTGGCAGTCCATCCTCGGCCCGTACGTCGAGGACCGCTGGGACCACGTCCGCCTCGGCGTCAACTACCGCACCCCCGCCGAGATCATGGCCGTCGCCGCCGAGGTCCGCAGGGAGGACGACCCCGCCTTCGAACCGCCGAGCTCGGTCCGCTCCACGGGCGTGGAGCCCTGGCGGCGGGCCGTGGAGGACGTGGTCAAGGAGACCGCCGACGCGGTGGCGGGGGAGGCGCGGGCCGAGGGACGGCTCGCCGTGATCGCGCCCGCCGCGCTCCACCCCGCCCTCGTCGCCGCCCTCCCCGAGGCCTCCCACGGCCCGAAGCCCGACCTCACCCGCCCGGTCGTCCTCCTCGACCCCCGCCAGGCGAAGGGCCTCGAATTCGACACGGTCCTCGTCGTCGACCCCGACGGCATCCGGGAGGGCGCCACGCACGGCGTCAACGACCTGTACGTGGCGCTCACCCGGGCCACTCAGCGGCTCGGGATCATCACGCGGGCCTGAGCCAGACCGTCGCCAGCGGCGGCAGCGTCATCCGCACGCTCGACGTACGGCCGTGCCACGGCACCGACTCGGTCTTCACCGGGTCGGTGCCCACCACGTCCGAACCGCCGTACCGCGCCGCGTCCGTGTTCAGGACCTCCGCCCAGGCCGCGAACGCGTCCGGGACCCCGATCCGGTAGTCGTGCCGCACCACCGGCGAGAAGTTGCACACCGCGAGCAGCGGCGCACCGAAGGCGTCGTACCGCAGGAACGCGAAGACGTTGTCGTCGGCCGCGTCCCCCACCACCCACTGGAACCCCTCCGGAACGGTGTCCCGCTCCCACAGCGAGGGCGTCGCCGCGTACACCGTGTTCAGGTCCCGGACGAGGTCCCGCACCCCCCGGTGGTCCGCCTCCGCCCCGTACGCCGGGTCGAGCAGCCACCAGTCCGGCCCGTGGTCCACCGACCACTCGCCGCCCTGCGCGAACTCCTGCCCCATGTACAACAGCTGCTTGCCCGGGTGCGCCCACATGAAGCCCAGGTAGGCGCGATGGTTGGCGCGCTGCTGCCACCAGTCGCCCGGCATCTTCGACACCAGGGACCGCTTGCCGTGCACCACCTCGTCGTGCGAGATCGGCAGGATGTAGTTCTCGCTGTACGCGTACACCATCGAGAACGTCATCTCGTGATGGTGGTACTTGCGGTGCACCGGCTCCTTCTGCATGTACTCCAGCGAGTCGTGCATCCAGCCCATGTTCCACTTCATGCCGAAGCCCAGCCCGCCGAAGCCGCCCGGACCCACCTGGTCCGTCGCCCGCGTCACCCCGTCCCAGGCGGTGGACTCCTCGGCGAAGGTCACGACACCGGGGCAGCGGCGGTAGACGGTCGCGTTCATCTCCTGGAGGAAGCGGACCGCGTCCAGGTTCTCCCGGCCCCCGAACTCGTTCGGCACCCACTCGCCGTGCTCCCGCGAGTAGTCGAGGTAGAGCATCGACGCCACCGCGTCCACCCGCAGACCGTCGATGTGGAACTCCTGGCACCAGTACACGGCGTTCGCCACCAGGAAGTTCCGCACCTCCTTGCGGCCGTAGTCGAACTCCAGCGTCCCCCAGTCGGGATGGTGCGAACGGCGCGGGTCCTCGTGCTCGTACAGCGGACGCCCGTCGAACTCCGCCAGCGCCCAGTCGTCCTTCGGGAAGTGCGCGGGCACCCAGTCCATCAGCACGCCGATCCCCGCCCGGTGCAGCGCGTCCACCAGGAACCTGAAGTCGTCCGGGGTGCCCATGCGGGCCGTCGGCGCGTAGAACCCGGTGACCTGGTAGCCCCAGGAGCCGCCGAAGGGGTGCTCGGTGACCGGCATCAGCTCCACGTGCGTGAACCCGAGGTCACGGACGTACGCGGGCAGCTGCTCGGCCAGCTCGCGGTAGGTCAGCCCCGGCCGCCACGACGGCAGGTGCACCTCGTAGACGGAGATCGGCGCCTCGTGCGCCGGCCGCGCCCCGCGCCGCTCCATCCACTCCGCGTCCTCCCACGCGTGGTGCGAGGCGGTGACGATCGACGCGGTGTTCGGCGGGCACTCCGTACGGCGGGCCATCGGGTCCGCGCGGAGGGTGTGCGAGCCGTCGGGCCGCGCGATGTCGTACTTGTAGACGGCGCCCTCGCCGATCCCCGGCACGAACAGCTCCCACACGCCCGTCGAACCGAGCGAACGCATCGGCAGCGCCGTGCCGTCCCAGTGCGTGAAGTCGCCCGTCACCCGCACCCCGCGCGCGTTCGGCGCCCACACCGCGAAGCGGGTGCCGGCCACGCCCTCGTGCGTCATGGGCTGCGACCCGAGCGCCGTCCACAGCTCCTCGTGCCGCCCCTCGCCGATCAGGTGCAGGTCCAGCTCGCCGAGGGAGGGGAGGAAGCGGTACGGGTCGTGGACGGGCATCTCGTCCCCGTCGTACCTGACCCGCAGCTCGTACGCGGGCACCTTGCGCAGCAGCGGGACGAACACCGAGAAGAGTCCGTCGCCGTCGTCGTCCATCGTGAGGCGCTTGCCCTTGGTGAGGACGGCGACCTCCTTCGCCCAGGGACGCAGCACCCGGATGACGACCCCGCCCTTCACCGGGTGCGCGCCGAGCACGCCGTGCGGATCGTGATGCTCCCCGGCGAGCAGCCGGGCCCGGTCGCCGGGGTCGAGTACCGGCGCCTTCCGTGCCTTCCGCACGGAGCTGGACGTCTTGCCTGCGGGACGGGCGGTCACGGGGATGCCTCCTGGGGGCAGGGGAAGGGGGTACGGGTACGGAACGGTGAGGTGGTGACGGGGGACACTCGGCCGAACGGGGGGCGGGTGCTGCTTGCGCAGGCGGGACCGGGTGCGCCCCCGCCGCCCACTGCTCCGAACGGGTCGCCCCGCCCCGCTGCGGACTGCGTCTGCCCCCGTTGTGGGCGCGCCCGCCGGGGCGGTGCCCACCCGCCGTTGTGGGCGTGCGCCCGCCGGGCGGTGCCCACCCCTCGCGCCCCCGTTGTGGGCTGCGCCCGCTGGGCCGGCGCCCCCGCGCCCCCCGTTGTGGGCAGTCGTTCCGCTGGGGCGGAACGGGTGGGCACAACGGACCCGCGCCCGGCCGGCGCCCGAGGCTGTTGGGCCTGAACCCGCACCCCAGGTGCACCCAGCTGGTGGTGCGGGTCCAGGCGCGGAACGCGGAGGCGCCGCTGGAGGGCGCCGTCCCGTGTGCCCACCCGTCCCGCCCCAGCGGGACGATTGCCCACACGGCGGGTGGGAAACCGCCCCGCAGGGCGCGGGCCCACATGGGCGGGGGAGCCGCCCACCCGGACGCGGGTCCCACACGGAGGGGGACCCACCCGGGTGCGGGTCCCGTGCGGGGGGTGCGGGAGGGGCAGCGCCCCGCAGGGTGCGGGGGTGGTCATGAGGAGGCGAGGCGTTGGATGGCGGACATGGGGACCGGGAGCCAGTCCGGCCGGTGGCGGGCCTCGTACACGACCTCGTACACCGCCTTGTCCGTCTCGTACGCGCGGAGGAGCGCCGGATCCGCCCGGGGATCCACCCCCGCCGCCTCCGCGTAGCCCGTGCAGTACGCCGCCCGGCAGCGGGAGGCCCACTCCGCGTTCCAGGGCCGGTGCGTGCGGGCCGCGTAGTCGAAGGAGCGGAGCATTCCGGCGACGTCGCGGACGGTGGGCTGGGGGCTGCGCCGTTCGTCCAGCGGCTTCGCCGGTTCGCCCTCGAAGTCGATGACGGCCCAGGCCCCGTCGGAGCCGCGCAGGGTCTGCCCGAGGTGCAGGTCCCCGTGGATGCGCTGCACCACGCTCCCGCCGCCCGCCGCCGCGAACACGGCCCGCAGGCCCGGCACGTGGGGCAGGAGGGCGGGGACCGCCTGGGCCGCCGCGTGCAGCCGCCGGTCCATCGCCGCCGCCAGCTGCTCGGTCTCCGCGCGGTCCAGGCGCCGGGTGGGGAGGGCCCGCGCGAGCGCCAGGTGGACCTCGGCGGTGGCGCGGCCGAGGGCCCGCGCCTCGGTCGTGAAGTCCCGTCCTTCGGCGAGCGCGTCGAGGGCGAGCCGCCAGCCGTCCCGGGAGTCCCGGAGGTAGGGCTGGAGGACGCCCAGGGTGGAGGCCCCGGACTCGAACCAGGCCACCGGGGCCGGGACCCGGGCGCAGCCGGCTCCGGCGAGGGCGAGCGGCAGTTCCAGGTCCGGATTGGCTCCGGGGCTGACGCGCCGGAAGATCTTCAGGATGAACGAATCTCCGTAGACGAGGGAGGAGTTGGACTGTTCGGTGTCCAGCATCCGGGGGGCCAGGGCGGGGGGCAGGGCCGTCGTGGCGTGGAAGCGGAGGGGGCCGGTGCGGCCCGGGCTGCGGAGGCGTTCGTACAGGAGCCCCGCGAGGCGCGGGTCGCGCAGCCCCTCGTACACCGCCCGTCCGGCGAGCGGCCCCTGCCGGATCCGCCCGATCAGGGCGGGGGCGAGGCGGGGCGGCAGCTGGGACCGTACGCCCAGGAGGACTTGGTAGCAGTCGGCGGGTGTCCCGGCCGGCCGGCCGGGTTGTTCGACCCGTACGAGGAGGTGGAGGAGTCCGGGTCCGGTCCCGTCCAGGGGCAGCAGCTCGGTGGCCGCGTCCAGCGTGAATCCGGTGACCCGGCGGCCCTTGCCCGCGAACCAGCGCTGCCGTGGCAGCCATTCGTGGAGCAGGGGGGCGAGGGACGGAAGGAGGGCGTCCGGGGCCCGGGTGGTGGATGCGGTCTCCGGCATGGCATCGCGTCCTTTCCCCGGGGCGCGCAAGTGGCTTTCGTATGCGTTCAAATGCGCAGAGTGTCCCGGATGGCGGCTGTGACTGTCCGGATGTGCGGGACGTGTCGGAAAGGGAAGATCCGTACGGGTCCGGTGAGTAAACCCGTATGGACCTGAATCGTGTGTGGTTCACAGTGCCCAGGGTGGAGCGGGGGAAACCGCCCCACCCGGGTCGAGCGGGAACTGGCTGCGGCTCAGGCCTTCTTGAGACGGAACCAGTAGAAGCCGTGCCCCGCAAGGGTCAGGAGGTACGGCAGCTGGCCGATGGCCGGGAACGTGACCCCGCCGATCAGCTCCACGGGGTGCGTGCCGTCGAAGCGCCGCAGGTCCAGCTCGGTGGGCTGGGCGAAGCGCGAGAAGTTGTTCACGCACAGCACCAGGTCGTCGCCGTCCTCCCGCAGGAAGGCGAGCACGGCCGGGTTGGACGCCGGGAGTTCCGTGTACGTCCCCGTCCCGAAGGCGCGGTTCTGCTTACGGATCTCGATCATCCGCTTCGTCCAGTGGAGGAGCGAGGAGGGGGACGCCATGCCGGCCTCGACGTTCGTGACCTGGTACCCGTGGACGGGGTCCATGATGGCCGGAAGGTAGAGCCGGCCCGGGTCGCAGGAGGAGAACCCCGCGTTCCGGTCGGGGGTCCACTGCATCGGGGTCCGCACCCCGTCCCGGTCGCCGAGCCAGATGTTGTCGCCCATGCCGATCTCGTCGCCGTAGTAGAGCACCGGCGAGCCGGGCAGCGAGAAGAGCAGTGCGGTGAAGAGCTCCATCTGGTTGCGGTCGTTGTCGAGGAGCGGGGCGAGCCGCCGCCGGATGCCGATGTTGGCCCGCATCCGCGGGTCCTTGGCGTACTCGGCGTACATGTAGTCGCGCTCTTCGTCCGTGACCATTTCGAGGGTGAGCTCGTCGTGGTTGCGCAGGAAGATGCCCCACTGGCAGCCGGAGGGGATCTCCGGGGTCTTCGCCAGGATCTCGGAGACCGGGTAGCGGGACTCGCGCCGCACGGCCATGAAGATGCGCGGCATGACCGGGAAGTGGAAGGCCATGTGGCACTCGTCGCCGCCGGAGCGGAAGTCGCCGAAGTAGTCGACGACGTCCTCCGGCCACTGGTTGGCCTCGGCGAGCAGCACCGTGTCCGGGTAGTGGTCGTCGATCTCCTTGCGGACCCGCTTGAGGAAGGCGTGGGTGGCCGGGAGGTTCTCGCAGTTGGTGCCCTCCTGCTGGTACAGGTACGGCACCGCGTCCAGCCGGAAGCCGTCGATCCCCAGGTCCAGCCAGAACTTCAGCGCGGACAGGATCTCCTCCTGCACCGCCGGGTTCTCGTAGTTGAGGTCCGGCTGGTGCGAGAAGAACCGGTGCCAGTAGTACTGCTTGCGGACCGGGTCGAAGGTCCAGTTGGAGGACTCGGTGTCGACGAAGATGATCCGGGCGTCGGCGTACTGCTTGTCGTCGTCCGCCCAGACGTAGTAGTCGCCGTACGGGCCGTCCGGGTCGCGCCGCGACTCCTGGAACCACGGGTGCTGGTCGCTGGTGTGGTTCATGACGAAGTCGATGACCACGCGCATGCCGCGCTGGTGGGCCGCGTCGACGAACTCCACGAAGTCGGCGAGGTCGCCGAACTCGGGGAGCACCGACGTGTAGTCGGCGACGTCGTAGCCCCCGTCCCGCAGCGGGGACTTGAAGAACGGCGGCAGCCAGAGGCAGTCCACGCCCAGCCACTGGAGGTAGTCCAGCCTGGCCGTGATGCCCTTCAGGTCGCCGATGCCGTCGCCGTTGCTGTCCTGGAAGGAGCGGACGAGGACCTCGTAGAACACCGCCCGCTTGAACCAGTCGGGATCGCGGTCCTTGGCGGGGGTGTCCTCGAAGGTGTCGGGGACGGGCTCGTTGACAGTCGTCATGAGGTGGGTGACCCTCCGGTCTGCGGGGACGGTCGCAGGACGAGCACGTGCGCGGGCGTGACGCCCGGTTCCAGGCGCACGTAGGCGTTCCTGCCCCAGTGATAGGTCTCGCCGGTGAGCTCGTCGCGCACCGGCACGGTCTCGTGCCAGTCGAGGCCGAGTTCCGGCATGTTCAACGAGACGGAAGCCTCCTGGGTGTGGTGCGGGTCGAGGTTGACGACCACCAGAACGATGTTCGAACCCGAGCGCTTCGAGTACGCGATCACCTGCGGGTTGTCGACGTCGTGGAAGGTCAGGTTCCGCAGCCGGCGGAGCGCCGGGTGACGGCGCCTGATCCGGTTCAGGGCGGTGATGAGCGGGGTGATCGTCGCCCCGGACCGCTCAGCCGACTCCCAGTCCCGCGGCCGCAGTTGGTACTTCTCCGAGTCCAGGTACTCCTCGCTGCCCTCCCGCAGCGGGGTGTTCTCGCACAGCTCGTACCCGGCGTACATGCCCCAGGACGGCGAGAGCGTCGCCGCGAGCACCGCCCGCACCTCGAACGCGGGCCGGCCGCCCTCCTGGAGGTAGGCGTGCAGGATGTCGGGGGTGTTCACGAAGAGGTTCGGCCGCATCAGCGCGGCCGTCTCCCCGGACAGCTCGGTGAGGTACTCCGTCAGCTCCTCCTTGGTGTTGCGCCAGGTGAAGTACGTGTACGACTGCTGGAAGCCGATCGCGCCGAGCGTCCGCATCATCGTCGGCCGGGTGAACGCCTCCGCCAGGAAGATCACGTCCGGGTCCGCCCGGTTGATCTCGCCGATCACCCGCTCCCAGAACACCACCGGCTTGGTGTGCGGGTTGTCCACGCGGAAGATCCGGATGCCGTGGTCCATCCAGAACCGCAGCACCCGCACCGTCTCCGCGACGATCCCGTCCATGTCCTTGTCGAACGCGATCGGATAGATGTCCTGGTACTTCTTCGGCGGGTTCTCCGCGTACGCGATCGAACCGTCCGGCCGGTGGTGGAACCACTCCGGGTGCTTCTCCACCCACGGATGGTCCGGGGAGCACTGGAGCGCGAAGTCCAGGGCGATCTCCAGACGCAGCTCCCGGGCCCGCGCCACGAAGGCGTCGAAGTCCTCGAAGGTCCCCAGGTCCGGGTGGAGCGCGTCGTGCCCGCCCTCCGGGGAGCCGATCGCCCACGGCACGCCGACGTCGTTCGGGCCCGCCGACAGGGAGTTGTTCGGTCCCTTGCGGTGGGTCTCGCCGATCGGGTGCACCGGCGGCAGGTACACCACGTCGAAGCCCATCGCCGCGACCGCCGGGAGCCGCTCGGCCGCCGTGCGGAAGTTCCCCGGCACCGTGCGCCCCTTGACCTTCCGCACGCCCTCCGAGCGCGGGAAGAACTCGTACCAGGAGCCGAACAGGGCCCGCTCCCGCTCCACCTGCAGCGGCAACGCGGGGGAGGAGGAGAGCAGTTCGCGCAGCGGATGGCGGTCCAGGGCGTCGACCACCCGCGGGGCCAGCGCCGCCGCGAGCCGCACGGCCGCCGGGCGGGACACGTCGCGCAGCGCGTCCGCCGCCGCGAGCACGGCCTCCCGGCCGCCGCCCTTCTTCGGGACGCCCTTCGCGGCCCGCTCGTGCAGCTCGGCCCCCTCGGCGAGGACCAGTTCGGAGTCGATCCCGGCCGGGATCTTGATCCTCGCCGTGTGGCGCCAGGTGGCCACCGGGTCGCTCCAGGCCTCCACGGTGTACGTCCACAGGCCCTCGACGTCCGGGGTGACCTCGGCACCCCACCGGTCGGTGCCCGGGGCCAGTTCACGCATCGGGGTCCAGGGGCCGGGCCGGCCCGACGGGCCGCGCAGCACGACATTGGCGGCGACCGCGTCGTGGCCCTCGCGGAAGACGGTCGCCGTCACCTCGAAGGTCTCTCCGGCCACCGCCTTCGCGGGGCGTCGACCGCAGTCGACCAGTGGGCGGACGTCCAGTACGGGAATGCGTCCCATGAGCGGATTCACGGCATCACCTGACGGGTTACGGGGGTGCGGGTGGTGGTGCGCTCTTTCTAGCTCCGTCGGCGGCCGGCGGGTTGCGGGCATGACGGCTCCTGTCCGCGTTCACTCGGATGGCGGGTCCACAGGGATGAACCGATAGGAACGGGGGGCACGGGGAGACGGGGTCGGGGGCGGTACCGGAGGAGCCTTCCCACGGTTGTCGGGTGGGCAATCCGGCGCTTTGTTAACTACTAGGGCGTAGGGAAGCGGACAAGGACGGGACCCGGACAAGAAAACGGCCCCGCCTTTGTGGGCGGGGCTCCTTCCTCCGTTCCGGGATCAGGGGAGCGGCGACGCGTCCGGCTCCTCCGCGTCCGACGACCACACCTGCCAGGGCTGCCGCGCCACCCACTCCTCCACCGGGGCCGGCTCCACGCCGAGGACCTCCGACGACACCCCGTCGTCGTCCGCCATCAGCAGCGGGTCCGCGCCGCCCGCCATGTAGTGGTAGATCCCCGCGACCCCCGCCGCCGTCGCCGGTCCCAGCAGCTGCGCCAGACCCCGCTCGAACACGGCCGGATCCAGCTCCTCGTACCGCACCGCCCGGCCCAGCCCCCGCCCGAAGGCCGCCGCCAGCTCCCGGCCCGTCAGGGCGCGGTCCCCGCCGATGTCGAAGGTCCGGCCCTCCAGGTCCTCCCGGGTGAGCGCCGCGAGCGCCGCCTCCGCGAGGCCCCGGTGCGACAGCCACGCCGTCCGCGCGGACTCCGGCAGCGGATAGGCGAGGACGCCCTCGTCGACCAGGGCGGGCCCGTTCCACGGGGAGAACAGGTTGTCCAGGTACACCGGCGGCCGGAGCACCACCAGCGGCACGCCGCTGTCCCGCAGCACCCGCTCCGCGAGCCGCCGCGTCTCGAAGGCGGCGACGCCCGTCGGACCCAGCGGCAGCCGGGTGTTGGCGTTGAACACGAGCCGCTCCGTGCCCGCCGCGAGCGCCGCCTCCGCGACGTTCCGCGCGTACGCCTCCACCCGCTCCTCGTCGTACACCAGCGGCATCGTGACGAACGCGTGCGTGGTCCCCGCGAAGAGCCGCCGCACGTCGCCCGGCACCCCCAGGTCGCCGCCGAGGAGGAAGGCCCCGGGGAGCGGCGGCCGGTCCGCCTCCGGGCGGCGGGTCAGGCCCCGCACCCGGTGGTGGCGCTCGGCGAGGAGGCGGGCCACCGCGCCGCCCTGGAAGCCGGTCGCGCCCACGACCGCCACCCGCATCGGAATCTCACTGGACATGTGTGTCTGAGGCCCTTCGATAGGCTGTCACCGCTGCCGTGTCGGCGTCCCTCCAGGCTCGCCGCGGCCGCTTCGTCCGTTCAATTAACAAACCGGGGCGGAAGTTGAAGGATCGTCCATGGAAACCGTGGGAACCGACCGTCACGACCAGCGCGACCCCCTCGACCCTCCCCGCGAGGGCGAGCACGAGGACCTGCTGAGCGAACTCCTCAAACCCCTCCGGCTCACCGGCGTCTTCGACAGCCGCTGGCACGTCCGCGCCCCCTGGGCCATCGAGGGGGACGCCGAACGGAGCTGCGCCGTCCTCCACTACGTCGTCGAGGGCGACTGCTGGATCACCGCCGACGACGAGACCCCCGTCGAACTCCACGCCGGCGACCTCGTCGTCTTCCCCACCGGCGCCGCGCACCGCCTCTCCGACCGGCCCGACCGCCAGGGCGTCCCCCTCAGGGCCGTCCTGCCCGAACGGCAGCCCGGCACCTCCGGCGAGATCGTCATCGACGGCAGCGGACCCGCCAGCCGCTTCCTGTGCGCCGGACTCCACTACGACGCCGGCGCCGCCACCGGCCTCTACACCTCCCTGCCCTGGGCCCTCGTCCTCGACGGCCGGCAGGTCGACCGCGAACCGCTGCTCCGCGACACTCTCCGGCTGCTCGCCGCCCCCGACCGGCCCGTCGGCCCCGGCGACCGGCTCATCACGCTGCGCGCCTTCGAGATGGCGTTCGTCCTCGCGCTCCGCCCGCTGCTCCGCGAGCTCGCCGGCAACCCGGCCTCGCTGCCGCTGCTCCGCCACCCCGGGATCAGCAGGGCCGTCGTCATGATGGCGACCCGGTTCGCCGAGCCGTGGACCATCGACTCCCTCGCCCGCGAGGTCGGCATGTCCCGCTCCGCGTTCACCGCCGCCTTCCGCGAGCTCGTCGGGGAGTCCCCCGCCCGGTACCTCTCCGCCCGCCGCATGCAGGAGGCCGGCCGGCTCCTCGCCGAGACCTCCCTCCCGCAGTCCGCCGTGCCCGAGCGGGTCGGCTACCGCAGCGCCGTCGGCTTCCACCTCGCCTTCCGCAAATGGTTCGGGATGACCCCCGGCGAGTACCGGTCGGGGGAGGTCAGAGCCGCCTGATCCGCCCCCGGCCGGGACCGGCAGGCGCTTCCGGACCGCCCGACCTGACATCTTCGGGAGCCCCTGGACGGTTCTTAAGGACCCCTGGACGGACGTTCATTGTCCGGCCGGGGCCGCCCGGAGAGGCTCGGGACCGGCACAGCCGCGACCCCGAGGAGAGGCGAGACACCGGTGACGAGGTCCGGGCAGGAGTATCTGGAGGGACTGCGCGACGGGCGCGAGATCTGGCTCGACGGCGAGCGCGTCAAGGACGTCACCGCCCACCCCGCCTTCCGCGCCGGAGCGGCCTCCTTCGCCGGACTCTTCGACCTCGCCGACGACCCCGCGCACCGCCCCGTCCTCGTCCAGGGCGGGGTGCGCCGGGCCGGGGCCGTCCCCCGCTCGTACGAGGACCTCGTCGCCCGGCGCCGCGCCTTCCGCACCACCGCCGAGGCGAGTTACGGCTTCCTCGGCCGCACCCCCGACTACATGGCCGCCGGCGCCGCCGGGTTCGCCGCCGCGCCCGCCGTCTTCACCGGCGAGGCCTTCGACGCCGCCGGCCACGCCCTCGCCCTCCACCGCCGGATCGCCGAGGACGACCTGCACACCGCGTTCACCCTCACCAACCCCGCGACCGGGCGCGGCGAGGACGACCTCGCCCTGCGGGTCGTCGCCGAACGCGACGGCGGGATCGTCGTCCGCGGCGCCAAGACCATCGGCACCGGCGCGGTCTTCGCCGACGAGCTCCTCGTCGGCACCATCGAACCGCTCGCCGACGACGACACCGAGCACGCCGTCACCTTCTCCGTACGGCTCGACGCCCCCGGCCTCAAGCTGATCTCCCGCACCTCCTACGAGGAACGCGCCCGGTCCGTCTTCGACCACCCGCTCTCCTCCCGGTACGACGAGAACGACGCGATGCTCGTCTGCGAGGACGTCTTCGTGCCCTGGGAGCGGGTCCTCACCTACCGGGACCCGGCCGGAACCGGCGCGATCTGGTGGCGGACCCCCGCCTACCTGAACCTCGTCCACCAGTCCGCCACCCGCTTCTGGACCAAGCTGGAGTTCCTCACCGGCCTCGCGATCCTGATCACCCGCTCGAACGGCACCGAGAAGCTGCCCGCCGTCACCCAGGCCCTCGGCCGGCTCCTCGGCATGGTCGCCCAGGCCAAGGCCTTCGTCCTCGCCGCCGAGGCCTCGTACGAGGAGGTCGACGGCGGGCGCGGCGGCGTCCGCCCCGGGCAGGAGATCTCCTTCGCCCAGCGGATCATGGCCGGCGAGCTCTACCCGCGTGCCGTCCAGGACATCAAGCTCCTCGCCGGCGGCGCCCTCGTCCAGCTCCCCGCCAGCGGCCGCGACCTCCTCCACCCCGAACTCGGGCCGCTGGTCCGCCGCTACTTCTCCAGCCCCGGCCACCCCGCCGAGGACCGCGTCAAACTCCTCAAACTCGCCTGGGACGCCCTCGGTTCGGAGTTCGCCGGCCGCCACGAGCAGTACGAGCGCTTCTACCACGGCGCCCCGCACGTCTACCTCACCATGCAGACCTGGGCCGGCTCGGCGGAGGAGTGCGAGAACCTCGCCCGCGCCTGCCTCGACGGCTACGGCCTGGGGACGACCCGGTGACGCCGCCACCACCGGGCCCGCGGCGCGGGGCGCTCGCCCTGCTCGCCTCCACCCAGCTGCTGCTGATCACGGACACCGCGATCGTCAACGTCGCGCTGCCCTCCGTCGGCGAGGACCTCGGCTCCGGCTCCGCCGGCCTCTCCTGGGTCGCCAACGCCTACCTCATCGCCTTCGGCGGACTGCTCCTCCTCGGCGGACGCGTCGCCGACCTCCTCGGCCACCGGCGGGTCTTCCTCGGCGGCCTCGGCCTGCTCGCCGCCGCCTCCGCCGCCGGCGGTCTCGCCCCCGGCGCCGGCGCCCTCGTCGCGGCCCGCGCCGCCCAGGGCGTCGGCGCCGCCTTCGCCGCGGCCGCCGCCTTCGCCCTGCTGCTCCTGCTCTTCCCCGACGGCCCCGCCCGGCACAGGGCCCTCGGCGCCTTCGCCGCCATGGGCGGCCTCGGCGGCGTCCTCGGCACGGTCCTCGGCGGCGTCCTCACCAACGCCCTCGGCTGGCGCGCCACGTTCTGGCTGAACGTCCTCCTCGCCGCCGTCCTCGCCGTCCTCGCCGTCGCCGTCCTCGACCCGCGCACCGGAGGGGCGTCCGGCGGCTTCGACCTCGCCGGGGCGCTCACCGCCACCGCCGGCCTCGGCCTCCTCGCCCACGCCCTCGTCGGCGGCTCCGAAGCGGGATGGCTCACCGTCCGCACCCTCGGCAGCGGCGGCGCCGGCCTGGCGCTGCTGCTCGTCTTCGCGGCCGTCGAGACCCGCGCCGCCGCCCCGCTCGTCCCGCCCCCGGTCCTCGCCCGGCCCGCGCTCCGGCTCGCCAACGTCCTCGCCGCGCTCGCCCAGACCACGCTGTTCCCGATGTTCTTCCTGGTGAGCCTCTACCTCCAGGACGTCCTCGGACACACGCCCCTCGGCGGCGGCCTCGGACTCCTGCCGCTCTCCCTCGTCGTCGTCGCGGTCGCCCCCCGGACCGGCCGGATCATCCTCCGCGTCGGCCTGCACCGCACCATGACCCTCGGCTTCGTCCTGCTGTGCGCCGGAACCCTCTGGCTGGCCCTGGCGCTCACCTCCGACGGCACCTTCGCGAGCACCGTCCTCGCCCCCAGCCTCCTCCTCGGCGCCGCCCTGCCGCTGGTCACGGTCACCACCAACGTGGCTGCCACCGCCGAGGCCGCGCCCGCCGAGACCGGACTCGCCTCCGGACTCGTCAACACCAGCCAGCAGTTCGGCTCCGTCCTCGGCCTCGCCGTCCTGGTGGCCGTCGCCACCAGCCGTACCGGGGACGCCCTCCGCACCGCGGCCGGCGACACGGCCCGGGCCGCCGCCGAGACCGCCGGCTTCCGCGCCGCCCTGCTCACCGGCGCCGCCTTCGCCGCCCTGGCCGCCCTGCTCTCCGTACGCCCGCACCTCCCGGCGCGGACCGCCCCGCCGAAGGACCGGGTGCCCGACCCGTACTGACCCCCCCCACGACGCGATGCCCACCCCCTGACCACCCGGCCGGTGAGCCCCGTTCCCCCGGCGCACCGAGCCCCGAAGAATAGAGGCCCCTTTGCTCGGCGACCCGCGTCACACGACCGAGGACATACGCGCCGCCGACCCGCTGGGCGCCGACGCCCTGCTCGCCGCGGTGCCCGCGATGAACGCGCGGGCCGACGTCGCCGCCCTGACCGTCGCCCTGCGCGCCCTGGTCCCCGACCTCGACCGGGCCGCGCAGTGGAGCGTCGGCGGCGCGCTCGCCGCCATGCGGGACCTCGGCATCCTGCTCGGCTCCCTGAAACGGCACGGCGTGCAGCCGCTGCACGCGGTCCCCGAGGCCCTGCCCGTCCTGGAACTCCTCGGCCGCCGCACCGACATGGTGCCCCGCGACACCGTCCACCACTACACCACCTGGAACCCCAAGGGCCCCCGCCGCCGCACCTACACCGGCCACCCCACCGAGGCCCGCCTCCAGGACGCCGTACGGATGGTCTTCCCCGGACTCGTCGCGGCCCTCGACGACTGCGCCCGGGTCGCCCGCCTCGAACCGTACGACCCCGGCTTCGCCACCGCCCTCCACCGCATCGCCGGACACGTGGGGACGATGGTGGACTCCATCGACCTCACGGTCGCGCAGGTCCCGCCCGAGTACTTCGCGCTCACCCTCCGCCCCTACTTCGAGGAGGTCGAGATCGCGGGCCGCGACTACCTGGGCCCGGCCGCCGCCCAGGTCCCGCTCTGGCTGGTCGACCTGACGCTGTGGCAGTGCGACCGCTCCGACACCGCCTACGACGCCTTCCTCGCCGAGTCCCTGCCCTACGCCCTGCCGACCTGGCGCGCCTTCCACGCCCGGCACCACGGCGGGGTCTCCGCCGTCGGCAAGCTGTCGGCGGCCGTCAGCTGGGAGGGCGCCGACCGGCTGCCGCCCGCGCTCACCGCCTCGGCCGAGGCGCTCGGCCGCGTCCTGCGGATCCTGAAGACCTTCCGGGCCCGCCACCTCGGCATCGCCCGCAAGGCGTACAGCGACGACGTACGCCTGTACGAGGAGGGCAGCGGCGGCGCCCCCGTCGCGCTGCTGCGCTCGATCCTGGACCTGACCAGGGAGAACGAGACCATGGTGCGCCGCGCCACCGAGCGACGCCGCCCCGCCGTGACCCCCGTCGGCCCCGCGGCCGCGTAACCGCGCTAAGGAGCACCCGCCATGTCCCCCCACACCGGCCACGGCCCCCACGTCCTCATCGCCGGCGGCGGCATCGCCGGTCTCACCGCCGCCCTCGCGCTGCACGCCGCCGGATTCGAGCGGGTCACCGTCGTCGAGGCCGCCGCGGCCGTCCGCCCCGTCGGCGCCGGGCTCAACCTGATGCCGAACGCCGTCCGCGAACTCGACGCCCTCGGCCTCCTCGACGCCCTGGAGGCCGGCGCCCTGCGCACCCGCGAACTGCGCTACTACCACCGCTCGGGCGGCCTCATATCCCGGGAACCCCGCGGCTTCGGCGCCGGCTACCGCTGGCCCCAGCTGTCCGTCCACCGCGGCCACCTCCAGCAGGTCCTGGCCGGCGCCGTCCGCGCCCGGCTCGGCACCGCGGCCCTGGTCACCGGCGTCAGGGTGACCGGTGTCGAACCGCTCCCGGGCGGGCGGCCCCGGCTGCGCCTGGAGCACCGGGACGGACCCGTCCGGGGCCGGGCCTCCCTCGAACCGGACGTCCTCGTCGGCGCCGACGGCATCCGCTCCGCCGTCCGCGCTGCCCTCAACCCGGCCGAGGGCGGCCCCCCGTGGAACGGGATGCTCGTGTGGCGGGGCGTGTCCCGGATGCCCGCCCGGGCCGTGGGCTCCTTCATGCTCATCGCGGGCGACGACCGGCAGAAGGCCGTCGTCTACCCCATGGGCCGGCCCACCGGACCCGGCCGCGAGGTCCTCGTCAACTGGGCGCTCGCCCGTCCCGCCGACACCCCGGCCGCCTGCGGCGAGGAGCGGCTGCGGGGCGACTGGAACCGCGCCGTCCCCGTCGAGACCTTCCTCCCGCACTACGAGGGCTGGGAGTTCGACGGCGTCAGCGTCCCCGCCGTCCTGCGCGCCGCCGACACCGCCCACGAGTACCCGATGGTCGACCGCGACCCCCTCGACCGGTGGACCCACGGCCGCACGACCCTCATCGGCGACGCCGCCCACGCCATGTACCCCATCGGCTCCAACGGGGCGACCCAGTCGATCGTCGATGCCCGCGCCCTCGCCCACGCCCTCGCCCGGCACCCCGACGACCCCGCCGAGGGCCTCGCCGCCTACGAGCGCGAACGCCGCCCCGCCATGACCGCCCTCCAGCACGCCAACCGGAGCCTCGGCCCCGAGGTCGTCATCGACCTCGCCCACGCCCGCGCCCCGCACGGCTTCACCGACATCCACCAGGTCATCCCCGCCGAGGAACTCGCCGCCATCGCCGGCCGGTACGCCGCCACCGGCGCCTTCGACCCGGCCACCGTCAACCAGGGCTCCCCGTACGACGTGGCGGTGCCCGCCCCCTGACGCCCCGTGGCCCGCCGGCCCGGCAGGCCCTACCGTCTTGGTGGCACACAGCGTGGTGCGCCCGCTCCGCTCCGTACTCGCCTGCGAAGGTGGACAACGTGAAGGCAATCCGTCGATTCACCGTGCGTCCCGTCCTCCCCGACACCCTTCGACCCCTCGCCGACCTCGCCCACAACCTGCGCTGGTCCTGGCACGAGCCCACCCGGGAGCTCTTCGCATCCCTCGACCCCCCCTCCGCGGCGGCGCCGGCCGGCGCCGATCCCGTCCGGGTCCTCGGCGCCCTCGAAGCGCCCCGGCTCGCCGCGCTCGCCGCCGACCAGGACTTCCTGGCCCGGCTGCGCGCCGCCGCCGAGGACCTCGACCACTATCTGCACGCCCCCCGCTGGTACCAGGGTCTGACCGGCGACGCCCCGGCCGCCGTCGCCTACTTCTCGCCCGAGTTCGGCGTCGCCGCCGCCCTGCCCCAGTACTCCGGCGGCCTCGGCATCCTCGCCGGCGACCACCTCAAGTCCGCCAGCGACCTCGGCGTCCCCCTCATCGGCGTCGGCCTGCTCTACCGGCACGGCTACTTCCGGCAGTCCCTCGGCCGGGACGGCTGGCAGCAGGAGCAGTACCCCGTCCTCGACCCCGGCGAACTGCCGGTCACCCTCCTCCGCGAGGCCGACGGCACCCCCGCCCGCATCACCCTCGCCCTCCCCGGCGGCCGCAGCCTCCACGCCCACCTGTGGATCGCCCGCGTCGGCCGCGTCCCGCTCCTCATGCTCGACTCCGACGTCGAGGAGAACGCCCCCGGCGAACGGTCCGTCACCGACCGCCTGTACGGCGGCGGCAGCGAGCACCGGTTCCTCCAGGAGATGCTCCTCGGCATCGGCGGCGTCCGCGCCGTCCGCACCTACACCCGGCTCACCGGCCACCCCGCCCCCGAGGTCTTCCACACCAACGAGGGCCACGCCGGCTTCCTCGGCCTCGAACGCGTCCGCGAACTCCAGGGCGAGGGACTCGACTTCGACAGTGCCCTGGAGACCGTCCGGGCCGGAACCGTCTTCACCACCCACACCCCCGTCCCCGCCGGCATCGACCGCTTCGACCGGGCCCTCGTCGCCCGCCACCTCGGCGACGACGGCGCCCTCCCCGGCGTCGACCTCGGCCGGATCCTCGCCCTCGGCGACGAGACCCCGCTCGGCGGCGAACCCCACGTCTTCAACATGGCCGCCATGGGCCTGCGCCTCGCCCAGCGCGCCAACGGCGTCTCCACCCTCCACGGCGCCGTCAGCCGCTCCATGTTCGCCGGGCTCTGGCCCGGCTTCGACGCCGACGAGGTGCCGATCACCTCCGTCACCAACGGCGTCCACGCCCCCACCTGGGTCGCCCCCGAGGTCGGCCGGCTCTCCCCGGACGCGAGCGACCAGGAGCTGTGGGAGCTGCGCCGCACCCTCCGCGAGCGGCTCGTCGCCGACGTACGGGAGCGGCTGCGGGCCTCCTGGCGGCAGCGCGGCGCGGCCGCCGCCGAGCTCGGCTGGACCGAGTCCGTCCTCGACCCCGACGTCCTCACCATCGGCTTCGCCCGCCGCGTCCCCTCGTACAAGCGGCTCACCCTGATGCTGCGGGACAAGGACCGGCTGCGGGCCCTCCTCCTCCACCCCGAGCGGCCCGTGCAGCTCGTCGTCGCCGGCAAGGCCCACCCCGCCGACGACGGCGGGAAACGGCTCGTGCAGGAACTCGTCCGCTTCGCCGACGACCCCCGCGTCCGGCACCGGATCGTCTTCCTGCCCGACTACGGCATGGAGATGGCCCGCGGCCTCTACCCCGGCTGCGACGTCTGGCTCAACAACCCCCTGCGTCCCCTGGAGGCCTGCGGCACCAGCGGCATGAAGGCCGCCCTCAACGGCTGCCTCAACCTCTCCGTGCTCGACGGCTGGTGGGACGAGTGGTTCCGGCCCGAGTTCGGCTGGGCCATCCCCACCGCCGACGGCGCGGCCGCCGCCGACGAGGACCGCCGCGACGACCTGGAGGCCGCCGCCCTCTACGAACTGATCGAACGCCGCGTCGCCCCCCGCTTCTACGACCGGGGCCCCGACGGCGTGCCGGCCGCCTGGACGGCCATGGTCCGGCGCACCCTCGCCGACCTCGGCCCGAAGGTCCTCGCCGACCGGATGGTCCGCGAGTACGTCGAGAAGCTGTACGTGCCCGCCGCCGGCGCCCACCGGGCCCTCACCCCGCCCCGGGCGCGGGACCTCGCCGCCTGGAAGGCCCGGGTCCGGCAGGCCTGGCCCGGGGTGGCCGTCGACCACGTCGAGGTCGGCGACGGGCTCGCGGACGACCTCGCCGACGCGGAGCTGGGCGCCACGCCCGTCGTCCGGGTCCGGGTGGCGCTCGGCTCGCTCGGCCCCGACGACGTCGAGGTCCAGGCCGTCACCGGCCGCGTCGACGCCGACGACACCCTCACCGCCACCCGGACCGTCACCCTCAAGCCGGCCGGCGGCCCCGACCTGGAGGGGCGGCAGCCCTACGCGGGCACCCTGGAGCTCGACCGGACGGGCTCCTTCGGCTGCACGGTCCGCGTCCTGCCCGCCCATCCGCTGCTCGCCCGGCCGGCCGAGCTCGGCCTCGTGGCCCTGCCGTCGGAGACGACGGGGGAGGGGGCGGGGGTGCTCCTGAGGTAGCCGGGTCCGCTGCGGGGCCGTTCTCCGCGGGACCGTTCCCTACGGCACCTTCGCCTTGTCGGCGAGGTGCCCGTCGACGAAGCACAGCCGGTACACCGGGATCGCGGCCAGCAGGGTGGACCGGTAGTACCGGCACTCGTCCATGCCGGCCGGTTCCGCCGGGGCGCGCTGCGGCCGGCCGTCCAGCGGGCGGTCGGGCAGCCCGTCGGAGACCTCGGCGAGCTCCGCGAGCGACTGCCCGACCCGCATCCGGGCGTAGTCCTCCGGCTCCAGGTACGACCGGGCCTGCGTCCACAGGGCGACGCCCACCATCAGCAGGCCCAGACCGGCGAGGAGCGCGAGCGGGATCCAGATCGCCCGCGCGAGGCCCTTGCGGACCTCGCGGCGGGCCCGGTCCAGCTCCCGCGCGGAGCGCGGCGCGGCCGGCAGCGGCGCCGGGGCGTTTCGGGGCAGGACGGCCTCCAGGACGAAACCGCCGTCCCCGGTGACCCGGTGCGCCAGCGACCCGCCCACGAGCCGCACCCGCTCGTCGAGCCCGACGAGGCCGGTCCCGCCGGTACCTCCGGGGGCGGGGGCCGGGCGTGTGAAGTCGGCGGGGGCCTGGTTCTTCCGTGCCGTGCCGCCGGGGGCGAGGTCCGTTCCCGAGGGGGTGCGGGAGGCGTGTCCCCTCTGCGCCGTGCCCCCGGTGCCCCGGCCCGTCGGCGCCGTTCCGTCCGGCGGGGTGCCGGGGCCGCTCACCACCCGGGCCCGCACGCTCGTCCCCTCCTCCGCGACCGTGACCGAGACCGCCGCGCCCGGCGCGTGCTTCGCCGCGTTCGTCAGGCCCTCCTGGACCACCCGGTGCAGGGCGAGGCCCGACATCCCCGGCAGCTTCGGCACCGGGGTCGTGGCGAGCGTGACGGCCAGCCCCGAGGCCCGGGCGCGGGCCGTCAGGTCCTCGACCGTCTCCCCGGGCGGCGTCGTCGGCGCCCCGGCGTCGCCCTCGCGCAGGACGCCGATGATGTCCCGCAGCCGGGCCGTCGCGTCCGCCGCCGCGCGCCGCAGCTCCCCGGCCGCGTGCTGCTGGGCCGGGCCGAGCGCCGGATCGACCTCCAGGGCACCCGCGCGGACCGCGATCAGGGCCAGGTCGTGGCCGAGGGAGTCGTGCATGTCGCCCGCGATCCGGGAGCGCTCCCGCAGCCGTTCCCGGTCGGCGACGGCCGCCTGCTCCCGCTCCATCCGGTCGGCCAGCTCCCAGCCGCTGCGCACCAGCCGGTCGTACTGGCGCATGTAGCGGCCGATCAGCCAGGGCGCCACGATCGCGAGGGCCAGCGACAGCAGCAGCGTGAACCATTGGCCGAGGGAGGCGTGCGCGACGACCGTCAGGGCCAGCCCCGCCGCCGCGATCGCGCCGAACAGCCACAGCGCCGCCCGGGTCTGCTCCTGCCGCCGGCCCGCCAGATAGCCGAAGGCGACGAGCGCCAGGCTGTACGAGGGGGTGAACAGCTCCGGACTCAGGGGCAGGCTCGCCGCGACCACGACCGCGATCGGCACCAGCGGCCACCGCCGGCCGGCCGCGACACAGCCCGCGAGGGCCGCCACGCCGACGGCGACCCGGGTCCAGCTCCCACCGTCGTCCGGGTCCGACTTCAGCAGGACGGGCAGGCAGAGGAGCAGCCACAGCCCCAGGTCGAAGAGGCGCTCACGCATCGGGGACCAGGCCCGCCTCGTACGCCAGGACCGCGAGCTGGACCCGGTTGCGCAGGCCGAGCCTGCCGAGGACGGCGCTCACGTGCGCCTTCACGGTGCCCTCGACGACGTGCATGCGGCCGGCGATCTCCTGGTTGGAGAGCCCGGCGCCGAGGAGGGCGACGACCTCCCGCTCCCGGCCCGTGAGGGGTTCCAGCCGGGTCCGCGCCTCGGCCGCGCGGGTGAACCGCTCGCCGCCGAGGGTGTCGATGACCCGCCGGGCGACCGTGGGGGAGAGGGCCGCGCCGCCCCCGGCCACGGCCCGGACCCCGGCGATCAGTTCGCGCGGGTCTCCGGACTTGAGGAGGAAGCCGCTGACGCCGCTGCCGAGCGCCCGCGCGATGTAGGCGTCCTCGGAGAAGGTGGTGAGCATGACGACGGCCGCGTCCGGCACCGCCCCGCGCAGTTCCTCGGCCGCGCCGAGGCCGTCGAGCCGGGGCATCCGGATGTCGAGCAGGACGACGTGCGGTCGGTGCTCGCGGGCGAGCTCGACGGCCTCGTGTCCGTCCCCGGCCTCGGCCACCACCTCGATCCCGGGGTCGGTGGCGAGGATGGCCCGCACCCCGGCCCGGATCATCGTCTCGTCGTCGGCGAGCAGCACCCTGATCATGCCGACCAGGGTATGCAGGGTGCGCGGACGCGGGGGGGGGCCCCGGGGGGGGGGCGCCCCCGGCCCCCCCCCCCCGGGGGGGGGGGGGGGGGGGGGGGGGGGGGGGGGGGGGTTTGTTTG